>NZ_JBBKTX010000019.1:0-100503 GCF_044962685.1 Oceanobacter antarcticus
ACCCGAAACTGCAACGTTGCAGGAGCGGTATCACTCAATCCTGCAAAACTGCAGGAGATTGAACGGAATAAATGTGCTGCTTAAACGCAGTATTTTGGACAACTGGGTTGAAAACTACCGAAGGCCTCAGACTGAAAGCCAGTTTTGGCAACGATATAGCCAGCATTAACCCCTAGATCAGAAACTACTGTTCTGAAGCTGTGGACTACATGCTGCGGAATATTATTGCTCCAGTTTTTACACTCTACGGCGATAGAATATTTTCTTCCTTTTATTACCTCTTCTGCATAGACATCTAGTTCTACGTCACCACGTACGGTTTCAATCTTTTTTCTAATTCTACATTAAAGCCACACTGCTCAAGCACTAGTGCGACCTGATTTTGGAGATCCTGCCATGAATCTGGCTCTTTGCTCATAATCATGATTGAAACCTAACGCCTAAAAAAGCCGCGCATTTATGCGTCGGCTTGCTTTACTTGTTAGCACTTTTTACGATGCCAAAGCACGAAGAACAACACCAGGCTCTTTGGCGACAACATTTAGCAAAACCAATGCAGGCCCGTGAGGAGTACGATCACCTCGCTCCCAGTGACGGAGCGTACTCACACTGATGCCAAACGCAGATGCGAATTCATTTTGAGACATACCTACCTTTGCCCTAATTTTTTTTACATCCACTGGGCCGAACTCGTGAACGATTGCCTTTTTAACTTTACCCTCAGAAAATTCAATTGCTTCGGATAGGCCCTGTTTAATACTTGAGAAAGCACTAGTCATTTGAACCACCATAATGTTTGAGTAATAGTTGAGTTAATTTAGCAAGCCCATTGCGTTCGGCTTTGCTGATATTAGCCTTTTCGCCCTTACCAAAAACCGATAATAGAAAGAGAGGAACCGCTCCATTGTGATAATAATAAATCACCCTGACTCCACCGCTTTTCCCTCTTCCCTGAGCAGACCATCGAAGCTTCCTGATTCCGCCTGTTCCCTGCATAAGATCACCGGATTGAGGGTGAGAAGCTAAGTATTTGATAATACTTACCTTTTCATCAGGTTTGAGCAAGCCATCGGCTCGTTTCTGGAATTCTGGGAGTTCAACAATTGTCTGCATGGATACAAGTGTAATCCATTGGATCACACCTCGTCAATGCGTGGGTTTTGAGTGCTAACGCTGCCAACACAGGCCGAGCGCTAGCGAGGTCCTGCCCAATGCGATTTATGCATTGGGTATTACGTGCTTGGCCTTGTTAGCTCTTTGTGAAAAAAGATCGTCTTTTTTTATTTTCCTGATTCAGCCAGTCCCTCACATAATTCACTGTTTCTTCACTAACTTCCTTATTCTTCTCTTTTTTAATTTCGACAATATTGAAAACTCCATTTCTATTAGTAATCTCTAGAGTAGCCCTCTCAGGATAAAAAACTGAATATATAATAGATTTTCCTAATCGTGCTTTATCAACATAAGTCGCAATGCAATGCCCCATTACTACGCCTTCAGACACAAGTGAGTTTGCCGATGAAATCCATTTTACTCCTTCGCATTGTTGGATATCAGGGCGATCAAATTCAATATCGGGATCGTAATACCTACGACTATTATTCAAAGATTCAACCCAACTATCATGCAGTTTATTAAGTTGATCTACTGTTTGGCATGCGACTACCAGGCTTCGAGAGTTTTTAATATTTAATTCTTTCCCCACTCTAATAGTGTCTTCAGTCAATTTATTTAATGCTGAGGAACCTGGCAGGTAACTAGACATTCTGTCGTAATTACTCGAACACCAATCTAGCAAGTATTGCGCACCATGCAAAGCAGGATATCTTTCTGCAACATATAATACTTGTATCGGTATTCTGGACCAATGTGCGTACGCAGAAACAATCTGAGGATTTGTAACCATTCTCATAATCAGGTTGAGTTCGTTTGATTCACCTGTAAGCGGATCTATTTTAGTTAAAAATTTTTCATCTCCATCAAAATTCATCCCAACTATTTTATTTATAATCTTTTTTCGCTTCATTCCTAGCCAAGAATGCAACTGTACTCTATCTAGGGAGTATTTAATTGAATAATCAAGCATAAGCCAAAGCAAGCAGGGATTCGATTCTAGCATTTGAATACCTCGCGAGCTTTCAGTGCAAACCTTTATAAAGGCAGTCTGCAAATATGAAAATAAAAATATTTTTGGCGTAGGAGGACAATAGACATTTTCAAAATTAGACAAATTATTATTTGAAAAGAATGATGTTCCATCATTTGAGTAAAGGGGAAAGCCTGCATCAAGAGCATCCTCCTGGACTCCGTAGGCCTGTATCTGCACCTCAAAGCTTCTAGCCTTTATTTCTATAGATACAACAGAGTCTATCGCCTCCGTAAAATCAAATCTCAGAGTAACAGATGTTTCAGTTTTAAATATTTTAAGTTCTGGGGACACGGAACTCTACTTCTCATCTAATTCATTTAGTTTTTCTTTCAGCTCTAATGTAACCTTCTCAAGGTCTTTTTGATGTTTCGTTGAAAATGCGTGAGACAGGGTCATCATAGTAATTTCAAGCTCTATAAGTCTCGATCTTGCAACAATATGGTTTATGTCATTTAACTGTTGAATTGCTTTCTTACCGTCATCTGCTAATTGGCCTAGCTCAACCTCAATAGGTCCAATTTTAGCCTTTCCAGATTGCCCACCAATAAAACGCTCAACAACTTTCATGATGGGTTTTCTTAAAAATAGTACGATTACAACGGCTGCTACTGGCCAAGATAAAACCAAGGAAATTATTTTTAACGTAGATTCTGTCATAAAACCTCGATGAGCTAACGCCTAGCACAGCGGAGAATTAAACTGGCGGTTTTTTTGCCGGGTTTTGGCAAAAAAAGTGACAGTTTGACGAGTCCGTTGCTGCTACTTGTTATGCATGTATTTCATTAATCGATTTTGAAGAATTTATCTGATTTTTTAAGTGTTAACACAGAATTTTCATCAATGAACTCCTGGCTTAGTGAAGCCAATTTATCTTTTAGCACAGACACTATGACCTGAACTTTATTCTCATTTGCTAGACATGCCAGTGTTGCCAACTTATCTTGATCAGATGCTTCCAAATAATCTTGTATAGTAAATTCAGGAAAGGATGCCCCCGTTTCTTTAACGAATTCCACAAATGCCATATCAAATGCTAATGCAGCAGCCCTCGGAGCACCATCTCCAGAAACTCTTTCTTGATTTACGATTGAAAACTCAATTTCATTTGTATCGCTTTTGGTGCCAACATTAAAGCTCAAAGAAAAGTCTTTAAATATCGCCCTACTAAATGACTTCAAATGCTTATTAAAAACTTCAATATGCTGACTTAGCTGTAATATTTGAAGTTTATTTTTTTCTCGGAGTTTTTGAATATTTATGTCTAGCTTAGATATTTCACTAGATTCATGCTGAACCTCATCTACGACTACGCTTGTCCTGCCTCTCTCTTCGCGCTTGTCTTGTATTTCTTTTTCTATCACAACGAAGCCCGAAAGATGCGACTCACCTACAAGTGCAGAGAACAGATTCTTTTCTTCATCTAATAGGCCATTCAACCTATTTTCCATATCAACTACAGAGAGTTTATAATCACTGATTTTATCATTGAGATAATTAACCTTTTTTGATACTACCTGCTTATGAAACTCTATTGTATCTTCCAGTGTTTTTTTAAGGTCGGGGAGTAACAATCTAGCTTCTTTATATATCTTCTCTATTAAATTTGTATTTATATTCGATTTCTTTTCTTCATATCCATTTATGGTTCTCTGAGAATATGAGACTCTTATATTCAACTTTGATATTTCGCTTGTTAACTGCGCAATTTCTTCTCGCGTTTTTTTTAGTTTTTCAACGCCTTTGTTTTGAGAATCCTTGAAATCAAACAGCTCTTCTTTATTCTTTAATATCTCTATTTCATCATCGATAGATTTAAGCTTATCTTTATAGTCTTGCTCCGTCCTTCCATTCAATAGCATTGAAATTCTATCATTTCTTTGATTTCTTTCTTCCCCAAACTGAATCTCACTAGAAAGATCATTATGCCCCAAAAAGCCAAATAGATATGAGTAATACAATATATATTGCTGGTCACTTGTATTTGAGTTTAGATATCGATAGATATTAGAGGCAGTTTTTTTATCCAAGCGAACAAAACGATTCTTAATTGAAGAATAGGTAGGATTAGCAATACTAAACCCGAGGATCGGGGCTAACGCTGCTTTAAATTTTTCATTTGTATCAAATTCATCATCATTAATAGATGAATATATTTTTTGAACAGTGCGAGTTTTTTGCTGAACCTTATGTATTCTACGATTAATTCTGTAGTTCTTTTTATTTATGCGCATATCTAGGGAAAACAACACCCTTCCACTAGTAACCACATCCTCAATTGCTTCATTTTTAGTTCGTGACTCTGGGTCATGCCAAATACTCTTACCATCGGAGCCTAAGCAAAAGTTTAATACTCTTAGCGCAGTGCTTTTCCCAATCTGGTTGCCGTCGTCCTCGCTATTGGTAATTATGTTGATTCCGTCTTTGAATTGAATTTCACGAACTATTATCTCGTCGCAAAATACTTTTAAATTAATTAGCTGCATAATTTTATGTTTCCTAAGCCATCCAGCTCAATTGCATTTAGCAGATACAACCAATCAAGACCCAAATAAAAGTAAGTTAAAGAAACCTTGTTAGTGCTATTATGAAATAGGTCAAATAGCCTTATAGGATCCACAGATTTCTCATTCGATTCCCTTAGAACTGAAAGAATAGAAGCTCCTATAACATATAAGCTTTTTTGAGGCTCGGATACATCATTAATAATCATCAGGCCTCTCCAATATTTTACAATTGATAAACCCATAGCAAACTATCAAGTTTGCTGAGTCACGAACGTCTTCCACAGGGATTGCATGAAAATCAATTCTTGCATTCTCTAAAATTGAATCAGTAACTTGTTGCAAAAGACGATCTGAGTTATTCCGAATAGTCGAAATCACTGAATCCTTATCTTTAATTTCTACTCTTTCATGAATCAGAAGTTGTCGGCGATGATTCTTATAGTTTTGATGTATAGACCTAAGAAATTTATTTTTTGATCCAGGGTCCTCATCATCAATCGCATCAATTTGCTCCTCTACTAGAGTTAAAAAACCAACACAGTCGATGATTTCTTCAGAAAACACTCTTACATTATTAAAATCTAGCTTCTCATCTGGGTCAGGTAACTCACCGACACTATTGGTCTCCATCTCGGGATCATAATTTTCAATTATTTTCTCCAGTAGAGGGTTAAGAAGTGAGCTAAATCTAGCGACATGGTTCAGGTTGAAAGTTGGACTATTACCAATACCAGACCCATCATATGCCAGACCACCACGATCGGATTTAATTTCTTTATTTGCCATTATTTATCATCCGATTTATTTCTAAAGAACTTAAAAAAATTCAAAAAACCTGAGTTATCAACAGCAATACCACCATTATCAGCAGTAATTGATTTCCCGTTTGACTTCGTTGCTGATGATAGAAGGATAGCAACTAATAGCAATACTCCCGCTATTCCAGAAGACCAGATAAATGCTTTAAATGTTTGCTCTGGAGTCATAGCTGAAAACGCATTTGCTTGTATAAAACCCTGATGCACAGACCAAAAGATAGCTGCTGATATTGCAGCCAGTCCAAAACCAGCTTTAACTGTTCCTGATAAAAATTTAAGCATATTCATTTATCCCTATCTGACGCTATTTTGCATAACAGTTTATTAGTGCGCATGCGCGGTTTCTGGGCAAGTCGGTTCCTGGGAAATCACCGTAACTACTTGAATAATAGGAAGTAAAATCCATTTCCAGATCAGTCCATTCTGTGAAAGCGAGCATGCGCATTAACTCCTTTGTGCCTTGCGCATTAATCTGTAAACCTGCGCAAAAAATTTCCGTGTATCAATGCCTTAACGATAACAACGTCCGGGAAAGCGCGCAAGGCTTCTGAAAAAGCGCGCATTGATTTGGGCAAACGTTCATTATACTGGATATGCATACACATCAGATCAAGAAGTGATCAATGACTTCCAGCCCCTTTCTCAATGACATTCGCCGCTTTATGCGCACCCGCGGCTACAGCCTGCGAACCGAGAAAACCTATGTTTACTGGATTCGGTTCTTTATCGTTACCAAAAGCGGAGACATCCCAAAGAGATGGGGGCTGCTGAGGTGGTGCAGTTTCTGGGGTTTCTGGCGAATGATCGTCATGTCTCGGTCAATACTCAGAAGCTGGCCTTGAATGCGTTGGCGTTTCTCTATAACACGTATCTGGAATTGCCTCTGGGCGACCTGGGCTTTCAACATGCCAACAAACCTGCCAAATTGCCTGTGGTGATCTCATCGCAAGAGGTCGGACGAATTCTTGCCGTGATGAATAATCGGGATCGGCTGATATTTTCGCTGCTATTTGGCTCCGGTTTGCGCATTTCTGAATGTTTACGGCTGAGAATCAAGGATTTCGATTTTTCTCGGCGAGCACTGACCGTACACAGCGGCAAAGGAAACAAGGACCGGGTGACAATTCTCTCCTTATCGCTTCAGACTGAAATTGAAGCAGCGATGGCCAGTGCCATAGAATTTCAGAAAATTGATAATACTCAGGGTGTTGGCCCTTCGTTGCCAGATGCCCTGGGGAGAAAGTATCCGAATGCCTTCCGTCAACCGGCCTGGATGTTCTTGTTTCCTTCCAGCGGTTTGTGTTTGCACCCGGATACCGGAGTGACCTGTCGGCATCATCTGCATCATTCCGTCGCTCGCAAAGCCCTGAGCCGGGCCGTCACGGAGAGTGGCATGAACCACAACGCGTTACCTGTCATACATTCAGACATAGTTTTGCTACTGAGTTGCTATGTGCGGGCCGGGATATTCGTACCGTGCAAGAGTTATTGGGTCATACGGATGTTGCCACCACGCAGATCTATACCCATGTGATCGGCCAGCATTTTGCGGGCACTGAAAGTCCGATGGATCGGTTGATGATGTGAACGGCGATCCCTGTCTATCGGATTATCGGACAGAGGCAAGCCCCTCCCTCCTACCCATCTACCCTTGTGGATCTGGCATTACGTGATAGCAGGCTGTTGAAATTCTTATTCACTTCGCCGACAGAAGCTTTTCAACCCGATGGCAGCCCCCGCAGGGCGCGGGTTGCCGCCGTCCAGTGCGGTGTTGGCGAATTTGAAAAGGACTCGTCATTTCGCGGCATTCGCCGCCTTGCCCTGATCACCGGCAACACTCGCGCAGAGTCGTGCAGGATTATATATGTCCCCTCTACCTTAATGTCTTGTCACACTGGCGGATCAGATATTCAGGATCGACTGGGTTACCTGATCGGATGTTTCAATGGTTTTGGCGCTGGCCTGGAAGTTACGCTGGGCCACAATCAGCCGCACCAATTGCTCCGACAGGTCAACATTGGACTCTTCCAGTGCTGCCGATTGGATCTGCCCGAGCGAGGCGGTTCTTGGTTCACCAATGGTAGGGACACCCGATGCGTAAGATTCCGTCCAGCCAGTGCTGCCAACCGGTGTCAGCCCTTCCGGGTTGGTGAAGTTGGCCAACGCCACCTGGCCCAGTGTCTGGGACTGGCCATTGCTGAACTGGGCAAAGATAATCCCGTCGTTGTCAATTTCCAGACCGGTCAAACGGCCAGTGGTGTAGCCATCCTGACTGACCTGGTTGACCGAAAACGAGCTGCCATATTGGGTGCTGCCGCCCAGATCGATCTCGAAGTTGGAGCTGGTGGCAGGTTCCGTTAACGGCAACCCCCCTTCCAGTACATTCAGAGAACCGAGTGCACCATTACGGCTATCGGTGTCATCCAGTGGATCCCAGTTGGTTACAAACAAGGAGCCGGTGGCATCGCTATCGATGGTGCCATCCTGGTTAAAGTAAATGGTGTAACGCGCCCGAGTAGCTTCCAGATTGTCCGGGAAGTCCAGCGTCGGGTCGGGATCCCCGACATCCTGACCATCCACCTGAACGTACATGGCCCATTCGGCATCGGTCGCGGTGGCACTGGCAGAAGGCTCACGCACAAAGTACTGAGTCATGACATGGGAATTACCCTGGCTGTCGTAAATCGTCTGCGAGGTGGCATGGCTGTAGGTTTCCGGGTCGGCCGGATCAAATACGTTTAATACGTACGGTGAAAATTCGCTCTCATTCAGTGAGCTGAAAATACCCGACAAGGCCGGATCCGGATTGGTCAGGGTGTAGCCTTCATTCATTACGATATCGACGCTACCGCCAATGGAAGCGGCGGTCGCGCCACTGGCACTGCCACCCAATACCGCCGTACTGGTGGTGGTGGCACCCGATACAATCAACGAATCGCTGGCGACCCCACTGCTCATTTCAACGGTGATGTCACGGCCGATGGCGTTACTGATTTCCAGATCGCCGCTGGCGTTCAGTTCAGCACTGAAGCCTGGCAAGGTGGTGGTGCTGTAGGAATTAATTTCATCGGCCAGATCGGCCAGGCTGGTGGCGGTCAATAGCTGGCCGTTCAGGTTCAGCGTCATATCACCGCCAGGGCTGTTGTAGCCTGCTGCCGTCAGCGTCGCCACCGTATTGGACGACGCGGTGACGCCAGGTTGCTGATTCAGCAAGGCAACAATTTCGTTGGCTTCGCTGTTTTCTGGCAACAGAACGTCGTATTCATTGCCGTCAGGATCCACCAGCGTAACGCTGGTTTCCGGGTAACCATTGTTCACACCTTCAATCCCGAGGGTCAGCAAGTTACTGTCTGTCGGATTGATTTGCAGCGCCGCGAACAGCTCGTCATCGGTAATATCTGCACCACTGGCGGTGACGTTGGTGACCGATATCTGTGATGCTTCTCCGGCTTCGGTAGCGCGGAATTCCAGTTGATATTGTGGTGGCGTGGTGTTGGGGACAATTTCTGCTGCGACAGCGCGTACGCCAATATAGGCATCGGCATCCTGGTTGTTGAGCTGGGCATTAATCGCGGAGGCCATTTCCTGTACCGATGAAAATTCCTGATCCAGCGAAATCAGTACCGAACCACTGCGGCTTTCAGGATCCGGGGCGGGCACGCTCAGGTTAATACGGAAGCTGTTGGTGCGATCCACGGCATCGCTGCCGTTAACGGCAAACAGGCTGTCAAAGCCCAGTGCTGTCAGCGCCTGTGGCTCGGTGGCAGAGGCGCTAATATCAATCCCTTCACCCGCACCGGTATTGAGGTTGGTAAATACCAGCTGGCCACCAACGGCATCGACGCTGACCTTGTCGGCCAGCCCACCAGCGCCGATAAACACATCGATCTGCTGCTGAATCTCGCTCGCCAGATCACCCATGCTGCTGTACGAACCCGGTGGAATGGTGATGGTAAATGGCCCGGCACCCTGAGCCGATGTGCTGGTGACTTCGAGCTGGAATTCGTTATTGGCGAGTACCGGTGCGACCCCGGCGTCGTAGCGGTTGGCGCTGGCAAAGCCGAGATCATCAAGACTCAAGCCTGAAGACGTCGTGGCGTTGTTGGCAATTTGCACATAATCGCCCCGCGCTGCCGGGGTCTGAACCTGAAATTCGAGACGACCACTGCTATTCACCACCGCTACTTCTGGTGTCGTGGTATAGGTCGCTATCTGGGCGTTGATTTCCGTCACCACTTCCGCCGTGGTGACATTGGCAAAATCGCCTGGTGCCGCGCTGACCCAGCTGGCTTCCGACAATACCATCGGATAAGTCGAGCCGTTGCCACTGGCCAACGTAAAGGCCATGACATTACCCGAGGCGGTGCTGAAATCCTGGGCACCATAAATACTGCCTGCCGTCAGCGTGGCAAATTCTCCCCCCGAGCTGCCGACCATGGTCAGCGGTGGTTTGGCCGTTGTCCGAGTAGTAGTGGAAGTACCCGCAATACTGGTGAAATCGACGCTCAACGGGGTACTGCCGACAAACAGCAAGGAGCCTGCCGTACCGGCGCTGACCGGGCTACTGGCACCAAACGCAGTATCCCAGTCGGTGGTATTGGCAACCACAAAGGCACTGCCATCGGTCGCGGCATAGCCCGAGCGTTGAATGACCAGTTCGCCAGTACTACCCTGGGTAGCAGTAAATTGCTGCGAACCAAATGCGCTATCCAGTGCAGTCTGAACATCCGCCAGAATATCGTTCGCCGTCGAGCCAGCGGCAACCCCGGTCAGGGTCACCGTTTGGGCACCAGCGCCATCACCGGCATCTATATCCATTGTGATACTGGTGTACCCCGTGGTTGCAACCGTCGTCAGATCGGTTGCAAAAGCCAACTGCGACGGCGTGCCTGCCGTGGTCGGCTGCCCTGCCGCAACCAGTGTTGAAGCGGTGGATTCCAGAATACCCGAGTCCACCATGCCGATGGCCAGGCCGGTGGTCGAAATCGTCGTGCCCTGCTGTTGCAGAATGCCCTCACCGGCATCGAGGTTCAGTTGCGCCTCCACCAGGCTGGTCAGTCGCGGTGCCTGGTTGGAGGCATCGATACTGAGGTCTTCAATAACGCCATTAAGATCACCGGCGGCACTGGCCATAAAGCCTTGCAGCCGTGAACCGTTGTTCGATACCACATAGCCGTCCTTGTCGAGCGAGAAAATCCCCGCTCGGGTAAACGACTGCGAACCATTATCAGCCAAGACAAAAAAACCATTGCCGTCGATCGCCAGATCAAGCGCGTTATCGGTCGCGCTAATACTGCCCTGACTGAATTCCTGACGCACGTTAGCCACCTGCACACCACTGCCGACCGGCGCACTGCCGCTACCCAGTAATGAGGTGGTGTAAAGATCACCAAATTCGGTACGCGATTCCTTGAAGCCGGTGGTGCTGGCATTGGCAATATTATTACCCGCTACCGACAGGTCGGTGGAAGCTGCGCTGATACCGCTCAAACCAATATTAAAAGCCATTAAACATTCCTCTTCTCACTGCCTGTCGTACACCATTCGGTGGTTGTCTTGCCCGCTGTGGGCAACGTCGGATAGCCAGGACTCATTATTCATCCAGAATCTGGGAGACATCAGCCAGCCCGGCCTTTTGGCCACCGGTCAGATTCAACGTGACCTGGCCACTGGAGTTCAACGTCACGCTGTCGACCCGCGAACTCATCTGCATACTGATATCTTCCGTTGTACCGGCAAGCGTGCCGGTCAGGGTGAACTGGTACTCGCCAGGGTCGTACGGTTTCAGCACCGCATTGCCCTCGCTGTCGAGTACCTGCTCGCCATTGTCATCCAGATAATATTCCTGCCGATTCAGATCAGCGGTTGTCAGCGGTACGATCTCGCCATCCATCATCAGGTTGAGACCATCCCAACGTACCGATACCGGGCCATCACTGTGATTACCCAACGGATATTGCTCCAGCAACTGGCCACTGCTGTCGCGAATCGACAACGTCAGGTTGCTGGCACTGTCGGGAATCTCGGTATAACCGCTCACCACCCCGCCACTCAGCAGCAGGCCATTCTGGTTGCCATCCACGATCACCGACTGACCCACCAGACTGGACGCCTGCAAGGCAGAATAGGAGGAGAACTCCGACATCATGCTTTCGCTGGTGGTGTTCAGTTTGTCGATGCCTTCTACTGCCGAAAACTGCGCCAGCTGGGCGACAAAGGCCTGGTTGTCCATTGGATCAAGCGGGTTCTGGTTGTTCAGCTGCGCCACCATCAGTTCCAGAAAGGCATCCTGACCCAGCTCATTTTGCTTACTCTGATTCTGTACCGAGCTGCTGCTTTCCGAGCGGTACTGATCGAGGATCGAGGCGGCCGAACTTACATCACTGATTGCCATAACCTTCCCCTTATTGACCCAGTGTCAGTGTGCGCTGCAACATTTGTTTGGCGGTTTTCATGACCTCAACATTCATCTGATAGCTGCGCGAGGAAGACATCATGTCGGTCATCTCTTCCACCACATTGACGTTCGGGTAAAAAACATAGCCATCGTCATTGGCCATCGGATGATCCGGCTGGAAACGGGCCTGCAGCGGCGAGTCCTTTTCAACAATACCCAGCACCTGTACCCCGACCCCGACATCGCTTTCCAGCTCACTGAACTGGTTGTCTTTGTTCAGCTGCAGGGCTTGCTGTTGCATCACCGCAAACCAGGGTTTACGTGCACGATAGGTTTCGTCGACCGAACTGGATGCACTGTCGGCGTTGGCCAGGTTCGATGCGGTGGTGTTCATCCGGATGGACTGGGCGTTCATGCCAGAACCGGCGATATCAAAGACGTTGGTTAATGACATGATCAATCTCCCCGAATGGCCCCTTTCAGGCCCTTGAATTTGCTGTTGAGAAATTCGAAGCTGGCGTCGTAATCAAGACTGTTGCGAGCATATAACGCCTGTTCGATTTGCGAATCGACGGTATTGCCGTCAATCGATGGCTGGCTCGGATTACGATACAACAGGGATTCATCCATTCGTCCGTGCCCAGCAATATGACCGGCCGACGTCTGTTCCAAAACCAGCCCGGTTGAATGGCGGGTATCCACCTTGTTACTGGCTACCGCCTGTTCCAGCGCCGACTGAAAATTAAAATCGCGGGACTTGAATCCCGGCGTATCGGCATTGGCGAGGTTATTGGCCAAGACTTCTGCCCGTTTAGCGCGCAGCTGCAGCGCTTCGTCGTGAAGACCCAGTGCGTTGTTGAAACTGATTGCTGCCATTGCCGCTTCTGCCCAAAATAGTTGCTCTGAGTGTAATAAAGCAACCGACGTGCCAAAAATAAAAACCCTTATTTTTCAAAAAGTTAATATCAATACCAGCAAAATAAGACGGCAACAGACAGGGGCTTTGCCGCTTCGGAGGCAAGCCGAGGCCAAAGGCGGCAACGGAGCAAAGGCATACCGGAAGCATCGGTCATGGGTGAAACAGAGCAGTAGCGAAAGCCAGGCAGGAACAAAAAAGCCGCTCCCCGAAGGCAGCGGCTTTTAAAGATCAAATCAGTTCGTGATTAGTTCGCTGTGATTCGAGTCGTGCCTTCGATGCTCTTGTCGTGAGAGCTGTAGCCTTCGAAGTCAAAATCACCGTTAACGATCACAGTGGTGCCAGCTGCTGAAGGGTTGGAAACCGGGCCCCAAAGAGTCCGGTCATCACCGCCCAGCTTGACAGCAATCACTTGGCTGGCATCGTCGACATCAGCAACCTCTATTGCATAGTCGCCGTTCACTACAGTACTGGTGATAACGCCAATCACTTCAACACCATCCGTATCTGCAGCCAGTGCACGGGCTTCTGTCACACTCATGGCTGAAGAGCCAGCAGCGACTACCGGAATCGGACCGAAGTAACCGATTTCCGCTTCATAGCCAGCAGAAGGATCTACCGAAATATCACCAGGGTGCTGCACAACGTTGGTGATGTAGGCAAAACCGTTGATCTGGTTAAACAGATAAGGCCCGGTGTTTTCTGCGCCATTAGGAGCAGAGAAGATACGGGTCAGTTGCTTGCTGTCCAGATTATAAGACCAGACGAAGTTGTTGGCGTGCAAGCCGGTATCTTCGGTAATGATCAAGGTGTTATAGCCGACATAGGCGACGTTATCCGGGCCAGACAAACCGTCGGTTGAACAGGCGGAACCCTCGGCAATGCCCGCTACTTCACCCTTGACAGCACCGATCACAAACTCAGAACCGATGTCTGCGTTGCTGCCCAGCGACAACTCGTAAATACCGCCACACTGGTTGGCAGTCAGCTGTATATGGTTAGGGCCACCGGTCTCGTTGGAACCGTTCAGCATGCCTTTGACGATATTGGTGGTTGCCAGGTAGGCTTTGTGGTTATGGGGGTTGTAGGTGAAACCCTCTTCCTTGGCCATTTCCACCGTGGCACCCAGATAAGCGGCATAACGACGGGTTTCCAGACGCGAAGCGGCCAGCTCCATGCCAGACTTGAGCTTCAGACATTCCTGGCTACCCAGGTAATTGATGCTCTTGTAACCCAGTGCACAGGCACCACCGGTTGGTTCAACCGCATCAAAGATGTCGGCAAATGCCAGCGGGCTGTCGCCATTGACCAGCTCAGATACGTCGGCATCAGTGGCGTGGCCCAGGCTGATCCATTCAATATCAGCAGCACCCATATAGGCATTGTCGGCGGCACCGGCATCGGTCTGGTTCCACTTCATGGCATACAGGGTACCGGCCGTCAGGTTCTCGGCCTCGTCTGCAATGTACATAAACAAACCGCCACCGGTGGACTGGTCATCGGTCAGGTACATAGTCCTGCGGTCTGGCATCACGTAAGGCACTTCGATTGACATACGGGCAACCGAGTAGTGTTTGATAACGTCGGTAGTGACGCTGGAGCCGTCAACGTTTACGGTCACTTCAACCGGATAGCCGTACCAGTATGGGTTAACCTGCAGCAAGCTCAGATCCGCGTGATAATCCGCAATAGGATCATAGTAGCTATCGATAGAACCGGTAGCCGCTGAACGGGCACGGGCATTGGGTTCGTACTCTTCGGCTGCCAGGTGGGTGTTCCACGGGGTAACAACCGCTGCACAATGGTTGTAGCCGCCATGCACACCGGAAAAATCCAATGTCTGAGTGGAAACCGGCGTCAGATCACCCGTCGTGCTGTCTTGCTGCAGTTCCAGCAGATTCATGCCACCTGGAATATTTTCAAACTGGCTGACGGCAAAGATGCGATCGCCAATCGGCAGGATCGACATAAACTCGTTGTAGTTGGACACAAACAGGTTGGAACCGGCGCTGTCTTTTACCTGAGCGTAGACGTTACCATCCACCAGCTGACCAGATTTCACCAGTGTTTTGTAGCCGGAGTTTGCAACAGCAACCCCGTCGATGCTCAGACCGGTAGACCCTATGACCTCAAACGATGCGGCTGAACCTTCAACCGGTACCGCCACCTCATCAAAGGCCAGAGTACCTTCGGTACGCTGGTTAACCGTATTCAGTGCGGTGTAAGCCGGTGCCGTATCGGCGACTTCTGTTGCGCCAGTCCCTGGGCCAGCGTCAACCACGGTGCTTGTTTTTTCCTGAATCAGGAAGTTGGCAATTTCCCAGGTACCGGAATTGGATGGATCACTGTTGTAGACAAACGCCACATAAACAGTCTGGCCGACGTAAGCCGACAGGTCTATTTCACCGGAGTTAATCGCATCGGTATAACCGGATGCTGGCTGCGGTGCCCAGTTCACCAGGCTACTCAGGTCATCCCAACTGGCGGTCATCACATCGGAGCCATCGAAGTCGGTCGATATTTTGAGCGACATTTCCGAAGAATCAGCCGGGCCGTAGTTGTTGCGCAGGCTGTCAAACGTCAGTACAGGCTTGCTGGCACTGGTCAGATCGGCGGTTTTAACCATCCAGTCGTTGCAGTTTTCAGTGCCGTTGTAACAAGAAATCTTGGCATACTGCAGATCGCCATAGCTGCTGGCGTACCAGTTTTTGGTATCTGCACCACTATCAACCAGAGTAAAGCCGTCGAGGTCGGAGAAGTCATCTTCCGCGTAAGGACCGACCTGCCCTGTAACCAGAAAATTGGCAATTTCCCAAGTGCCAGAGTTGGCCGGGTCGCTGTTATAAACAATGGCAATATAAACAGGCTGACCTTCATAGGCCGACAGGTCTATTTCACCGGAGTTAATCGCATCGGTGTAACCGGATGCAGGCTGAGGTGCCCAGTTAACCAGACTGCTCAAGTCATCCCAGGTGGCAGTAGTGATATCGGAGCCATCAAAGTCGGTCGATACTTTGAGCAACATTTCGGAAGAATCAGCCGGACCATAATTGTTACGCAGGCTGTCAAACGTCAGTACAGGGGCACTGGCATTGGTTAAATCAACCGCCTTGATGATCCAGTCATCACAGTTTTCCGTACCGTTGTAACAAGAGATTTTGGCATATTGCAGATCGCCATAGCTGCTGGCATACCAGTTTTTAGTATCCGCACCGTTGTCGACAACAATAAAACCATCCAGCGTTGCAAAGTCGTCTGCAGCCAGTTCAATATTGGCCGCGCTTGCTTCGTCAACGGCAGTCGTGCCATCAAAAATCTCCAGATCCATCCACACCATACGGTGATCGGAACTTTCAATATCAGCTGCATCCACAGCAGTGACCAGGTAGTAAAGATCATCAGTTTCACGTGGCCAGAACACCCCACTCTGGGCAACGTTCAGACCATAAGCCGATGGCAATACGTAGTCCGCACGCATCGCCCAATCGGCGGTGTGCGTGGAAGAGTAGATGCTGGATGGCGTGTTATCGGTACCGGCAACCGAGGTAGGTACCTGGAAGGTGGTGCTGTCTTCATGCAGGTTCGGGTTCACCAGCGGCGACAGGGTCAGCTGTTCAATCGCCCGGACACCGTCTTTGGTATAGGCATCGCCTTCTTTGCCTGAAGCATTTTCGTCACCCAGAATGACAAAGCGGGTGTTTTCTTCCAGCGTTACCTCGGTTGCTAAACCGGTCTGGTCGGCGTAGAGGTAGTGACTGGTTGGGTCGATATAATCGGCCCACAGGCGAATTTCGTCGAAATTACGGATGCCGTTACGATCTTCGTTGCCATCAAAGGTCGGAGGTGTCGGGTGTGACGCCAAAACGTGAACAAAGGTACCGTTAACGTTGACTGGCAGGTCAATGTGCGTTTTGGAAGACAGACGGAACACCGTCATTTCTTCATCGGTGTACCAGTTGCCATCGGTCACATTCCCTTCGCTATCCACGGCTGGTGGCACCAGGTGGTCCGGCATATCAGCCCATTTGAATTCCTGGAAGGTGCGAATATTGGCTTCATCAATCGGGTATTTGGAGAAAATCGCCATGCAGTACTGGCCATTGTAGTTACCAAAACCGTAGCGATCTTCTGGATCCAGGCTGTCACCGTCCTTGTTGAAATCGACCGCCACAGCTTCTTCAATCGGCGCACCGGTGTTGCAGTAGTTGGTGTTGCCGTTATCACCGTAATACACGTATGGATAAGTGACCGCATCGACGTCATCGGCCTGAGCCACTGCCAGGTAGTCTGAGTTGAAGGTGGTCACCGTGGCACCGTCGTCGTTACCGTCAATTTCATTCAGCAACAGGATATCCGGGTTGGCGCGCTGGATGATTTCAGCGATTTTTTGTGCCTTGCGGTATTCACCGCCAGCAAAAGCCGTGTTCTGCTCACCAACAGCTGCTTGCAGGTCGAAGCCAGCATTAAAGGTGGCAATACGGAAGTCACCGGCTTTGGCAGGCATCGCATAGACAGAACCGGGGGCCACATCGACAAACAGGCTGGCGGTTTCGCTATTGCTGTCGCTATCAGTGACCGTCAGGGTAACCTCATAACGACCGGCATCAGTAAAGGCGTGGCTGGCTACCGCAGCGGTCGCGGTGGAACCATCACCGAAATCCCAGGAGTAGCTGTAGGGAGCACCCGCACCATTGACTGCAGCACCGGTGAACTTGTAGTCACGTTCGGTGTAGAAGCTGTCACCGGCAACGGTAATTTCTGCCGCCAGCGGGAAATCACCGGTACCGTTACCCTTGATCAGAACATCATCCACTTCCCACTTGGTGGCATTGGCAACCGGGTAAGCATAGTGAAAAGCGATGTAAATTGGCTGGCCGACAAAGTCCGACAGGTCAACCGCACCGGAATCGGCAAATTCAAAGCTGCCAGGAGACCAGGTAGCGCGATCCGATATATCAGTCCAGGTCGCCGCACCCACATCTCCAGCGTAGTCGCTAGACACCACCAACGACAGCTGATCGGTCCCGGTACCGTAGTTCCAGGCACTGTTAAAGGTCAGTTGCAGATCTTCGAAATTGGTGACATCCAATGCCGGAGTAATCATCCAGGCGTCACAGGCACCGGCACTGGCGTAGCAGTTAGCGACGGCGAACAGATCACCGGCATAGCTTTCGGTGTGCCATTCATTACTGCCGGCGATGCTGTTCACCAGAGTCCACTTGGCCATGGAATCAGACTCGAAGTCGTCTTCAAACAGCTTGATTTCGCGGGCGGGTTCACTGTCGTCGATACGGGTCACACTGACGGTCAGGGCCTGCTGGTCAGACAGTTGATTGTCGCTGACCACCAGGGTCACCGTCAGTTCGGTCAGGTTCAGGCTGTCGTCGTTGATAGCAGCAACACCGGCATCGGTCAGCACAACGGTTGAGCCAGAGATCGCAAAATAACCTTCGTTATCGCCATCCAGGCGGTAGAACAGCTCGTCACCTTCGGCATCCGTTGCACTGAAGGTCACCACGGCAGTAGTTGCGCTAACACTGTCTTCAGTGACACCATTCGCAGCGGCGGTCAATTCAGGCGCGGTATTTTCTGCCACGGTATCATCAATACGGGTCACCACCACGGTAACCGTGTCAGTGGTGGAAAGCGTGCCATCCGACACGGTCACGGTCACTGATAACGCGGTGAGATCAAGGCTGTCGTCATTGACGGCGTTAACCCCCTGAGAGGTCAACAGTACTGAATCACCAGAAACCGTGAAGTAGGTATTGTTGCTGAGCGTGAAAGTGAGTTCATCACCTTCTGCGTCACTCGCGGCCATGGTCGCAATCACGGCACCGGCAGAAACACTGTCTTCTGTCAGCGTACTGCCAGCGGTCAGGGTCAGCTCAGGCGCTGTATTCTCACTGGCTGCGTTATTGTCATTGTTGTCATCAGAACCACAACTTGCCAGTGCCAAAGAGGCGACCAACACAGAAAGCGGCAACAGCCGCTTCGATAGTGTCGGTGCCTCAGACAACAGCAAACCGTTTTCGGTTGCTTTAGTCATCGGGGTTTCCTCGTTCCTTTAGAGTGTTTGGGATTCGAAAGTCCTGACCCGCGGCTCAACTGCGGGCAACTTGGCTGACACGACGCTTGAGCGTTGCAGCCAGAGCCAGAAACACCAGCAAGACAGCAAAAGAAAACGCCCCGCCCTTGCGATCCCCGGAGGTCTCGCTGACATTCGCCGCGTTTTCGTTTTCTTCACTGTCGGGTGTGGGTTGCCAAGTACCTGGTAGCGCAATCACGGGGGCCTCTACGACGCCGGAGTCCGGGTCTGAAATAACCGGACTGAGGTCAGGCCATTGCAACCTCAGGTCGTAGTGGTACTGGCGACTGGCTGGCAGCACGGGTACACGATCCTGATCGACCGTTGCAAAGACGTTGACCGGCTCTCCCAACACAGCGTCTCTGCCCAGATAAAAGGATTGTTCTGATACGGTGCGCTGATAAGCCTTGTTGAGGGCCAGCGCACGTTCGGTAGAAGGGATTAACAGCGTATAGACGTCGGCCTGGCCAACCGCTATTGAGTTAACGGAGCCATCGCCGTTAAACCAGCGTTGGGTCATCTCACCGTTCTGGCGAAACTCGTCTCCCCCACCCACACGTTCCAGGTAGGTTGCAATTTCACCGATTTTCTCACCATAGTTGGGGGCGTCTTCCATGCCCTTGAGGTTGATATACCCCCAACCTGCGGCACCGGTGACTTTGCGTGGAAAGGCCAGCGTGCTGTCGATATGAGTGCCAATCGTGGTATGGCAGCCCATACAAAAAAAGTTTTCTTCGTAGCTCTGCAGTCTGAGATCACCCGACTCGTCTTCGATCCAGCCCTGAATCTGCCATCCCAGCTTATTGTTCATACCCGCCTGGGGAGCAGGTTTTGCCCAGGAATAATGCGGCAGCTTTTCTTCCGCCTTTTCGCGCTGCTCCTGGTTGAAGACATAACGCAAGGCCACTTCCGAAAGCGTGCGATATTTGCGGCTATAACGCAGTTCTTTCAAGCGGCGTGATGGCGCTATCGAACCATCGCCGTTGATATCGAGATAGCGAACGGTATGGATAAACTCGGTACCAACAGGGTACTGCTGACGTTCAACGATCTTATCGGCAGCAGCTCCCAGATACTGATCACGTCGGAGCATGCGCACTGCGGTGCCTGACAGGTTGTCACCGTCAAGATCAAGGCCAATCAGGGATTCATCCGTTACCGGAATAGAGATGTGATCAAGGTCCTTGATCGCCATTTCCACCAAGGACAAATTCAGCAGATAGAGCGCACGATTTTCATTCCCCCCGGTATCCTGCCGGAACGCCAGAGGCAAACGAATCATCACATCATCAAAATTGCCGTTGGTCGGCCAGAAGGTACTGGGCAAGGGTTTATAGTTGAACGCCACCCAACCTGAACCATCGCGGGCAAAGCCCTGATCATCGAAGGCGATACCGGGATCAGCAAGATCCGTCAGATCCGGCGTATAACCCGCAACGGCGGTGTTCATCAATGCGCTGTAATTGTCCTGACGCACATATTCAAGAATACTGTCATCCGTAACGCTGGCTATTTCTGCCAGCCGGGGCTTGAACAAGTTTTCCCAGTGGTTGGTTTCACCAATGACAGAAAAGCTGTAATCACCCTGAATATCGGCATCATCCATATAGTTGATGCGCGTTCCTTGCGGATGGCTCTGGTGACAGATGTAGCAGGGATTATATTTGCCAGCCGTTTGGGTATAGCACTGCGGTGGGATAACGGCTTCGTGGTTATACATGGTCTCGGCATGAGCCAACAAAGGCCCAGTCGCCAGCACCCCCCATAGCAGACGCTGCAGTTGTTGCTGCCGTCCTGTACCCAACACCTTGTGTACCACAATAAAAGCCCTGCTGCGCCCGTTGCCCGCCGGTCGTCAACAGACGAATATTTTGACGTTGCGTGACAAAGCGCCACACAAGTTTCCAGAAATTGACCGGGAGGTGCACTGTGAATGTGCAATATGAAAGATTCGTGTTATTTACATTTCACTCAGGTTAAAATTTATATTCCTATCAATAATAGCTATAACAATCGCTTGTTTATTGCTTGTTTGGCATCAACATGAGCTAACTATTCAACCTGGCAGATCCTTGCAGTCGCTGCTCAGACATCTACTACAGCAAGTTTCGTAAAAACGGTTATATGCCGTGCTATCGAGTCACGTCTGTGCTGGAAATCGGAGGTTGTTAGCGGAGAGCCCATCGAGGAGCAACCAGCGGGGAGTAGCGATCCCACCAGGAAAGCAATCCCGCCAGGAAATGAATACATAGAAGTACGCTTGAAAGCAGCGCTCGGTCATCCACGGGCCGAGCCAGGTGATTGGCGGCTAGATCAAGATAGTGGCGAGTGTAAAATACAACGAGTCATCAGCCCTTGCCACGCAAGGCATCTGCAAACACGCTGACCGCCTTGACCGCTTCACGTGAACCGTCACGAATGCGCACAATCACGTCCCCGGCTTGCAGAGCCAGATCAACCCCGCGCTGCGCCTGTTCCTGACAGAGACTCATACGCTGAATGGAATCATCCGTCCCACTTTGTATTTTTTCGATCATGGCGGAAATTTCCTGAGTAGACTGGGCAGTGCGCCCTGCCAGCGAACGGACTTCATCGGCAACGACTGCAAATCCCCGCCCCTGATCTCCAGCCCGTGCCGCTTCAATGGCGGCATTTAATGCCAGCAGGTTGGTCTGGTCGGCGATACCACGAATGGTGTTGACAATGGTGGTAATCTGCTCAGACTGACGACCCAGCTTTGAAATGGTGTCGGCAGAGCTGCTGACGGTTTCAGCAATACGTTGCATTTCCGTAGCGGCATTCTGGATGATTCCTGTACCGGCAATCGCGGTTTGTTCTGTTTCAGCAGCAATATCATAGGCACGTAAAGCACTGCTTGCTTCTTCACGACTTTGTTCCACATTAGAGGTGATATCTGTGGCAATCTTGATGACCTTGTAGAGCTTTTTATCAAGGTCAAACACCGGATTGTAAGACGCCTCCAGCCAGACGTTATCTCCGTTACTATTACGCCGCAAAAACTGGCCACGCAGATATTTTCCGTCATTAAGATCACGCCACATACTCTGATATTCGTGGCTGTTGGCGTAGTCATTACTACAGAACAGACGATGATGCTTACCCTTGATATCCTCCATTCGGTAACCCATGGTTTTCAGGAAGTTGTCATTGGCCTTTATGATCGTACCATCCAGCTTGAATTCAATGACAGCCGCAGAACGATCCAACGCCGCTAACCGACTTTGCATATCGTTATAGTCATTTATCTTGGCGGTGATATCCGATGCAATCTTGATGACTTTGGTAACCTTGCCTGTGGCGTCTTGCACCGGATTGTAACTGGCTTGCAGCCAGATTTTATTGCCATCACGATCCTTGCGCCGGAAAGCATCCCGCTTGAACTCCCCACGCGCCAGATCATTCCAGAATTGACGATACTCGCTGGAATTGGCAAAACTGTCTTCGCAAAAAATTCGATGATGCTTGCCGATGATTTCGTCCCGTTGGTAACCGGTAGCTTCCAGGAAATTGCTGTTGGCATCAATGATGGTGCCATCCAGGTTGAATTCGATCACTGCCATGGAGTTATGCATGGCTGCCACGATCGCTTCGTTGTGATGCAGGGCAGGATCAGTGACCGCTGACCGGGCAATAGATGAGCGCGAAAACCACATATTATAATTCCTGCCAGTTATGTAAAAAGCTTCTTACAAGGATAGTTCTGACCGGCGGGTTGTCAGGTACGAGACCTAAAAATAGGCACCTGTGGCAGGAATGACATGACCGATAGCGGATTGATTTACCCAGACCAAACCTGACGGTTCGTCGCAATGGCGGATGTTGGGTGACCGATCAAGAGACCAAAGCCAGCGGCCACAAAACAAAGAAAATGCAAGCAATCTACGATCGCAAACCTGAGCTGATCAAGTCCACTCGATAGCACTGTATATTAGGAAAGAATATTAGGAAGCGGCTAACTCGGAAAAACAGTAAAAAGTTAAGCTGCTGATTTTGAAATGAAAAATTGGTCGGGACGGAGTGATTCGAACACTCGACCCCTTGCACCCCATGCAAGTGCGCTACCAGGCTGCGCTACGCCCCGACACTCTGAAACAGCGGCTGTTCCAGAAGTCACGCATTATACTCAAGTAGTTGATAGATGGAAGTTTTTTTACCGTTCGGCCAGCAAGGACTCTACTTCTTTAAGATCGGCAATCATGGATTTGATCAGTGCTTGATCCATCGCCGCCGCATTCTGGTTATCACCATCTTCCAGCCGCTGGCGAGCGCCTTGAATGGTGTAACCTTCGCCATACAGCAATGCACGAATCTCGCGCACCAGAATCACGTCCTGGCGTTGATAATAACGACGATTGCCACGACGTTTTACCGGGCTGAGCTGTGGGAACTCCTGTTCCCAGTAGCGCAACACATGGGGTTTGACATCGCAAAGATCACTGACTTCTCCAATCGCAAAGTAACGCTTTGCAGGGATTGGCGGCAGTTCATTATTGTGGCTGGGTTCCAGCATAAGCTTCTACTCGAACCTTCAGTTTCTGGCCGGGTTTGAAGGTAACAACGCGGCGAGCAGAGATGGGAATCTCCTCGCCGGTTTTTGGATTACGCCCAGGGCGCTGGCTCTTGTCGCGCAGGTCGAAGTTACCGAAACCGGATAACTTGACCTGCTCGTTGCGGCGCAGGCTGTCACGGATCTCATCAAAAAACAGATCAACCATGTCCTTCGCCTCACGCTTGTTAAGACCAAGTTCCTCGAACAGTTTTTCTGCCAGTTCGGCTTTGGTCAAGGCAGCCATGCTAACCCCTCAGCGTTGCTCCAAGTGTTTGCTCCAATTGTGACAAGACGGCATCAACCGAATCGTTCACTTCTTGGTCAGTAAGAGTGCGCGAAGGATGTTGCCAGGTCAAGCCCAGGGCAAGACTTTTTCTATCTGGATCAATGCCTTTGCCCTCATAAACGTCAAACAGGTTGAACTTTGTGAGGTATTCCCCGGCATGACTGCATATCTGTTCCAGTACGTCATCAACCGCCACATCCTTAGCAACAACCAGCGCCAGATCCCGACGCATCTCCGGGTATTTGGAGAGTTCCTCAAATACTGGAACCGCCGTTTGCAGTAGCAGTGTCATATCGAGCTGAACCACATAGAGAGTCGGTTTGATATCCACTGTTTTCTGGGTTTCCGGGTGTAACGCGCCCATCCATCCCAGCTCAACCCATTCACCCCCAAGGTACTTGTCGATACGGGCAGTCTGCCCGGGGTGTAGCGCTGAATGCTTGTCGGCAACAAAGCGGAATTCATTCAAGCTGCCAGTTCTCGCCAGCAAGGCTTCGACATCCCCTTTGACATCAAAGAAGTCGATCGGTATTTCTGTCGCAGACCAACTTTGTGGCAAGCGATTACCCGTTGCCAGCATTGCCAGAGTTGGCAACTGGTTCAGGCCCTCATCTGACGGGACAAAACGCAGGCCAGTCTCAAACAACCGCACACGGGGCTGCTGACGCTTGAGATTGTAGCCAGCAGCCTGCACCAGGCCCGCCCACAAGTTGGTGCGCATCACCGACATTTCGGAGGAAATGGGATTCAGCAGTGCTAATCCTGGCAGGTCAGGATCTAACGCCTGCTGCATCGCGGGATCAACAAAACTGTAGGTAATGGCTTCGTGGTAACCACGTGCCACCATCACGCGACGCACATCGCCAATGGTGTAACGGTTTTCAGGAACTATCGCCAATGGTGTTGCAGCGTCTGGAGTACGCACCGGCAAACGGTTGTAGCCATAGATACGGGCCAGCTCTTCAATCAGATCTGGCTCAATCGCCATATCAAAACGGTAGCTGGGGGCTATGGCTTTCCAGCCATCGTCGGTGCGAGTCACACTCATCCCCAGACGAGCCAGAATGTCTTCTATTTCAGAGTCGGCAAAGGTCAGCCCCAGAATCAGTTCAATACGGGCTTTGCGCAGGTGAATCTCGGCGGCTTTTGGGAGCTGTTCTTCCGAAGTGACTTCCACGACAGGGCCTGGTTGGCCACCACAGATATCCAGAATCAGCTGCGTCGCACGCGCCATCGCCCTGCCAGCCAATTCATAGTCCACGCCACGCTCAAAACGATGGGAGGAGTCGGTGTGCAGACCGTGAGCGCGGGCTTTACCTGCAATAATGATCGGGTTAAAGAACGCCGCTTCCAACAGCAGGTCAACGGTTGCTTCGTTTACACCGGAGTGCCCGCCACCCATAACACCGGCCATGGCCAACGGTTTGACATGATCGGCAATCACCAGAGTATCGGTGCCGAGTTCGATTTGCTGGCCATCAAGCAGGGTCAGTTTTTCACCCGGTGCAGCCATACGAACACGAATACCGCCTTCTATGCAAGACAAGTCAAAGGCGTGCATTGGCTGACCCAACTCCAGCAAGATGAAGTTGGTAATATCCACCACCGGATCGATTGAACGTACACCACCACGGCGTAATTTCTCCACCATCCACAGCGGCGTTTCGGCTTTAACGTTCACTCCTTTGATAATACGGCCAACGTAACGAGGACAAGCTTCTGGCGCAAAAACGTCTATGGATGGCAGGTCGTCGATCACCGCCGCAACGGGTTGAATATCTGGCCCCTGAACCGCTGCTTTGAACAGCAGGCCGGTTTCACGTGCCAATCCGACAATACTCAGGCAATCACCCCGGTTGGGAGTCAGGTCTACGTCAATAATGACGTCATCCAGATTCATATAGACGCGGAAGTCTTCACCGACGGGAGCAGATACGGGCAGCTCCATCAGGCCATCAGAGCTTTCTGACAGACCCAATTCGGCTTCGGCACACAACATGCCGAACGATTCGACGCCACGTAATTTGGCTTTCTTGATTTTGAAGTTGCCGGGTAAAACGGCACCAATTTTGGCGAAGGGGATTTTTAAACCTTCGCGTACATTGGGGGCACCACAAACAATCTGGAATGTCTCAGTACCGTCAGTGACCTGACACAAGCTGAGCTTGTCGGCATCTGGATGCTGTTCACGTGTGACGACCTGGCCAACCACCACGCCGGAGAAATCACCGGCAACGGCTTCAGTACCATCGACTTCCAGGCCCGCCATGGTGACCTGATCAACCAGCTGCTGGGTGTCTGCTTCAGGCTGCACCCATTCGCGCAACCACTGTTCGCTGAATTTCATCTGTTTACCTTTTTCGATGAGCCTGAATTAACGGAATTGCTGCAGGAAACGCAGATCGTTCTCGAAGAACAACCGCAGGTCGTTGACGCCATAACGCAACATCGCCAGACGCTCTACTCCCATACCGAAGGCAAAACCGGTGTACTCATCCGGGTCGATCCCCACATGCTTGAACACGTTCGGGTGCACCATGCCGCAACCACCAACTTCGAGCCAGCGACGCTTGGTGCCTTCAGGCGTTTCCATCACCCACTCGATGTCAATTTCGGCAGATGGCTCAGTGAACGGGAAATAGGAAGGCCGCAGACGAACCACCAGTTCTTTTTCGAAAAACACGCTCAAAAACTGTTGAATCGTACCCTTCAGGTCAGCAAAGCTGATGCCCTTGTCGACCAATAAACCTTCCACCTGATGGAACATCGGTGAGTGGGTCTGATCGTAGTCGCAACGGTATACCCGGCCAGGGCAAATAATACGCACTGGAGGCTGGCGGGATTCCATGGTACGAACTTGTACCGGCGATGTATGGGTACGCAGCAAGGTCGTCGCATCAAAATAAAAGGTGTCGTGCATGGCCCGCGCCGGGTGATGCGATGGAATGTTCAGTGCTTCGAAGTTATGAAAGTCGTCTTCAATTTCCGGGCCTTCTTCAACCTGGTAACCGGCATTACGAAAGAAGGTTTCTATACGCTCCAGGGTACGGGTAACAGGATGCAAACTACCTTCCTGCAGCGCTCGACCGGGCAAGGTAACGTCGACTTTTTCTGCCGCCAACCGTGCTTCCAGCGCAGCCGATTCCAACGCCTGTTTGCGGCGGTTGATGGCGTCCTGAACCTGGTTCTTGGCTTCGTTAATCACTGCACCGATTTTGGGACGCTCTTCTGGAGATACATTACCCAGATTTTTCATCAGGGAAGTGATTTCCCCTTTTTTACCCAGAAACTGAACTCGAACCTGATCCAGCGCGGCCACATCCTGCGCGTCGGATACAGCGGCCAGGGCTTGCTGAGTCAGGGCCTCAAGGTTTTCCATCGCTGATTCCATCGTTGTCTTGAATTTGGACAAAAAAATAGGGGAATCGCCTTGGCTCATCCCCTATTTCCGTTGCTTCAGACAGTGATAGATCTCACCGCAAGAAGCTGATTTTGGCGTTGCAGCTGCCAACCAGATAAATTCGGCTGGCAAGGCAAGCCAGAGAAATTACAGGCTGACTTTGGCTTTTTCAACCAGAGCCGCAAATGCTGCTTTCTCGTTTACTGCCAGATCCGCCAGTACCTTACGGTCAATTTCAACAGAAGCTTTTTTCAGGCCATTGATGAATTTGCTGTAAGACAATCCGTTTTGACGGGCACCCGCATTGATACGGGCAATCCACAGTTGACGGAACTGACGCTTCCTTTGACGACGGTCACGGTATGCATACTGACCGGCTTTGATCACGGCTTGCTTGGCAACACGGAATACACGTGAACGTGCACCATAATAACCTTTAGCCAGCTTCAGAATTTTTTTGTGACGACGACGAGCGACTACACCACGTTTTACGCGAGCCATATTCTATCTCCTGGACTTAAAGGTTAGGCAACATGCGGATAACAAGCTTTTTATCTGAGGCATTAACCTGATTCATGCCACGCAGATGACGCTTACGCTTGGTGCTTTTTTTGGTCAGGATGTGGCTACGGAACGCATTGCGGTGTTTGAAACCGTTGGCAGTCTTTTTAAAACGCTTGGCTGCTGCGCGCTTAGTTTTGATTTTAGGCATTTGGGTACTCCAATAGTAGTGGTGCGCACAGAAACTAAGACCCTGTACTACACCTGCCGTTACACCCGCTCTGGCCTCAAGGCACGGACGGGATCTGTTCAGTAGTCGGCAGAAAAACAGAAACCCCTGCGTTAGCCGGGGTTTCTGGATTTCGTTTGAAGAACCGGACTACTTCTTCTTGCCTGGTGCGATCACCATCACCATCTGGCGACCTTCCATCTTGGGATGTTGCTCAACAACACCCATCTCAGCCAGATCAGCCTCGACACGTCTCATCAGCTCCATACCGATATTCTGGTGGGCCATTTCACGGCCACGGAAGCGCAGGGAGACTTTCGCCTTGTCACCGCCTTCCAGGAAGCGCTTGAGGTTACGCAGTTTGATCTGGTAATCCCCTTCTTCAGTACCAGGGCGGAATTTCATTTCCTTGATCTGAACCTGGTGCTGCTTTTTCTTGGCTTCGGCTTTCTGCTTTTTCTCTTCGTAAAGCTTCTTGCCAAAGTCCATAACCTTACAAACAATCGGGTCACCGTCTGAGATCTGTACCAGATCCAGTTCGGATTCTTCCGCTATTTGCAGGGCTTCCTGGATGCTAACTACCCCGACCTGATTTCCATCGGCGCCGATCAGCCGGACTTCGGTTGCACGGATCTGATCGTTAACGGCAGCCCGATCGTCGTTGCGGCCGCCTCTTCTATTGTCGCGTCTGATATTCAGTTCTCCATTCCAAACCGCCCGCGCTGGGAAATAGCACTATCGAGGAGGGCTTGGAACGCGTCAATAGTCATTACGCCTAGATCATCTCCCTTACGAGTGCGCACAGCTACGGTGTTTGCTTCAACTTCTTTATCCCCTACCACAAGCAGGTAAGGTACCTTGTGCAAAGTGTGCTCGCGGATTTTAAAGCCGATCTTCTCGTTTCTCAAGTCCGCATTCGCCCGATACCCCCTGGATTTGAGTGTTTTTGCCAAATTCTGACAATATTCACCCTGATTATCGGTAATATTCAGTACTGCCACCTGCTGCGGTGCCAGCCAAGGCGGCATTGCGCCCGCGTAATGTTCAATCAGGATTCCGACAAAACGTTCAAATGAGCCAAGAATGGCCCGGTGTAACATCACTGGGGTTTTGCGCTCGTTGTCTTCGTCCACATACTGTGCACCCAGACGCTCTGGCAACATGAAGTCGAGCTGAATGGTGCCACACTGCCATACCCGGCCAATGCAATCGCGTAGCGAGAATTCGATTTTCGGGCCGTAGAAGGCACCTTCGCCGGGCTGCAGTTCCCAATCCAGACCGGCTTCGTTCAGTGCGTCTTCCAGCGCGGCTTCAGCCTGATCCCACAAGATTTCATCACCGATACGGCCTTCCGGACGCGTCGACAGCTTCATTTCGACAACATCGAAACCAAAGTCCTTGTACACATCCAGTGTCAACTTGATGAAGTCGGCCGCTTCCTGACGAATCTGGCTTTCGGTGACAAAAATATGTGCATCGTCCTGGGTAAAACCACGTACACGCATAATGCCATGCAGTGCACCCGACGGCTCGTTACGGTGACAGGAACCAAACTCGGCCAGACGCAGTGGCAGGTCGCGGTAGCTCTTCAGACCCTGGTTAAACACCTGAATATGACATGGGCAGTTCATCGGCTTGACGGCGTAAGAGCGCTTCTCTGACTCCGTAGTGAACATGGCGTCCTTGTAATGTTCCCAGTGACCGGATTTTTCCCACAGGGTACGATCCACCACTTGTGGCGTCTTGATTTCAAGGTAACCAGCGTCGTTCTGCACCTTGCGCATGTACTGTTCCAGTACCTGGTAAATGGTCCAACCATTCGGGTGCCAGAACACCATGCCCGGCGCTTCTTCCTGCAGATGGAACAAATCCAGTTGCTTGGCCAGTTTGCGGTGATCACGCTTTTCCGCTTCTTCCAGACGTGTGAGATATTCTTTCATCTCTTTCTTGTCGTTCCAGGCGGTGCCGTAAATACGCTGTAACTGCTTGTTGTTGGAGTCACCGCGCCAGTAGGCACCGGAAACACGCTGCAGCTTGAAAATACGCATCACACGAGTGTTCGGCACGTGGGGGCCAATACACATGTCGATATATTCTTCATGGTGATACAGACCAACAGCGGTTTCGCCCTTTTCGATCAGGCCATCTACAAGCTCAACCTTGTACTCTTCGCCACGATCCACAAACACCTGACGGGCCTGTTCTATCGGCGTTATTTCCTTGATCACCGGATAATCTTGCTTGACCAGTTCCTTGATACGCTTTTCGATGGCAGCAACGTCTTCCGGTGTAAATGGACGCTCATAGTCGATGTCGTAATAAAAACCGTTGTCGATCACCGGGCCGATAGCCATTTTGGCGGTTGGGTACAACTGCTTGACCGCGTGGCCAACCAGGTGGGCAAAGGAGTGACGGATCACTTCCAGGCCTTCCGCATCCCGACCGGTAATCAACGTAATATCAGCATCGTCGGTAATCAGTTCGCAGGCATCCACCAACGTGCCGTTGATACGGCCACAGACGGTAGCTTTTGCCAGGCCAGGGCCAATATCTTCGGCCACTTGCATCAGGGTTACCGGTTGCTCGAACGAGCGTTGAGAACCATCGGGGAGGGTAATAACAGGCATAGTATTTCCTTGGTCAGTGGTGGCCCCTACGACAGGCCACATGCAATCACAAAATTCAGGCGGAGTACTCTAACGTCACACTTGCGAGCTGTAAACCTGACAGCGCCCCCGGACAGTGCAAGATAATATTTCCGTAACATTAAAGTGCAAACGAAGGCCCGCAGAGTGCCGCCAGATACCTGTCCACGACAACTGGCATGCTGACTCAGAGAGAACTCCGCTCTCCCTGCCTCGCAGTTTCCCCTGACGATCTTCGCCACAGGCCGGAAAAGGCGACCCATAGCCCGGATTACTTCGCCTGATAGCGCCGATTCAGGGCAGCAATCATCCTCTGTTGCTGACAGACGGGTGTTATTAAGTGATGGTAAATTATGGCGCAGCTCTTGCTGCCCAGATCAGATACCTCTCAACCAGTGTGGCTTCTGCATGACAAGCGCCCTGCTCCATATTGAAAACACCGTCTGCGACGAAGTAAATTCCTTCGCCCACTCGCTTTCAGCCTGGCCGCAACAATACGATCAGGTTGTACCCGGGCATTTTCACGGTCGTTTACAAGATGTTCAGTTACCGTCTGTACGGCTGTTCAGGGAGACCATGAACCTGTCGGTTGCCCAGCATACTCGTACCCCGGAAGGGAAAATCAGCGTGCTGATTCCAATCTCGCTCGATGGTAACAAAACCTCGGATCAGGCACGCTGCGTCGCCAGTCATGGCGTTACCTTGCTGCCCTACCAGAATGATTTCTTTTTTGTTGGCCCGGCCAATACCGATTACATCGTCATCTCGCTCGATCAGCAGCAACTGAGCACGTTGCTGACCGAGGATGATATGAGCGAGCTGCTGTCGGCCCAGCGTAGTTACGAAGTACCGGTCAACACCCAACGTCTGACCGAATTACAAAACCAGGCAGAAACGCTGTTAAATCAGCTGCTCAAACTGCAATCTGGCACAGACGACTGCCATTTTGCTTTTCCGGACAGCGCCGAACTGATGCAGGTTGAAGAGCGCAAAGCCATCCGGCGAGCGGCTCTGGAGCAAGCAATTCAGCACCAGTTGATCGACATGACGCTGGATCTGTTTACTCCAGCGCAAAAAAGCAAACCCGCGATGCGGCCATTGGGTAACCACCACCACTATCTGGTACGCAGCTGTCATGAGTATGTGTTGTCGGAGCAGGGCGCAGACGACAGCGTACTGGATATCTGCAAAGCGCTGAACGTACCTCGACGAACGCTTAACTACAGTTTTGAACGGGTCGCAGGTTGCTCTCCGGCACAGTACCTGAGAGCCGTCAAATTGAACGCCGCCCGGCGGGAGCTGTTGTCCAGCGACTTGCCGATTGGCTCAGTCGCCGCCAACTACGGTTTTTATCATGGCGGTTATTTTGGTCAGGAATATCGTCGTCTGTTTGGTGAAACCCCGAGTGATACCCGATCAGGACGCAGGCAACGCAGGCTCTGACGCACCCCATCCGCAGCTTCAACTGGCGACGCCTGCACGCTGGGACGCTGCAGCATTCGGTTCATCAACCAGTAACTGAGCGCCCCGCTCAACAAAATGGCACCCCCCAACCACTGATCAACGATGCCCGGTAACGACAACGGCAGCAGCTCCACGACAAGACTTCCCCCCGGATATTCCGTTACTGCGGTTGTCATACGGTACAGCAATGGACTCAGCAACATAGCCAGCCCCAGCCCTACCAGCGGCAACAGCATCACCAGACAGACCGTATGAGAATGTTGTTGCACCCGCTGTGGACTTGAACACAGCCACAAGCCACCCAATGCCATTGTCCATTTACTCATGGCATAAAACAGCGGGCTGTCCATCAAGGGTTGATGCAGAACGGGCAGCATGCCGCCCCAGGCCAAGACACCGGCTATGCCCAATCCGAACCAGAACAGCAGTGACTGCCATTGCCCATCCCCCTGACTGTTACTGTCACGGGTATGGCTGCCCGCTGGGATACTGGCCTCCATAAAAGCCGCCAACCAGAGTATCGGCACCAGATGATGGACAACCACACTCTGCCAGCTGTGCAGCCAGATTGAATGACGCGCCAGCGTATCCAGCCAGGGATTCATTGCCACCAGAAACAACAATGCGGCCAACCAGAAGAGTGGCCGTTTCCAGCTACCAGACCGTCGAGCCACAAACGCGACAACCAGCAGAATCAACAGGATTTCAAGCCAGAACAGGCTGTTCAGTGCAAACATGGCTTTCTCCACTTGGCTTGCTGCATCAGCTAACGGGCGTCTGGCCGTTAGCTGATGCTTTCAACGACGTGCTACGTCAACAACATCCACTACGTGCTCGTACTCTTTCAGCTACCGCAGCAATCGCTGCTTTCATCACTAACACCATCACCCACGCCCACACTGCGATGATCCTTACCGGCGGGCAGATCCATGGCCGGATTGGCGTCAAAGAAATTATTGGGTTTGAGTTTGAAGCCGACGTATTCCACCGGCATCACCGGGAAATCTTCCGGCTTGCAGATATGGGTGTGACCATAGGTGTGCCACAACACAAGATCGGTATTTTCGACATTCCGGTCTTGCTGGGTATACAGCGGCAAACCGTCGCCCTTGTTCTGATTCGGATAGTTACCCGTGCCATAACGTTCAGCCGGATCATAAGGCGTTACCCAGACATGATTGGCAGCAAACCCGGCACGTTGGCCAATATAGCTATCGGCCTGCGCCAGCATCACCGGATTGTGTTCTGCCATCAGCTTGTAACCGGGATGATTGCCAACCGCGTTGGTTTTGTTGGGGTTGATGACTTTCCAGAAACGCCCGCTTTGGCCGTTCGCTTCCCGAGCCGCTTGCTGCTCTGAGGCCAACGTGGTGACTTCGGTATTAAACGCATTCCCCCAGGGATTACCTTCTCCGGTTGGTTTGGGACTGAAGTTGGTTTCCAGTACCGAGTTTTGCTCGCCATCCAGCATCATATGCAAGCGGGCATTGAAGAAGTGCTGGTGCGACGGGCCATATATTTCCGGTGTGACAATACCGCCACCACACTCAGGTTTGGTACCTGGCACCATACCGGCGGTCTGGATAATACCGGTCAGTTTGGTCTCCATTTCAATGGTGCCATCCTGATACAGATACCAGTAAAACCCATAATCATAGTTGCCGACGGTACAGAAAAAGCTGATCACCAGACGACGGGAGCGGCGTACCTCAAAGACGTCCGTACGGAATTCGTAGTGCTTCCACAGCGTGCCGTAATCTTCTTCGTGCATACACACGGCGTTCTTCATGGTGAAGGGTTCGCCCTTGTCATCCACCGCCGGAATATCAAAATAATGAATCGCGCCGAGACAATCGCAGCCTAACTCCAGCTGATTAGCCAAACGGCCAAGACCGTATTCACCGCCATCAAAGGCGCATTTCCAGTAATGGTTCAGCGCCGTATCCGAATACGGCACTGCCATATCGGTGACGCTGGCGCGATAGATAATTGGCCGGACTTGGCCCTTGTCGTTGTAGCCGAGCTGATTCAGTACCAAGCCTTCCCGTGGTGTAAAACCAACCCGGAACTGCCAGTTTTGCCAGCTGACTTTCCAGCCGTCGACGCTGAAACTCACCCCTTCCGGCTGCACAATGTGTAATGGTTTAACATCGGAACGTGGCTCCCCCAGCGACGGGGTATCGTAGTTACGCTTGGTTTTTGGAATCGGGGTATCCCGACCGTCGTCGAGCAGCTCGATAACCTTGCCTTCGTTCAGGTCGATAATAGCCACCAGCCCTTCAATCGGATGGGCATAGCCGTTATCGGTAAATTTATCGCGATAAAAAGCAACGCCGCGCATCAGCCGTTTGCCCTTGTACTTGGGATCATCACCAAAGTAGCCAAACGACCAGGGATCGATCTGGATGTTTTCGATGTCGGCATCGGTCAATCCACGACGCTTGACCGCAGCACGCCAGCCAGCGTCATGCTGGACGATATCGACGCAGGTAAAAAACTCTTCCACCATAATAGGTGCTTGTCCGGTCACGTCAGGATCAAGCTGCTGCCAGTCCGTCACCTCCTTCGCCACCAGGTCGATCATGGCTTCGAACATAGCGCCGTTACTTTTATCCAGCACGGTGGCAAAGGCACGACGGGAAAATGGCTGATCCGCTTTAAAAGCCAGTACTTCAGCTTTTGGTGGTTCTTCCAACTGCAGATACGGAAAACGACAGCTATCACCCAACTGCTGCGTTTCCTTCAGGATCGCCGCCGCCAGCGCCAGTTCTTCCAATGTCAGGGGATCCAGTGGATGAACCGGGGTTGTAATGGTGGCAGATGCCGTGGTCGGATTGGATGCGCAACAGGTCTCGCTCATGATGTATCCCTCGTTATTCAGTGAATACAGCCATGCTAGGCAGAAGCATCAACGTCGTTATCGCAAAGTGGCAAAATAACCCGGCGCAGAAAAAACGCTCGAATTCCAACAACAATCCATGACATTTGGCGGCATAACTCTCACACTGCGCGCTTTACGCCCAAATGTTGAGGACAACACTGCCATGAATGCCCTGATTCCCATTGCCAATGGCAGCGAAGAACTGGAAGCCATCACCCTGGTTAACGTACTGCGGCGGGCGGGTATAAACGTCACACTGGCCTCCACAGGCCCGGAGCGCAGCGTCCGCTGTGCTCGCTCGACCGTGATTGAGGCTGACTGCCTGCTCGGCAAACTGGCCATTAATCACCCGTTTGATCTGATTGCCGTTCCTGGTGGTATGCCCGGTGCCGCTAACCTGGCGACATCGCTGGGACTACTGCATCGACTACAGCAGCAAGACCGGGCCGGCAAATGGGTCGCCGCCATCTGTGCCGCTCCGGCAGTGGTATTGGGTGCCGCCGGTGTAACCGCAGGCCGAGTCATGACCGGTTACCCCGGCTTTGGCCCCTTACTGGCACAATCCGGTGCCTTCATCAACAACACCGATGATGTGGTGGTCGATGGCAATCTGATCACCAGCCGTGGCCCGGCAACGGCCTTGCCTTTTGCGCTGACGCTGGTGGAATTGTTATGCGGCAAGCCGATACGGGATGATGTGGCAGCGGCCATGTTGTATCAGGATGGATCCGTCTCTTCATGATGACGACTGCGCCTGGCCAGTAGCGCCGGGAAACACTGGGCAGATAGACAGATCCGGGCAAACCAGTGTCCGGCCCGTCAGCCCAACAGCTTACGCATCAGTTCTGCTGTACTGCTGACGCCAAATTTCTGTCGGATAACCGTGGCCCGATTGGCGACGGTTTTGGCACGGATCCCCAACTCCTCGGCGATGGCCTGATTGCTTTTGCCTTCCAGCAGACGTTCGGCAATTTCGCGCTCTCGCGCTGCCAGAATCGCCAGTGGATCGATGACCGTAGCGCCGTACCTGGCTGCTGCCGTCAACGGGCGGCCCTTGGGCACGTCGCCAACGGCCAACAACGATTCAAACCTCGACTCTAGAAATGACTGTCCAGCAACGACCCGATTCACCGCCTTCAGCATTACCGCCGGTGGACTCGATTTGGACAAATAGCCCAACGCCCCGGCGTTCAGCGCCGCACGAATAACCGTAGCTTCTTCGTACATGCTGAACATCAGAATCCGGGCGTCCGGCTTGACACCAATCAACTGCCGACACACTTCAATACCCGACAGATCAGCCATATTCACATCAAGTATCAGAATGTCGGGAGCATGCTGGAAAAACAGCAAGGCGGCATCCGTTCCCGATCCGGCTTCAATCAGCTGCACGTCATCAATCATCGCCGCCAACAGAGAACCGTAACCCTGTCGTACCACGGCATGATCATCTGCCAGCAAAATCGTCAGTGCCATCACTCTTCCCCTTCAGGGTAAGGAAGTTCGGCGGTGACCCGTGTCCCTTGCGGACTAAAATCTACCGTCAAGGTACCGCCCAATAGCCGCGCTCGCTCAGCCATGGAACGCATGCCAAACCCAGCAATGGCATCTGACGACGCACTGCCATTATCTTGCACCTGCAGTGTCACTTGTTGCTGACCGTCGGTGGTCAGAGAAATCCGGACTTCTGTAGCCTCCGCATGCCGAACGGCATTATTCACGGCTTCCTGCATCAGCCGATAGACCTGGGACGCATCATCCTCGCTCCAGCCAGGCCAGTGATCTCCAGACAAGACACATTGAAGACCGGTAGTTTGCCCGGTACTGCGCAACAGTTCTTCCACCGCCGCTTGCAAGCCCAGTCGTTCCAGCACCACCGGATATAGATTATTGATGATGCGGCGAAACCCCATATTAATGGCATCACACCCGAGCAGAATACGTTCACTGGTTTCCAGCAACTGTTCCGGTTTATTCAGCTGAAAAGGCAGCACACAGGAATGTACCCGAACACCCGTCAGTTGCTGACCAAGATCATCATGTAATTCCCGCGCCAGCGCCGAACGTTCCTGCTCCTGAATTTCCATCAACGTGCGGGTAAGAAAACGGTTTTCATTACGGGCGCTCTCCAGTGATTCGGTCATTTCGTTAAAATGCGACGCCAGATCATTCGCTTCACGCAGGCTGTAACGGCCCAGGCGGGCATGCAGATGCCCCTGCTGTACCTGATCAAAGGCCGCCAGAACATCCGCCAACGGCCGCAATCCTGCACGCACTCCCAGATAAATGGCCAGGTTGGAAATCAGGGCACAGCCACAAAACAACCAGAACAACCAGCTGGACGAATGCCAGACCTCTTCAATTTCATCGCGATCATCGGAAATCAGCACCACTTTTTTGCCATTGCTGTCGGTCAGGGCTAGCTGATAGCCACGTCCGGGATGGTCAAACAAGGATTCAAACCAGGCGGGTACAGATTCTTCAACCGGGCGTTCGACAGCATTTCCAGCAACCTGCACATGGCGCAGACTACTGCCCACCAGCGCCAGTATTTGCTGTGCCTGGCCGGATTGGATCAGCGCCTCAACCACTGGTTTCATCGCCTGTTGCTCGCGTAGAACATCCTCTCTCCCTTGCACCAGCAAGGTTGCCAGACTGACAACCAACGCCAATACAAAGGTGCTGTTGACCATCAGCAGAATTTGAGTCATGACGTTCATACAAGTGCCCCGGTTGTTCCCTGGGGCAATGGCCGTAATGGCCATCGCATCGGGTGATCAGAAGCCGATTTTGATACCGGCCTTGAAGGTTCGTGGTGCACCAGGGCCAACAAAGCTGTCTTCTTCAAAGCCGGGATAGGCTTCATCCAGCACTTCATCCGATTCACCATAAACACCAAAGGTTTCGTATTCGCGATCGAATACATTAACGACGCGACCATAGATTTCAATGGCGGCGGTTGGCGCGTAACTGGCCCGGACATTCACCAGGGCATAACCAGCCAATTGCTCATTTTCATTGGCCTCATCACCACGGAAGTACTGGCTGCTGCGATATTGAATATCGCCACCCACTGACACTTGTGGCAACAGGTTCCAGTCGGCCGCCATTTTCAGGTTGTGCTGCGGCAAGCCGGGAATACGATCACCGGCTTCCACCTGACGATCAGAACCCCGTGGATTGTTGGGGCTGAACGATACAAACGGCGTTTCAAAGGTGGCTCGCATCCAGGTGTAAGAAACGGCAACCTGAACATCGCTCCAGTGGCCTGCCATACCCAACTCGGCCCCCAAACGACGGGTTTTACCCACATTGGCAAAATACCCTTCCGACGGCAAGCCTCCGGCTTGCTGAAACAGAATATCGTCATGACTGGTAGCGCGGAACAGGCCCGCCGTCCAACGCATATGTTCGGTTGCGGTGCCTTTCAGACCCGCTTCCACAGAGCGGGTAACCACCTGTTCAAGCGGAGGATCAGACACAAAACCGTTTGGTAACTTGCAAGGGTCATTTTCGTCTGCACAGCTGAGTTCTGCCGGACTGGGTGCTCGCGACGCCTCACTGTAACTGGCGTACAAGTTCAGACCGCTGTCGAACAGATAGGCCAGCCCCAGCATCGGATTAAGCCGGGCAAAGGTGTGGTCGCCATCCAGCGATCCCGGCCCGGATTCCAACTGATCCTGCATCTTGATATGGACATGATTGTATCGGGCGCCAACCGTCACACTGAGCTGATCATCCACAGCCAACGTGTTGCTAAAAAACACGCCCATGGTCTGGGTATCGGTTTGCAGGCTGACTTCAGACTCACTGTCGTAAAGGCCAATGGCTGTGACGTCTCGGGCATCCCCCGGCTCATCGTTATTGAGAATGGCAAAGCCGGTACGTGAGCGAAAGTGAATATCAGCCTGATCCAGTGTCACACCAGTGGTAAACAGGTTGTCCCGCCCGGCGACTGGTACAGAAGACGCCAACTGCAGACTGAAGCCCTGACTGCTTTGTTCGGTGCGGGAGGTGTTCAGAGTACCGTCGACGTCGTCGGCATCAATATCCAGCCCCAGCTCGGCGGCTATCGCTTCCAGCGTGTCATCGTCATCGTAACCCACAAAGGTGACTGGCTCTTCGTCGCCACCGGCTTCGTCTTCTTCACACAGGGTGTCAGCACCATTAAGCAAGCATTCTTCGTAATCCGAGTCGTCACCATTTACCGTGGTGGTGAGGTTGCGGCGCAGATAAATATTACCGGCCAGCTGCAAGGTATCCGAGAACCAGTGATCACCATCCAGGGCAAAATAATTCAGTCGGTTGCGAGTGATATCCGGATTGGTATAAATAGCGCTGCGGCCTTCGATATCCATCAATGCCTGGGGCACAGCACCATTACCGATCATTTCGTTGTCATCCAGCAAGACTGTCAGATTCAACGAGCTGTTCAGCGAGCGCCAGCTCAGTACCGACATGGCCTGGCGAATATCGCTGCCAGAGGCATCACGCCAGCCATCTTCTTCTTCACGATTGAGTAATACGTAATAGCCAACGTCTTGATTACCCAGCTGGCCATTGCCACCGCTCTGGAACTGAGCCTGCCGGTAGCCAAACTGACCAGCCCCAAATTCCAGCTCATTACCCTGGCTGTTAAAACCATTTTTCACCGCCATCGCAATTGAGCCGCCCAGCGTATTCTGACCAAACAGCGGATTAGAGCCGGAATACAAAGTCATGTGGTTGACCGCATCGGTCGGGAGTAAATCCCAATTCACCGTATCCCCAAAAGGCTCATTAAAACGCACGCCATTGAGATAGACAGACACCCCCTGAGGCAAACCCAACAGCGGTGACGCGGTAAAACCGCGATATTGTACATCCGGCTGATAGGGATTGCTGACTGCTTCGTTAATGCTTACCGAACCCAGTTGATAACGCATATGTTCGGCAATATTTTGCGCCTGAATACGCTCCAGGTCATCACTGCCCAAACTTTGTACCGGGCTGACCAGTTGGTTTTCCCGCACACCGGTACCCATCACAGGGGTTGGCGCTATGACAACGATTTCGTCCGCAACCTGACTGACCTCTGACCAGGCGGCCAAGGGTATCAGGCACCCCGTCAGGCTGCCAAAGACAGCCCATACGGAACGACCGTTAGATAGAAAATTAAGAAATGCCATCAGCCTCAGCCTTATTGTTATTATCAGATGCTGATATTCTGAACGGCGGCATGTCTGCTGGCTGTTCCTCGACCGTTGCTGATAACGACTGCTTTGGCACTAGGTGAACGGGATAGGGAAATCTTCCCGATTGTTCTTTCAATGGTTCCTTCAAGTCAGGAAAATAAAGATGCAGATAGCAATAATGAAGGAAAAAGCAAAAATATTGTGCCAAGGCAGGGGTTTTCGACTAACTTTACTACTTTAGACCCCCATACAAAACGCCAAGGTAGAATAGCTGACAGTAGCAGCACGGGGTGTAATGGGTAAATTACAAAAATAAAGAAACAGGAGTAGCTACCATGTTGACACTCCAGACCAGCCACAGTGCATCCGACGGCGCTTGTGACGCTGTCCCCAGCCAGAGCTCCCAGCCTGATATGACTGATACAACTTCAAGTGCAGAATTGCCGTCCAGCCCGCTGACGGAAAGCGAGACCCCGGTCTACAAACTGCTAATTGCCGATGATCACCCGTTGTTCCGGGAAGCCATTGCCGACGTTATTCGCAACCGCTACCCTAATTCAGACATTGTCGAAGCCGAAAATCTCGAGTCGGCCGCCGTATTGGCGAATGCCCAGGATGATCTGGATCTGATCCTGCTCGACCTCAATATGCCTGGCATGAACGGCCTCAACGGCTTGATCCAGTTACGTAACGAATCCCCCACCATTCCCGTCGTCATCATCTCGGCTGAAGAAGAAAAAAGCGTGGTACTGCAAGCCATGACTTATGGTGCCGTGGGTTTTATCATCAAGTCCCTGCCACGGGAAAAAATGACCCAGGCACTCGAACAAGTGTTAGCAGGCCAGGTGTACCTGCCATCCGATGTTATTCGTGCCACTGATGACGGCCGCTCACGCCAGCGCCGTATTCAGGATGACAACCTGATTCCCCCGGAAATGCTTAACAGCCTGACCCGCCGACAGTTACTGGTACTGGAACGTATGGCCAGCGGCGAATCTAATAAACAGATCGCCTACAACCTGTCGATTGCAGAAACTACCGTCAAGGCACATGTCTCGGCGATTTTGCGTAAACTCAGTGTGCACAACCGCATCCAGGCAGTACTGGCCGCCAGCAATGTAGACTTTAACCAATACCTGCGGCGCTGATTCCCTCTTATTGCTGTTCAAAGAAAAAAACCGGGCGGTGCCCGGTTTTTTTATGTGTTGACCGAACTAGCCGCCACTATCCTGGGCCATAATCACACTGGCTGCCCGCGCCGCATGCAATTTTTTATAGCTATCGATCAGACGCACATGCTTGTCGAGCCCTTCCAGATCCATGCTGGTTTCTTCCAGCCCGTAAAACCGCACCGACCCATCCACAGACCCCAACGCCGCCGCCAGACGCTCACCACCAAACATACGACCAAAGTTATGGCTGAAATCGGCCAGTGCCAGTTCGCCGTCCAGAGTCACTTCCAATACGCAATTCAGTGCCTGATAAAACAGCCCACGTTCCACCGTGTTGTCGTTAAATTGCAGGAAGGTTTCGACCAACTCTTTGGCCTCCTCCTGCTGACCTAACGCCAGATAAATCAGCAACTTCAATTCCAGCATGGTCAGCTGACCCCAAACGGTATTATCGTCAAATTCAATGCCAATCAAGGTCGTGATATCGGTGTAGTCATCCAGCTCGCTGACTTCCAGACGCTCCACCAGATCGACCAATTGTTCCTCGTCCAGACGGTGCAGGTTAAGAATATCGTCGCGGAAATACAGCGCCTTATTGGTGTTGTCGTAGATCAGATCATCAACCGGATACACTTCGGAATAACCCGGCACCAGAATCCGACACGCTGGGACACCCAGGTCATTATAAGTGGCCATATACGATTCCAGACCGATCGTTTCCAGAATACCAAACAGGGTCGCGGCTTCTTCCTGATTGGCATGCTTGCGTTCGTCCGGGCTGGCATCCGCCTGTAGCGCCACAGCGAAATCCCATTCCACAAAATCAACATCCGCCTTGGCACTGAAAAAACGCCAGCTCACCAAACCGGTAGAGTCGATAAAATGCTCAACAAAGTTATTCGGCTCCGTCACCGCATTGCTTTCAAACGTCGGTTGCGGCAAATCGTTCAGACCTTCAAAACTGCGACCTTGCAACAACTCCGTCAGCGAACGCTCCAGCGCCACCTCAAAACTCGGATGCGCGCCAAACGAAGCAAATACACCGCCGGTACGGGGGTTCATCAGCGTCACACACATCACCGGGAACTGACCGCCCAACGAGGCATCCTTTACCAGTACCGGAAAGCCCTGCTCTTCCAGCCCCTGGATACCCGCCACGATACCCGGATATTTGGCTAACACCTCATCGGGAACATCCGGCAGCGCAATTTCATCTTCCAGAATCTGGCGCTTGACCGCCCGTTCAAAAATCTCCGACAAACACTGCACCTGAGCTTCCGCCAGCGTATTACCGGCACTCATGCCGTTACTGAGAAACAGGTTTTCAATCAGATTGGACGGAAAGTACACCGTTTCACCATCGGACTGGCGCACAAATGGCAGCGACACAATACCGCGCTCACTCTTGCCAGAGTTGGTGTCGAACAGGTGTGAGCCGCATAACTCACCGTCGGCGTTGTAAATGGCCAGACAATAGTCATCCAGAATGGCTTCTGGCAACTCATCGTTCGGTCCAGGCTGAAACCACTGTTCATTGGGGTAATGCACAAACTCGGCATTGGCAATTTCTTCACCAAAAAACTGGTCATTGTAGAAGAAATTGCAGTTCAGCCGCTCCAGAAACTCCCCCAGCGCCGACGCCAACGCACTCTCTTTGGTCGCACCCTTGCCGTTGGTAAAACACATCGGCGACGCCGCATCACGAATATGCAGCGACCACACATTGGGCACAATATTACGCCAGGAGGCGATCTCGATCTTCATCCCCAGATCCGCCAGCAGCCCGGTCATATTGGCGATGGTCTGCTCCAACGGTAAATCCTTACCTGGGATATACGTCGTGGCCTGCTCGTCCACCGCCGTGCCCACTAACAGCAGCGCCTGCGCGTCGTCATCGAGGTTATCCACCACCTCAATATCAAACTCGATACCGGTCTGAATCGCCCGTTTTACCGTACAACGTTCCATTGAACGCAGAATACCCAGCCGGTCTTTCTCCGCAATACCCTCAGGCAACTCCAGCTGAATCTTCAACAGCTGCTTGTAGCGATTCTCAGGGTCGACAATATTGTTCTGTACCAGCCGCAAATTCTCGGTTGGAATATCCCGTGCTATGCAGTACACCTTGGCAAAATACGCCGCACACATCGCCGACGACGCCAGAAAATAATCGAACGGCCCCGGCGCAGAACCATCGCCTTTATAGCGGATGGGCTGATCCGAGATGACGGTAAAATCATCAAACTTGCCTTCGAGACGAAGGTTATCGAGAAAATTGACCTTGATTTGCATGAAGAGTACCGCATTGGAAAGAGTGGCCAGCGCGGTGACAGGTAGAAAGCGTCGCCCGCGGTGTGGAAGCTGGGCGCTATTATCCAGATTTTCAGCTGGAGTGTCGCGGGGAGTGGGGTTATGAATTCGGCTTGTGGCCCAGTTCACTCCGGGATGTGTGATGACCGAAAGAGGTCATGCTTCAGCAAGGCCTGATTGTGGCGCACCCCAAATTCACCAGCCCCTCCATATCTTCAATAAAATACCCCAGCGCCCGCCGTTCTATCTTTCTGATTCCAGCTTGCTGTGCGTCCGTCAGATTGTGATACCGCGAAGCAGCTCCGAAATCTCCAAACAATAAATGCCCGTCGGCATTGATCAGGGTGTTGTGAGCGTACACATCACCGTGGCAGATTTGAGTGGCTTCAAGGTGCTCCACCAGGCTGGTCATTTGCTTAATCAGGCAGTCGGCCAATTCGCGGCTAAGGGCTTGGCCTGCGGTGAAGGTGTCACGGGTGCAGCTGCCGAGGCTGGGAGGCTGACCCAGATTGCTGTAGTCGTGCGGGATCAGCTTCATCACCAGGGCATCAAAGCCGGGTTCTGTTACCTGCGCCAATGCGGTGACCAGATTGGGATGCGGTGCGACCGACAAACAGGCGTCCAACTCGTCTTGCGGGTAGCCATCGCTGGTGACGCCGCCATGGAAGACTTTCACGGCAACGTCCGGGTCGATGCCTGCCGGGGCTGATTGCCAATAAGCGCGGGAAATCACACCTGAGGCTCCACGACCCAATACGTCTCCCATTTCCAGGTCGCCACGGGCAACGGTCAACACGTTGTGATGAGATTCATGACGTGGGCAGAAGGGGTTGCCGGAGAACGCCAGCCAGGCCAGATTGGGCAGTTCGAGCAACTGATCGGGAAATACGTCAAACTGGTTGGCGGATATTCGCAGTAAGCCCAGTGTGTTCAGCCTGCTGATGCTGTTTGGCAGTGCGGTCAGCCGGTTGCCCGCGAGCATGAGTTTTTCCAGTGCACTCAGGTTGCCGAAGTTGCCAGGTAATTGGCTAATGCAGTTGTCCGTCAGAATCAGCCAGCGCACATTAGGCGGCAGGCAGGTTGCGGAAACGTCACGAATCTTGTTGTGCTTAAAGCCGACCATCGTTAATGACCGGCAGAGACCAACGCCTTCGGGGATATGTTCGAACTGATTATCCGAGGCGAACAGGATTTTCAGTTGACTGAAACGATGCAGATCACCCGGCAGGTCAGTAAGCTGGTTACCGGACAAATCGAGTACTTCGAGGGTATCGACGAGACTGTAAATTTCTTCCGGGAACTCGCAGAGGTCTGCTGATAATTTGAGGCGGCGGCTACCAGCCAGTTCGCCGCTGCGCAGTTGAGCAAGAGTGTGCATTAAAATCCTGTAGGCGTCGCTACGATTGCGCCTATCAAACAGTGTCGGTGCGTTTGGCCATCACGAAGCGTGGTCGACATAACGCCGTAATGTAACGTGAACTTTATAGGGCAAAGTATCACCTGCCAACTGAATCTGATCAGCTACCGCGCAGTTGCTCAAACCCCATATGAATCCCCACCAGCACACTGCCCGCCGCCAGCCCGGTCACGGCATTCAGCAGCACGCTCACCAATCCGCCTAAAACGCTGCTGACGGCAGGCAAGCTGGCAATCTGTTCAGCGGCATCGGCAGAATGTTCTATCGCGTGATGTATCAGCGGTACGCCATGCACGAGTATCGCGCCACCCACCATAAACATGGCGGCGGTGCCAACGACGGAGAGAAATTTCATCAGCCAGGGAGCAGCGGCGACCAGCACCCGACCGATGGCTTGCCAGGTGGAGGTGGACGTCCGGGTCAGATAAAGGCCGAGGTCGTCGAGTTTGACGATACCGGCAACCAATCCATAGACAAAGACCGTCATCAGGACGGAGATTCCGGCCAATGCAATCAGCTGTTCCATCAGGGTCGCATCGGCCACGGTGCCAAGGGTGATAACGATGATTTCAGCGGAAAGGATAAAGTCGGTACGAATGGCGCCTTGGATTTTATCTTTTTCAAACGCCACCAGATCAAAATCCGGATCGGTCAGGGCTTTGAGCTGGACTGTGTCAGCGTGTTTTTTACCGTGCTGCCGCAAGGCATGAATCAGTTTTTCTGCGCCTTCGTAACACAGAAACGCACCGCCCAGCATCAGCAATGGGGTAATCAGCCAGGGAATAATGGCACTGATCAGCAGCGCGGCAGGCACCAGAATCGCCTTGTTACGCAGTGATCCCACGCCGACGGCCCAGACCACGGGTAGTTCCCGGTCGGCCCGAACACCAGCAACTTGCTGGGCATTGAGGGCCAGGTCATCACCGAGTACTCCGGCGGTTTGTTGTGCGGCGACCTTGGTCATGGTAGCGACATCGTCGAGCAAGGTGGCGATATCGTCGATCAAGGTAAGAAGGCTGGCTCCGGCCACGATAGGGTTCCTGCTAGGGCGAATGATGGGTGTCAGTATAAAGCTTGTCGCCCGCGCTGACGGGAGATATTGGTATTTATTTAAATGACGCTCGCACAAAACAGGCCGCAAGTTGCTCACGCAACAATGGCGTGGTGAATCATATGATGAATCATGGCCTTGAGTTTGGCCGGGCGCACCGGTTTGTTCATCAGCCGATAGCCCAACTCCCGCACTTCCTGTTTGAGTACGTTGGTGTAGTTGGCGGTAATCATCAGTACCGGGGCATCCAGCCCCCGTTCTGAGCGCAGCCGTGCTACTACGTCCAGCCCGGTGACGCCGTTGTCGAGGTGATAGTCGGCAATAATAAGGTCGATATCGGCGTCCAGCTCTTGCTGTAATTCTTCGTAGCTTCGTACCGCCACAACATCAAACCCCCAACCACTGAGCAGAACGTCCATGGCGTGACAAATGGAGGCTTCGTTATCCAGTACCAGTGCTCGCCGTCCCAGAAATTGCTGATTGCCCAACAGCGCCAACCCTGGCGTTGTTGCCTTGCGAGCCAGCTGGCGGCGTCCATAAGGCACCAGTACCGAGAAGCAGGAACCGGATCCCAAGGTAGACTGCACCCGGATGGGGTGACCCAGAATTCCGGACATCTTGTCGACAATCGCCAGCCCCAATCCCAGCCCCTTGTCGCGGGCGGTGTCTTTCTGGCTGCCACGATTGAATTCAAGAAAAATCTCTTCCAGCTTGTCTTCGGCAATGCCGTCGCCGGAGTCCCACACCTGGATTTCCAGCCCCTCTGTGCGCCGACGGCAGCCCAGCGTAATCTTGCCCTGCCGGGTGTAGCGTACCGAGTTGGTAAGGAAGTTGCGCAGGATTCGCGCTAACAACTGTGAGTCGGTCAGGATCACCGCCGAGGTAGCAATGTACTCAAACGCCAGACCGGAATCGGCCGCCAGGGTACGGTATTCATTCGCCAGGTTGCCCAGCAGGTCACCGGCACGGAACGCGGTAATATCCGGTTTGACCACGCCCGCATCCAGTTTGGAAATATCCACCAGCGCCGCCAGCAGGCTCTCAACGTCTTCCAGTGAATAATTGAGCGAGAACACCAGTTGGCGTGTGCGTTCGTCGAGGTTGTGTTCCATCAACGAGGCACAAAACAGCCGAGCGGCATTCATCGGCTGCAGCAGGTCGTGGCTGGCGGCGGCGAGAAATTTGGTTTTACTGTGGTTGGCTTTTTCCGCTTCCTGCTTGGCATCACGCAGCCGCTGCTCCATTTGCACCCGCTCTTCGATTTCCTGACGCAGCTGACCGTTCAGCTCAGTCAGTTCCTTGGTGCGGTCTTCCACCCGTTGCTCCAGATGCTGATACGCTTGGGTGAGGGCTTCGGAGGTACGACGAATTTCAGTAATATCCTGAATCAGAACGTAAAATCCCTGCACTTCGCCGTTGGCGTCCTTTTCCGGTACATAATTTTTGACGACGTGGCGGATTTCGCCGTCGGGAGCCGGATCGGTAATTTCAAAGTTGACGCTGCGCCCACTGAGCGCCCGTTCGATATAGGGGCGCAAGCGCACCATCTGCTCGGGCTGGATAATATCTTCCATATGGCGGCCCAGAATGACCTCGCGCTCGTAACCGTACCAGGTTTCATAGGCACGATTGGAAAACACCATGGTGAGGTTTTTGTCGACATAACCAATCAGCGCCGGCACGGTGTCGGTAATCACCCGGACACGCTGTTCGCTTTCTGCCAGTGCTTTGACAGCCCGGCTGCGTTCCGTAATGTCGGTGTAGGTGTTGACAAACTCGCCATCCGGCATCGGATGCGTGCGGATTTCCAGCACCCGACCATCGGACAGTACTTGCTCCAGCTGTAAACAGGGTCTGCCCTGATCATCCCGCGACAAGGGGTTCAGATCGTCGACTTCGGTCAGCTGCATCAGGCGCGAGAAGCTGAAACCGCTCACCAGCGCGGTTTTGCTTAAGCCGGTCAACTCGGTAAAGCGGTGATTCCAGGTTTCCAGATTCTGGGCCTGATTGACCAGTACCACCCCCTGGGAAAGGTTATCGAGGGTATTTTGCAAGGTGCGGGATTTGGTTGCCAGCGCCCGCTCTCGTAATGCGCGCTCGTTTTCAATCAGGGCACTGATGTCCTTGTACAGCACCACCAGGCCGCCATCCCGAGTCGGACGCTCGCTGACATGCACCCAGGTGCCGCTGCGCATATGGAACACCTTGCCATCACCTGGCAAGGCACCATGACCCGTGCTGACGGCTTCGCCATAATAACGATCAATCAGACGATGATGTTGCGACAGTTTGTGGATCTGCTGCTGATCCATGCCGGGAGAAATTTCGATTCCAGAGCTTTGCCAGAACTGGCTGAAACGGGAGTTAGCCAATACCAGCTTGCGGTCGGCGTCGTATAGTACAAAGGCATCGGAGATGCTTTCAATCGCCTGGCGCAGCAGGTCGTGGGCATTGGTTGCGGCGGCACTGGCCCGTACCAGTTCGACATTGGTGCTTTTGAGACTGTGCATCGCCTCATTCAGCGCTTCGGTGCGTTCTCTCACCTGTTCGGCCAGATAGACGGAATGCTTGAAGTTGTCGTAGGCGCCGTCTGAATTCTCTGGCCCGGCTTCAACCCGGTGCATCAACGCCCGGTTGATTTTTTCCAGGCGTCGATTCTTGTCTTCAAATTCAGCCAGTCGCCGTTTGAGATCATCGACCTCTGCGCTCAATAGTCAGCCCCTCCCAGCGCCACCCCAGTGAACGTCTGGTTTAAATGCATACCGTTAAACTGCTCACCATAGGTATTAAAGCCAATCACTTTATGGCGGGCAAACATGGCTGACGCGGATGCCATCAGATCGAGATGATCCAGCTCCAGCCGCCTGAAGATACAATCGTAGCCCAGAATCAGCTGCGGTGTGCCAATTCGCTGGCTGATGTCTTCAAATAGCCCATCGAGCTGCGCCAGCATGTCGGCGGAACGCGAACGAGTCAGCACAATGCCGGTATCCACAGCGCAATAAAACGACAGGCTGTTATCCGGGTTCACTTTCTGGATCGCGCGCGGGTAATAGCGTTCGCCAATTTTTACCGACAGCGGATTAAGGGCAAACACTTGCGGACTCAGCGTCTCCAGCGGTATATCCAGAACCCGCGCATACTCCAGCGCTGCGGGTTCGGCGTTGATCTCAAACACCCGCCGTTCCAGTGGATCAGCATCGGTGACCACCAGCTTGTCTTCGGTTGGTAGCAGGTGATGAATACTGAAGGCTTCAAAATCAAAAGCGGTATTCACCAGTAACAGAATAGCGGCGTTGGTATGGAAACGGCCTTCGTAATACACATGGGTCTTGCTGTGACACATATCATCGGCGGCAGAACCACCGAGCAAAGGAATGCTGCCCAGATGGGCATTCAGCAGGCGCAACAGCCGTTCTTCTTCGACCGAAAGACCGTCCAGCAAGGTCAAAGCGAAGGTATTGCCCTTGATCGGCGCGACCTGACGCTCACGACAGCTGTCGAGCATCTGATGAATCAGCCCCTGGGCATCCGAAAAACTGAAACGGGACAGATCCGACATCAGCGCCGACTGGACGGCAAACGACGATGCCGGAAAACCAATCGCGGTAATGCTGCCACTGCAATAACCAAACGGTGAAATTTCACCGGCCGTGGTACAACCGACCAGATCAATGCCGGAAAAACAGCCGCCGAGTGCTTTCGCCAGCGCATCAAAGTCAAAATCGTTGGAACAGAAAAACACCACCTGGCTCAGTTCGACATCAGACAAGGCCTGATACAGCTCTTGGGCCGCGATCTCAGGATCCTGATTGACGGAACAGGCGGTTTTAATACCATCGTACTGTTTTGGTTTTAATGCCAACATCGTTTCCACTCCCTGCTGGACGCCGTAGTCGCCGGATACCAGATCCGGATATAGCCCCGAAGACCAGCACCCGCTAAAAACGGGCGTAACCATCATCAACTGCGGACAGTACGAGTTTACTTAACCGCAAAGAGCAGAAATATGCTACTTCCGACCCCGTACTACTACCGATTGCAGAGGGATCAGACTGCTTGCCACAGTCCAGGACACGGATCAAAAAAACAGCCATAACCCAGTAGGGGACATCTATTTAATCCTGCACGACTCTGCGCGAGTGTTGCCGGTGATCAGGGCAAGGCGGCGAATGCCGCGAAATGACGCGTCCTTTTCAAGTTCGCCAACACCGCTCTGGACGGCGGCAACCCGCGCCCTCCGGGGGCTGCCGGATGATCTCGACTCTGTGTCGCCGACGTTTGACTTGACCCGTCAGGCCTGCAAGTCGGCTTCGTGATTCGACACCATCCGGTAGCCCAGAGTGAGCACCGGATTAAATAGATGTCCCCTGTAGCATTAACAGCAAAGGATGGCCAGGCCATCCCTTGCTGGTGCTATTTTACTGCGATATTACGACAAGCCAAGTCATGGCTGGACGGAGTTACAACTGACCGCATACTCGGACAGCCGCCATCAGAATGTAACGACAGCACCCAGCGCCACAGTGGTGGTTTCAGCCGTTGCCGATTCGGCCTTGTCCCACTCGCCGACCAGAATCAGGTTGCTATTAACCGAGTGGAATACCGCCAAGGTTTTGTTTTTCAGATCCAGCTCCGCGCCGCCGTCTGTAGAGCCGCCATCGTTGTCGCCTTTGGACACAACCAAGCGCGTCGCACCCAGAGTGTAAGAAGCTTGCAACAGCTTGCCATCCACTTCAGCGCTGTCAGCGGTCAGAATATTACCCAAACCTGCGGCACCCACACCTTCCGCAGTGAAACCGGAAGCCGTCAATGCAACACCCGCAAACTTCACGTTCAAGCCGTAAGAGACACCTTTCGAGGTCAGCGACGTTCCCGCTTCTTTGGATTCCTGATTCATGTAACCCAACCAGCCTTTGGCAGAACCACCGTCAAAATCCAGAGCGTAAGAGCCTTCGGCTTCGATACGCGGACGGCTTTCTTCAGATGCAGCAGAACGCTTGTTAGGATCCATCAAACCCACAGCCAGGTTAAAACCGCCCATCGCTGGCATACGGTAAGTAATCTGGGAATTGGGCATCGGGTACAAATAACCAGTGCCAATATTACCAAACGAGACGTTGCCGCCATCGTCGGTCACCGTCATGGTCTGACCAAACCCCAACAGCATTTCGTCACCAAAAATATTGGAGCGATTAAACAGACCAAAGTCTTTACCCACCAGTACCTGACCAAAGTCACCGTCCACGGTGGCATACACCTGACGCGCATCGATCAGTGTTTCCGTACCGGCGTCTTCCGCGCCACGGTTCAGGTCAGTATCGCTGGTGCTGATCCACAAGGAAGAGCGGCCACCCACCGTCAAGCCCTCAATCTCTTTGCTGAAGTTGAAACCGATGTAGTTCGGCAGAAAGCCCATTTTTACGCGGGATTGAGACACGTCATTAGCACCGTCAGCACTGCTGTCGCTATTGACGTAGAAAGTATTAAACAAACCATCCACAGAAAAGGTGGTCGCATCCTGGTCGTACAGAGTGATAGCGGCAGATGCCTGCGCACTGATAGCCACAGCGGCCGCGATTGGCAGCAACTTGAAGATGTTATTATTTTTCATTTTGTATTGCCCTGATTGTGTTGTTTTTGTCGTACAGGGGTCAGTGACTCTGCTCCACTCCCTGACCACCGCTTTCGCAACGGGTCAGGAAAAAAAGATGGCTCAAGCCGATCAGACCCGAGCCACCTGAAACAGGAACACTCTGAAGCGGTGCAGGACTGTCGCCCTGAACAACGTTTTCCACTATCCGTTGTCCTTGCATCCACAGCTATCATCCCTTCAACGGCAATCATGCCCCCTTTGGTTGCACATCATTGGTGCACAAAAATCCCGACGCCAAAGTCGTGACACCTACATCCTTGGTATTGGAAAAAAGTACCAATCCGGTGACAACAAGGTTGCCTGTCACCCCGCCAGCGGGCGTCCTATGACGCTTTAGTAGGTTGCGACCAGATCCCAAAGAAGCATTGAGGATGACGCCACGCCGCCTAGGATGAGAGCCATAGTCATAAAAATAATAATCAAGGAGTTCCCATGCGATCCTGGTCTGCGCACGTGCTGCTCTGGTTCTGTTTGTTGAGCCTTGCCAGTTTGCCGTCAGCCACCATGGCCAACGGGCAAGACGACCAAGCTGCACCGTCTGACACCCTCAATAGCATGATCCAGCAGCTGTTTCCCAAAGCAACCCGTATTGAGACAAAACAACAGGACTACCCGGTCTACCCGGTTTACCAGCTCAACGAGCTACTGGGTTACGCTTATGAATCCAGCGACATCAGCGATTTGCCAGGGTTTTCCGGCCGACCTATCCGACTGTTGATCGGTCTCAGTGCCACTGGCCGGTTTACCGGTATTCATATTCTCGAGCACCATGAGCCAGTGTTTTTACACGGTCTGGGGCCGGAGCCGCTGTATCAGTTTATTGGCCAGTATCAGGGCCGCTCACTCACTGAACACATCGTTATCGACAGTCACAAGGCGGGCGACGCAGCCACCGAGGGAGTGGTCTACTTTGACGGGGTATCCAAGGCCACCGTATCGGTGATTATTATTAACGACACGGTATTGTCTTCAGCGCTCAAGGTTGCCCGCCACAAGCTGGAAGGTTTTGCCCAGGCCGCCGCCGCACAACCCATCATGGACAAGTTTGAACCATTGAACTGGCAGCAATTACTCGATCGCGGCTACGTCGGCCATTGGCGGCTTGAACTGGCAGATGCGGAACGCTCGCTGGGCACCGACCTCGGCAGCTACCCGTCACTGCGCGAGGCAGAACCGGGGGAAGCCTTTACCGAACTCTGGTACGCCTATATCAATGCGCCGTCCATTGGCCGCAACCTGTTGGGCGACGATGGTTTTGCCCGCCTGCAACAGCGGCTCAAACCGGGCCAGCAAGTACTGGCTGTGATGTCCAACGGGCTGTTCCCTCACGTACCTGAAGACTTCAAACCCGGTACGGTGCCTGGACGACTGGCGTTACAACAGAGTCAGCTGGCCGTTGAAATGCGCGATATGGATGTACTCGATCGTCATATTCAACTGGTCGCCGACGGCATACCTGCGTTCGACCAGGCCAATCTGTTCCAGGTAGGAGGCAATGCCGGGTTTAATCCCGACGCCGACGCCGCCCTGATTCTGAATATGGAACTGCCACGTAATCATCTGATGATCGACCGGGCACATTTTGAAGTGCCGGTGACACTGCCCGCCGAGCTGTTTGAACAGCTCACGGTGGAAGACGAAACTCCTCGCCCACCCTTATGGGTTGGCCTCTGGCAGGATCGCTGGCTGTCCATCACCCTGGTCAGCATCAGCCTGATACTGCTGACCATTCTGTTTACCTGGCAGCGTTTTTTCACCCGTTTCCCACGTGCTGTGCACGGTTTCCGTTGGGGCTTTCTGGCGTTTACAGTCGGCTATCTCGGCTTTTATGCCCAGGGTCAGTTGTCGGTGGTCAACATCTACACTCTGCTGTTGAACATTTACGATGGCTTTAATATTGGTATTTTTCTGCTCGACCCGGTGATTTTTATCCTCTGGACGTACACTTTTGTCAGCCTGTTCATTTGGGGCCGAGGGCTGTTTTGTGGTTGGCTCTGCCCGTTTGGCGCGTTGCAGGAAATGGCTTCCTGGCTGGCCAAACGACTGGGCATCCGCCAACGCCGGATTGCCGAGCCGCTGCATCGCAAGCTGATTCTGATCAAATACCCGCTGCTGATCGGACTGCTGGGAACGGCTTTTTATTCACTGACGCTGGCAGAGCAACTGGCCGAAGTAGAGCCGTTCAAAACCAGCATTACGCTCTATTTCTACCGCTCTTGGCCCTTTGTGTTATACGCCGTCGCCTTGCTGGCCGCCGGGATGTTTGTTCACAAGTTCTACTGTCGCTACCTGTGCCCATTGGGTGCCGGTCTGGCCATTATTGGCAAGCTGCGGCGGCTGAACATGCTCGACCGGGTCGATCTCTGCGGCTCCCCTTGCCAGCTGTGCAAACGCCGTTGCGAGATCAATGCTATTCGTAACGATGGTGCCATCGATTACGACGAATGCATCCAGTGCCTGGAATGTGTGGTGATACTGAGAGACGACGAGCAGTGTGTTGACAGCATCAGCGCGCGAAAAAAGGAGCGGCGGCAGGCCAAAGCCAGGTTACTGGCAACCGATGCGGCACAATAACAACATGAGCAAGCACAACCTGTGCGACCAGAATGATCGCAGCAGGTTACGCACACGTAAGGACAGCACACGTAAGAACGGCCAGGCCAGTTACAATAACCAGAACACTTCACCGTCGTAATGATAGCTCTGGCATTCGCTGCTGATGACATTACCGTTGTAACTGACATTGGCCGTGGAGTTGCTGACGCCAGTAAAACGATTGTCAGACAGATTGATTTGCGCTGTCAGAGTATTGTCTAAGTTGAAGAGTTCGTTCATAAGCACGCGATAGTCGGCACTGAACTGGATTAGATCGCCAGACTGGCTGACAGGCTGAGGTTCAGGCATTTGCCAGTAACCCCAGTGGTCACCGACAAAATGGCCAGCATCCAGATCAATGACAAAAGGTGCGTAATCGTAACCGAGGCTCATCGGGTGACTGTCGTCATCACAGTCCGTGATCATAATGTCTGAGAACACCAGAGCCAGATGCTCGGTACTGCTCATATCCAACAAGTGACGACTGACACTGGACAGTGTCAGTTGATAGTCGACCTGGCCTTCGTCATAGCTATCATCGTCTTCATCCTCATAAGTCACATTGGGATAAATGGCAATACGGTATGTCAAGCCAGCACTGACCGGAAATATAATCACTTGATTACCACTCCACTCAAATGACAAGTCACCTGCTGGTTGAGCGTTATATTCCACCACCTCAAGCGCAATATCGCCAGAACTGCCTTGTAGAAACTCACTATGCAGGATCACACTGATATAACCGCTGGCCGGGGCGGTATGAAGATAGTAATGATGGTCCGGTTCATCGTAGTCAATTTCTTCATCATAAATGATCGAAGCTTGTACCAGGGTATTATGTGCAAGCTCCGTATTCTCACCATCGTAACTGGCGCTGCTCAAGGTCGGGTTGGTATCCTCCAGCAGCGGGGTGATGCCGGAAGAATCGCCACCATCGCCACCATCGCCGCTTGAGCCACTATTACTGTCGGCGCCAGAAGAACCGCCACAAGCGCTGAGCAGCAAAGAAAAAACAACAGCAGTAAACTGTAGGGGACATCTATTTAATCCGGTGCTCACTCTGGGCCACCGGATGGTTTCGAATCACGAAGCCGACTTGCAGGCCTGACGGGTCAAGTCAAAAGTCGGCGACACCGAGTCGAGATCATCCGGCAGCCCCCGAAGGGCGCGGGTTGCCGCCGTCCAGTGCGGTGTTGACGAATTTGAAAAGGACGCGTCATTTCGCTGCATTCGTCGCCTTGCCCTGAACAACGGCAACACTCGCGCAGAGCCGTGCAGGATTAAATAGATGTCCCCTGTAGACGTGCTTTCATACAACAGACTCCTTATCAGGGTATTTCTGTTGTCAACGCAGTCGACCGACATTGGTTGACACCTGTTTGCCCCGACATGCCTGTTAAAAAGCTTCTTTGTGATGGAGTCGACAATATTCTATATTTGGCAATCGTACCCGTGAGGACAGTGGTGGTGGCCGCGGTTGACACAGTCTGTCTCTTTGGCGGGTAATTAACTGTCAGACGTTCTGGAAAAATAATGGCAATAGCCACTGCGCAACAGCAAGAATCTACCGCCCGACTAACCCCTTGGCACTAGATACCCGACGCTATCGTAGTCTTTACCTCAGGTAAGGAACCGGTTTACTGTTTTCTATTATTACAAGAATAATGACGCACTCTGTTGTGTGCTTCGGGACCATTTAGCTATGTCTGACTCCATTTCCAACCTGAGAAAATTTGTCGCGCCGGAAATCATCTTTGGTGTCGGTGCCCGCAAAACCGTGGGTAATTTTGCCAGAAATTTTGGCGCACAACGGGTGTTGATCGTCACAGATCCTGGCGTGATTGCCGCTGGATGGGTTGCCGACGTGCAGGACAGCCTGCAGGAAATGGACATCGACTACCGGATTTTTTCTGCCGTCAGCCCCAACCCGAGAGCCGAAGAAGTCATGGCAGGTGCTGCGTTTTACAACGAAGAAGGCTGTAACCTGATCGTTGCCGTCGGCGGTGGCAGCCCGATGGACTGCGCCAAAGGCATCGGGATTGTCTCGGCCAATCGCCAGCACATCCTCACGTTTGAAGGCGTCGACCGGATTCATTCGCCGATTCCGCCATTGATTTTTATCCCGACCACCGCCGGAACCTCGGCAGACGTGTCCCAGTTCGCGATTATTTCCGATCAGGACAGTCGGATGAAAATCTCCATCATCAGCAAAGCGGTGGTGCCGGATGTCTCCTTGATTGACCCGGAAACTACCCTGACGATGACCCCTTTCCTGACCGCTTGCACCGGCATTGATGCCATGGTGCATGCCATCGAAGCCTTTGTCTCCACCGCCAGCGGCCCACTGACCGATATGCACGCGCTGGAAGCCATCCGGCTGGTCTCCGGTAACCTGCCAGCCCTGGTCGATAATCCTGCCGATATTGCCCTGCGCGAACAGTTGATGCTGGCCTCACTCAAGGCTGGACTGGCGTTTTCTAATGCCATTCTCGGTGCCGTACACGCCATGTCGCACAGCCTGGGAGGCTATCTCGACCTGCCGCACGGTCTCTGCAATGCCATTCTGGTCGAACGGGTGATCGACTATAATTACAGTCATGCGGAAGACCGTTTCCGCGTTGTCGCAGACACCCTCGGCATCCAGACCAAGGGCAGAAGCAATGCCCAGTTGCGTCGTCAGCTGGTCGACAATATCAGTCAGCTCAAGGCTCGGGTGGGTCTGACCCAGAGTCTGGGTCAATCCGGCGTCAGCCTGGCGGATATTCCAGAACTGTCTGGCAAGGCACTGACCGACCCTTGCATTCTGACCAACCCGCGCAAATCCAATCAACGTGATGTAGAGGTGGTCTATGAGGAAGCGTTATGACCATCCCCACGTCTCCGGCTCAGACACAAACCAGAACAACGGCTTGAGCAACAGCCTGAACAGCAGTAACAAACACAATAACGAACACAATAACGAACACAATGCCGAAGACCAGGCGCTGATCCAGAACCTGATCGGCCTGGGTGCTTTCTCAGCGCGCAAAAGCTACTACCCGGAACTGCTGCAAAAAATCGACGAGCTGGAAAGCGAGAAAGAACGCTACCAATGGCTGTTCGAAAACGCCCTGCATGGCATCTTCCAGGCCAGAGCCAGCGGCGGCATCAGTGGTGCCAACCCGGCCATCGCCCGTATGTGCGGTTACCGCGACGCCAACGAATTCCGCTTTTCCGTCACCTCGTTGCGTAACGACCTGTTCTACGATCCCGACGATCTCGATCAGCTGATGCTGCGCGTCAATCAGCTCGGCCCGCAACAGTCGTTTGAAACCCGCTTCAAACGCAAACTGGGGATGGAGCCACTGCCGGTGTCCATCAACGTACTGCTGAAAGACCGTGAACAAGGGCTGATCGAAGTGTTTGTTCACGACATCACCGAACGTAAACGCGCCCAGGCTGCCATGGCCCGCATTAACAACGAACTGGAACAGCGCGTCGAAATCCGTACCCGTGAGTTGCAAGCCGCCAAACAAGAAGCCGAAGCCGCCAACGCCAGCAAGGACAAATACCTCGCCGCCGCCAGCCACGATCTGTTGCAGCCGATGAATGCCGCCCGCTTGCTGGTAGCCACACTGCAAGAACGCCCGCTCGATAGCGACAATCAGATTCTGGTTGAACGTATCCATACCGCGCTGACCGGCGCAGAAGAACTGCTGGCCGATTTACTCGATATTTCCCGGCTTGATGCCAATGCCGTCACTCCCGACAATGAAGAATTTGCCGTCAGCGATTTGTTTAACACGCTCTACAGTGAATTTCAGCCCCAGGCCCAGCAAGCCAGCCTGGCATTACACATGGTGCAAAGCCGCCTGCGTATTCGCAGTGACTCCCGCCTGCTGATGCGCATTTTGCGTAACTTCGTCAGTAACGCCATTCGCTACACCCCGGCTGGCAGAGTCTTGATTGGCTGTCGTCGGCGTGGTGAACAGCTGCAATTGATGGTCTGTGATTCCGGCCCCGGTATTGCCGAACACCAGCGTAGCGAGATTTTTCGTGAGTTTCGCCAGCTCGATAATGCCAACCAGGGACGCAGCAAGGGCGTTGGTCTTGGCCTCGCCATTGTCGAGCGGATTGCCCGCATGATGGATCACCCGGTGGCGATCCACTCCCGTGTCGGGGTCGGTAGCTGCTTCTCTGTCACCGTGCCGCTGGCTCATCCGGATGATCAGGTCAGCAGTCTCTGTGCCGACCGGGCGGATACGGTGCCCGCAGGACTGGCGACCAGTGCTCGGCTTGACCACGTGCGCGTACTGGTGATTGATAACGAAGAAACCATCCGCCTCAGCATGAAAAGCCTGCTGCAAGCCTGGGGCTGTAACGTGATTACCGCCAGTAATGGTGAAGTCGCCCAGGATGCCTGGTACCACTTTCGCCCGGATATTGTGCTGGCCGATTACCACCTCGACCATAATGAAACCGGCACTGTCGTGATTCGTGCGCTGGCGACCGAGGATTCCGATGTTTTAACAACTCCGCTGATCGTGATCACTGCCGACCGCAGCGACAACATCCGCCAGGAAATCACGCGCCTGGGGGCAACCCGACTGAACAAGCCGGTAAAACCGGCCAAGCTCCGTGCGTTGATGGCCTATTTACTGGAACAATAAATAACGGGCACCACATGACAGGCACCACACCTTACACTTGGCCATTATTCAGCGGCAAGATACTGCCCCAAGGCAGTTTGTATACCTGTCGTCAGGGTGGCGAGATCGTCGTTGTTCATCACAAAGGGCGGCATCACGTAAACGCAATCGGCAAACGGGCGTACCCAGATTCCCTGTGCCACACATAACGGCTGCAGCTCGGCCACATTAGCCGCCTGTTCCAGTTGCACCACACCAATCGCGCCCAATACCCGCACATCCTTGATGCCCGCCTGACCCCTGAGTGGCGTCAGCCCTTGCTCCAGCTGCTGTTCGATACGCTGCACCTGAGTTTGCCAGTCGGATTCCAGCAACAGGTCGATGCTTTCACACGCCACTCGACACGCCAGCGGATTTCCCATAAAGGTTGGCCCGTGCATAAAACAACCGGCGTCTCCCTGACTGATGGTTTCCGCCACCAAGGTCGTCGCCAGCGTCGCTGACAAGGTCATATAACCACCGGTAAGCGCCTTGCCAAGGCAGAGGATGTCCGGTGTGATAGCGGCGTGTTCACAGGCAAACAGCTTGCCGGTACGGCCAAAACCGGTGGCAATTTCATCGGCAATCAATAACACATCAAACTCATCACACAGGCGCCGGGCAGCCCGCAGATAGTCCGGATGGTAAAAGCGCATACCGCCAGCACCCTGCACCACAGGTTCAAGAATCAGCGCCGCCAGGTGCTGGTGGTGTAACGCCAGCGCCTGACGCAGTGCGGCGATATCCGCAGCCAGTATCGAGTCGTCCCGGGGTTGGTCGTGCTGAAGTGGCTCGTGCTGAAGTGGCCCAGTTCGGGGGAAAACCGCCTGAGGTTCACGAACAAAATGCTGCGCCGTCAAAACACCGGCAAACAGATGATGCATACCCCGCTGTGGATCACAGACTGACATCGCGCCCATGGTGTCGCCGTGATAACCGCGCTGCAGTGCCAGTAATCGCTGCTTCTCCGGCTTGCCCCGAGCCTGCTGGTACTGAATCGCCATTTTCATCGCAACTTCGACCGCCACCGAACCAGAATCGGCCAGAAACACCTTGTCCAGCCCTGGTGGTGTCAGTGCCACCAGCCGTCGCCCCAAGGCAATCGCAGGCCCATGGGTCAAACCACCAAACATCACATGAGCCATGCTATCCAGCTGCTCGGTCGCGGCCTGATTGAGGCGCGGATGATTGTAGCCATGTACCGCACACCACCAGGATGCCATGCCGTCGATCAATTCACGGCCGTCACGCAAGCGCAAGCGCACCCCACTGGCCGACGCCACTTGCCACACCGGTGACGGTGTGGTCATCGAGCTATAGGGGTGCCATAAATGGTGGCGATCAAACTCGGTATCGGTCAATGCCGATTCAGACCAGGGTTTGGCGGCTTGGTGGTCATGACCTGTCATCATTCGCTCTCAAAAAAATCAACAAAACAAAGGTTAACGGATTTCAGTCTTCAACTCCGCTACAACCCACTGACAAACCGCCCTGGCGGCGCTATTTCAGCCTTTTTGCTAAACAGCCGGAGCCACCCTCACCATTAGTAAACCAAAACTTGCTGACCGTATTGACCTGTTCCGCCACCGTCTTATTGTCAAGCAGCCAAGTACTGCCCACTCACTGATACGAATACAACCACAGGTCGACCCCGTTACCATGCCCAGTTCCTGCTCTACGCCCTGGCAACAACGCCTGAATGACGCCAGCCAACAGCGCCGCAATCTCAATCAATGGCGTCAGCGCTCAACCCTGAGCAGCCAGCAAGGGCCGCTGGTTGAGCGGGACGGCCAGCAACTGATCAATTTTTGCAGCAATGATTACCTCGGCCTGGCCGCCAGTGGCGCAGCAGCACTGGCCCACAGTGCCCAGCGCTGGGGTCTGGGCAGCGGTGCATCACACCTGGTCTGCGGGCATTCAAGCGCCCACGAGGAATTGGAACAGGCGTTAGCCAAACACACCGGGTATCCGGCAGCCTTGTTGTTTTCGACCGGTTATATGGCCAATGTCGGCTGTATCAATGCCTTGACCCAGCGCGGTGATCTGATCCTGCAAGACAAGCTGAACCATGCCTCCCTGATCGACGGTGCCTTGCTCAGTCGAGCCGATTTCTTACGTTATCGCCATCTCGATTACGCCCAGCTGCAACAACGGCTGGAACATCGCCAGCAACAACTCCAACAACGTCAACAACAGCCCCAAAACACTCAAGCACTGACACTGGTGGTCAGTGACAGCATTTTCAGTATGGATGGCGATCTGGCGGATGTCGCCAGGCTCAGTCAGATCTGCCAGCAGCAACAAGCGTTGTTGATGGTGGATGATGCCCACGGCTTGGGCGTTATCGGTACCCATGGTGCAGGTGTCCGTTCGGCCTTTGATCTCGGCGCCGCACAACTGCCGGTTTATATCGGCACGCTGGGCAAGGGCCTCGGCGGCTTTGGCGCCTTCGTCGCCGGAGATCAAAACCTGATCGACTATCTGGTGCAGTTTGCCCGCCCCTACATTTACACCACCGCCCTGCCTCCCGCCGTTGCCGAGGCCATGCTGTCGAACCTCGAACGTCTGCAAGATGATGCTCTGCGGCAAACCCTCAATCAGCATATTCGCTATTTTCGCCAGCAGGCCAGCCAACTCGGGCTACAGTTGATGCCATCGGTATCACCGATTCAGCCCTTGATGATCGGCGACGAAGCCGCTGCCATGGCCATCAGCGCTGAATTGCAGCGGCGTGGCTTATGGGTCACGGCGATTCGCCCTCCCACCGTGCCGGATGGCAGCAGCCGTTTACGAATCACCCTGACCGCCGCCCATGCCACCGAGCAGATCGACACACTACTCTCTGCGCTGGATGAACTGATCCCGGAGTCGTTGCGCAGCGCTACTGACAACGCGCTGCCGTCACAGGGAAGCACCCTGTGAGCCAGGCCGATTTCTGGGTGCCACTGAATGCCCACACCGCCTCAAGGTCCGAGCCGCTGTGGTACTGGCTGCCCGGCTGGAGCTTCACGGCGACTATCTTCGAACCCTTGCTGGCCGCTCTGCCGGGCAGGCATCTGGGCCTCGACTATCGGGCGTTCTATCAGTGTCTGACTCAATCCGGGCAGACCCCCACTTTCAACGATGCTGTCACACTGTTACGTCAGACCGCCAGCGCTGATGCGCTCTGGGTCGGCTGGTCGTTGGGAGGAGCACTGGCCCATGCCACGCTTTCTCATGACCGGCTTTCTCACGATATACAGAGCCAGGCAGCGGCCGATATCACGAGCAGAATTCAGCCACGGGCGCTGTGCACCCTCGCCACTGGCAGCCGTTTTCTCCGCCAGTCAGACACCTCGCAACAAGGGATGGATGAAGCCACATTCAGCGCTTTTCGTAACGGCTTTGAGCGCTTCCCCGCCAAAACACTGAAACGTTTCCTCGCCTTGTGCTGCCAGGGAGCGGAACAACCACGAGCTTGCATCGCGGCCTTGTCCAGCCAGCAATTAACTGAGCAACATGCGCCGCTGCTGGCCACCTCGCTGGACTGGCTGACTCAATATCAACTCGACGACCGCCAGCTCAACAACCAACACGCTGACATCTTACGACTGGCCTGGTACGGCCAACATGACGCGTTGCATCCGGCCGGACTGACATCCAGCGCAGCACTGTCAACGATACCATCTTGTGGCAGCAGCCACGCCCTGTTGCTGGAGCAAGCCACTATTCCCCTGTTGCAACGCGCCTTGCTCGAACTGATAAACGCCAGCGCCGGGAAGCAGCCATGAATCCACTCCCGATGCGCGACAAACGCCAGGTCGGACAGCAGTTCAGCCGTGCGGCGCGCAGTTATGATCAGGCCGCCACGGTACAGCAATGGGCACAACAGCAATTACTGCAGCGCTTGCAGCAGCACCTGCCAGACGGTCTGTACGGCCACTGGCTCGATATCGGTTGCGGCACTGGTGCCGCCCTCGAACCACTGGCCGCCATGGGAGCGCAACACATCACCGCGATTGATATGGCCGCCGGAATGCTGGAGGTGGCAGCCCGACGTCCGCTGTCAGCGCCAGGATCGTCTTCTCAACCACTGTGTTCCCGTACCCTGTTGCTGGCGGATGCCGATCAGCTACCGCTGGCGGCTGGCCGTCGCTCCGATACTACGATCGACAGCACAATCGATGCTGCCCCCGACGTTAACCAACAGTCCCCCTGCGGGGCGATTTCCAGCCTGATGCTGCAATGGAGCGAAGCCCCGCAACAGACTCTGGCAGAGTGGTATCGGGTACTGGCTCCTGGCGCAACCCTTGCCATTGCCACGCTGTTGCCCGGCACCCACCGTGAAATTGCCGCCACCTGGCAGCAGATAGATCACTTCCGCCATATCAACCGCTTTGCCAGTGCCGAGGAGCTGAGCATTGCGCTGCAACAGGCCGGTTTTGATATTCAGCTGCAGCAGCAGGCCAGCTATCAGGAACACTACCCGGATAGCCTCAGCCTGTTACAGGGGTTAAAAGCGATTGGTGCGACGAACGTCAACAGTGGCCGCCGTCCAGGATTGGCCGGACGCCAGCTGATCCGACTGTTTGATCAACACTACCCCAAAGATGCCAACGGCCAATGCCCGTTGAGCTACCAGCTCTGCTGGATATTAGCGACCAAACCCGACCACGGATAAGACCCATGACGCCTGTTGCCCCCGCTCTGCCTAACCGCCGCGTATTTATTACCGGAACCGATACCGATGCTGGCAAGACACTGATCTCCGCCGCGCTGCTGGCAGCCGCTGGCCGGGCGGGCTATCAGACCTTTGGGTTAAAGCCAGTCGCGGCCGGATGCGAGCGCATAACAGATGGCAACGCACAGCACCCCGGCCAACTGCGTAACGACGATGCACTGTTGCTGCAACGCTTCAGTAATGTCGAGCAGCCCTATGCCATCCATAATCCGTTTGCATTTGAGGCCGCGATCGCACCCCATATCGCCGCCCGGCAAGAACAACGACCGCTGAAGTTGGATGAGCTGACCCGTGCCTGCCGCCACTCTCTCGCAACAGCGAATGCCAGCTTTGAACTGATCGAAGGTGCCGGTGGCTGGCTGGTACCAATCAATACCACCCATTCACTGGCCGACCTCGCCGTTGAACTCGGCGGTGACGATGCGCAACAGCCACTGGAAGTGATTCTGGTGGTCGGCTTACGTTTGGGATGTATCAATCATGCCTTGCTCAGCGTCGAAGCCATACACTCTCGCGGGCTGACACTGGCAGGCTGGGTCGCCAATAGCCTGAGTCCAGCCATGGATGTCGAACAGGCCAACCTGGAATACCTGACCGACGTCCTGGCGCAGCAACACATCCCCCTTTTGGGCCATGTGCCATACCTCAAGATGCTGGAACAAGCGGCTGATACTCCGCCACAGCAGCTGCTCGACAATAAGGCCAATGCTGCCCTGCGCGCCAGTCAGTCTCTGGAAGCGATGTTCAGCTGATATCCCACACGGCTAGCACCGTGAAGGTCAATAAAGGTAAAACCTCTCAAAAAATCCTGCCAGAATTTCGCCAGAGTGCAGCATTTTTAACACCAACACGGTCACATAACGCCAGTGCGGTTTGATGCAGGGTAAAAATGCCCTGTGTACACTGTACCTTCAGGCAATACTGCTACACCCAGGGGCCTGAACGAAGCCCCTCGAATAATCAACCCCGGCAACCAAAAGAAGGACTCTTGATGAATCACATCAGCAAACAACTCGTGGCAATCTCTCTGGCATCCAGCTGCGCTTTCAGCGCATTGGCACACGGTAATGGTAATGACGACGTTGAAGACGCTATCGAATACCGCCAGGCAGTGTTCCATCTGGTCGCTACCCACTTCGGCCATATGGGCGACATGGTAAAAGGCAAGAAAAATTTTGATGCAGTGGAATTCCAGTATCGCGCCAACAGCCTGGACGCACTGGCAAAAATGCCACTGGAAGGATTTACCGTACCTGGTTCAGACAAGGGTGAAACCAAGGCCAAACCCGCCGTATGGGAAAAACCGGAGCTGTTCCGCGAGAAGCTGACCAAGTTCCAGAAGGATTCAAGCGCGCTGGCCACAGCCGCCCAATCCGGCAATATGGACACCATCAAACCAGTGTTTATGGAAACCGCCAAAAACTGTAAAAGCTGTCATACCGACTTTAAAAATCGTTAAAACCGATTATGCCATCGCTCAGGATGCAGGCCATCAGGCCTGCCTCCTGATCCCGCTATTCACACCCGTCCATTCCCAACTGCCTGCACGCAGCAGCAGCCATCAGCCAGCCACAATCAAATAGTAGCTGACCGCCCACAACAGCAGAAACACCCCCCAGGCGCGCCATGCAGGTACCAGAACAGGGGCCTGAACATCCCTCAAATCGTCTCGTTTCCCCGTTACCATCGCCTGCACCAGCGGCTCACCCCGCCATTGATGCAACACCACCGCCGCAATATGCAGCACCACCAAACCAGTGATCAGATTAAAATTCAGGTGATGCCACTGGGTCAGCCAGGTCGCGGTATCCGCAGAGACCCAGCTCGCCAGCGGTCCTTCGGTAAAAATTTCATCGGTGGCAAACAGTCCACTGATCCACTGCAGCGCAATCAGCAGCAGTAAAGCCACCACCATCAGCGCACCCAGTGGATTATGTCCGGCATGACGCGGCACGCCCTTACCCACTAACAGGCAACGGGCAAAGTGGGTGACCGCTTGTGGCCCCTGCACAAAATGACTGAAACGCGCGTTCGATGATCCGAGCACACCCCATACCAATCGGGTCACCCAGAGAGCAACCAGGCATGCCGCCAGACTCATATGCCATTCCATCTCTCCCTCTTCCGCTGTCCACCAGCAAGCCACCAGTAACATGACCTGTAACCAGTGGTAGCCACGAATAAAACCGTCCCAAACCTTCATAATCACCTCTCTTCCATCACTCTATATTCCGTTTTGCCATCATCAGTTTACGAGATCAGCGCTATCATTTTCTGTAACAAACCGCGTTTCGCCGCATAAAGAGCGCTGATTGCCGCCCGGATTTGGCAGATTTACCAATAATGACAAGGGGCGGTTGCCTAAAACACGCTAATGACTGGCATAATAACCGCCATACGCATTTAATGCCGATCCGGCAACACGCTGGCGAAAGGCAGCGGCAGATGTTTAAAAATGAACAGATCACCGTTACGACATGAGGATTTTCATGAGAGCGATCGTCTCAGCAGGCTGTCTTTTATTGCTCACTGCTTGTAGCCATCAATCGTACATCCCGTTTACCCAGGAGCTGCGTTTCAGTGAGGGCTTTAACAACGCCGATCTGCAACAGCTACAGTATTATGTCTGCCCGCCGTTCAAGGCCGAACGCCAGTTCAGGATGGTCGAAAAAAACATCTCCAGCGGCAAATTGATTCGGCGTCAGGGACAACTGGTGAATGAAATCGTCGTGCCGCAATGGACACCGGGCGTTGCTGTCCAGGTGGATGAGCACTTTCTGGCGGTCAGTTTTGAAGAAGGTACGGCGTTAACTTTTGGTGTGGAACAGGGTCTTCCCCAGGGGGATTACACTCCACTTGGCCGCAACAAGGATGATCACTTTCAGGTGTATTACGATGGCGAATGGTATTACACCATTGATAACACCGCTGGCGAATGCGAAGGCAAGGTCTATTCGCAACCTCGGCTGTGGATTGATGCAGATTCGCTAAAAGAAAAGACGACGGAACGCAAGGTACTTCAAGGACGCCGTATCGAATAACACGCCAGTCTATGTTCGAAGCCCTTATTTTATATGATGCTAACGAAGCCATGCTCAAGCGCATGGCCTCTTGGCGCTCGACAAAATAGCCGCACTGGTGCTGTCTGCACCGCAACAGGGCTGGATATTGGCCTCCCACCAGTCATGACTTTCTTGGCAACCCTCCATTGTGCCCCCTCCTTCCCTTTACAAGACCTGCTCACACCCAGCCAATCATGGCGCGACGGTAACTTAACCATCAGCGGATACACAACGTCCGATTCGTGACTACACTGAAATACGAAATAACTGACCAAACGACCTTGTGTTGTTGAGCCATCAGACCATCGTGCGAGGTAGTAATGAACGCCCCAGTTGAAACCAGCAAAAACCGGCTGTTTACCAAAATTGTTATCGCTGCTGTTATCTGCCTTGGCGTTGCCATGGCGGTACTGATTTTTATAGCCACCGGCCTGGCCAGTAATGTCCTGGAAGCGCGCGCGCATGCCAGCATTCAGCACACGGTTAAGGACAAAGCCGGACAAATTGATGTAGTGCTGCAGAAACAATTACAAATCAGCCAGATCATCGCCAATGCACCCGCAGTCGTCGACTACGCTGCAGGTTTCGCTGACACTGGTCAGCAAGACCCGCAGCTGCATGATCAATTACGCCGTTATCTCGGCAAGGTGATGACTGATGGCGCCGGTGTTTATGAAAACGTCTTTATCATGCGTAGCGACTACACACTTGGTGTTGATGGCATTGGCGGTAAATCCGAAGGCTTTTCAAGAGCGGATGAAGATGTCGGTACCCTGTTATCGGATGACGTCTCAATTGGTCATACCCTGCTTTCCCCGGTGACCGACCGTCCGGTGTTAATGATTACAGCACCGGTCAAAAACCGTTCCGGCAAGGTAGTCGGCACGCTGAATACTCCGATCGATCTGCAAAATATTGCTTCCCGGCTAATCAATGATGACAGTGAAAGTAATAATTTCCTGCTGGATAGCCATGGACTGGTGCTGTCATCTGAAAATAAAAACCATTTTCTCAAACTCGACTTTTCCAAAGATGCTCACCTGCAAGACTACTTCAGTCAGATTCAATCCGGCCGTAATGCCACCGGCCACTTCCAGCTTGAGGGGATTGATTATATTGCCAATCACCAGGCTTTTAACGATGGCAAACTGATTCTGGTTGCCGCTCTGCCAGTGTCGGAATACACCGCACCGCTGATCAGTTTACGCCAACAAATGATGACGACGGCAATCATCTGTACCGTCGTTGGTGCACTGGTGCTGGTATTGCTGGTCTATGCGATTACCCGGCCACTGCTACAGCGTTTGACCACTGCCATGCAAGCGGCAGAACGTATTGCCCAGGGAGATTTAAGCCAAGACATCCAGGCCAGTGGCAACGATGAAGGAGGACGACTACTCAGTGCCCTGGGTCGGATGCAGACCGACTTGCGCCACACCGTGAGTCAGATCATGACCTCCTCCAAAGCGTTGACTGGCACGGCTACAGAACTGACCCATCAGGCCAACACCTCCAGTAATTCCCTACAAAAACAGCATACCGACCTCGATCAGGCAGCGGTTGCGCTGTCAGAAATGGCCAGCGCGTTTCAAGAAGTTGCCAGCAATGCTGCCTTGGCTGCAGATGCCTCGGTCGACGGAGCAGAACAGTCACGAGCCGGACAAGCCAGCGTCAACAGTATCGTCAGTGCCATAACCGGGCTAACCAGCGAGACCGAAGCCACCGCCGAAATGATGACCACTTTGGCGGGCCAGCTGGGCAAAATCGGCACCGTACTGGATGTGATTCGAGCCATTGCCGAACAAACCAATCTGCTGGCGCTGAACGCCGCCATTGAGTCGGCCCGGGCCGGAGAAAGTGGCCGAGGGTTTGCCGTTGTCGCTGACGAAGTACGCTCATTAGCGCATCGTACCGAAGCCTCGACACGAGAAATCTCCACCATTATCAGCGAAGTGCAGAATGGCAGTGACAAGGCAATGAACGCGATGAACAGCAGCAATCTCAGTGTCAAACAGGCGCTGGATATATCGCGCAAGTCCGGCGAAGCCCTCGATCAGATTGCCACGGTCATCAGCCAGATCAACGATCGTAACCTCAATATTGCCAGTGCCACAGAAGAGCAATCCAGCATGGCGCGGGAAGTCAACGAGCGGCTGAGTAACGTGCGGAATGCCGCCGACCAGACCGTCAATAGCGCAGAACAGACCCGCTCCTCCTGTGAAAACCTCAACCAGCTGGCCAGCGAACTCGACAAGATGGTCAACCGCTTCCGGGTCTGACTCTCTCAACGTCCCGTCACAACCACAGCCTGCGGGAGCGTGCACAACCTTCCCGCTGGCGGTTAGCGATCCAAACAGACGGCTTTAAACAGAAGAAGCCGCCAGTAATTGATCATAAAAGGCGAACTCCCGCTGCAATACAACCGTACGGTTTTGCGCTTGCCGAAAACCATGGCCCTCCTCATCAAACAACACGTACTCGGTTGTTACCGCCCGCCCCTGCAAGGCATCAAACAACTGGCGGGTTTGTTGTGGCGGCACCACCCGATCCCGGCGGCCCTGAAAGAAAATCACCGGCAGCTGGAAATCATCCAGCTGGAAAATCGGCGAACGCTGCCGATAATACTCGGCAGCGGTTTCAGGGTCACCGATCAGCCAGGACAGATAATCTGATTCGAACTTGTGGGTATGCTCATTCAACAAGGCCAGATCACTGATCCCGTAAAGGCTTGCGCCACCGCCAATCCCGGCCGCTGCCGCCCGCGAGTCTGACAACACCCGCAATACCGTATAACCACCGGCACTGTTGCCACGCACCAGTATTCTGCCCGGTAGCGCCCAGCCCTGAGCCAGCGCGTACTGGCAAGCCACCAGCACATCATCCACATCCAATACTCCCCACTGCCCTGCCAGACGCTGGCGATAGCGACGACCAAAGCCACTGCTACCGCGATAGTTCAGCGTTAACAGGCCAAAACCGCGATCACACCAGAACTGCTTTTGCGGATCAAAACTGCTATCCGCCATTGAGGTAGGCCCACCATGCAACTGAATAATCAGTGCCGGTTGGTGAGCGTCCGAATATTCTGCTGTCGGCGGGTAATACCAACCGAACAGCGCTTGCTCTGCCAGCTCAGGCGTTGCCACACAAGCCATGACACAAGGCTGGGGACGGGTAATCACAGCAGGCATAACCCCGACATCCAGCCCTGCATGACATAACGCTGAATCACGCCCTGATTGAAGCGACAGATCCCAGCTCACCAACTGCGATGCCGAGTCCCAACGTTCCTGCAAGGCGTAATAACGCCCGCTCTGTGCATTCCAACACAGGCCATGGTAGCGAGCAGCCGCAGAGTCATTGGGTGACAGACGCTCAAACATACCGGATTGAGGATTCAGCCAGCCGATGCCCGCTTGGCCCTGTTGGAAAAAACTGGCCACCACGCCTGCGGCACCGGCAACCCAGTGACGTAAACCCAATTGCCACTGAGCCGTCGCAAATTCTGCCGCCAGCTGGAACACCGGCGCCAATGACGATTCAGATAGATAACGGTATAAATTCCAATAAGAATCCGCCTCCTGCTGCCCAGGTGACAGCATGCCTGCTGGTTGATCCGAGACAACCCATAACTCACCGTTGGCTAAAAAGCCTGGCTGACATAACGAGACCTCGGCTTGCACTGGATTGGCGGCGGTGACCAGTGACTGAAGCTGCCCTGCGGCATCCAGCTCCGCCAGTTGCAACGTTGTCGATCGCCAAGGCTGATGAGGATGATTCCAGCATAACCAGGCCAGCGCACAACCATCTTCTGCGAGCGCCGGACTGGAATAAAAATCCCATCCTTCTGCCAGTAGCTGGCGTTGCGGTACGGCGAGTGGTTGAGAGAGCAGCGGTATTTGCTGCGTTTGCTGCGTGGTCAGGCTCAGCGCCACCAGCCGATTGACCGGCTCCGACGCAGGCCCGGAATGATCTTCTTCGACCGCCAGTACCCGCTGGTGAATAGCATCCCACACCAGGTCGCCATACCGACAACCCTGGCGATGAAACAGGCGTTCAGGAGCCGACACCGCCGCCAGACCATTGGAGAGATCCACTCGATACAACGCCTGATCGGCTTCATTAACAATAATCAGCCCATGCGCAAACAGGCACCAACTACCGCCGCCGTATTCATGTACCCGGCTGCGGGCAGAAAATCCTGTTGGTGTAACAACGCAGGGGGCTAACGGCTGTGTAGTTGCGGCTGCCACCAGCACCCGGTTAACAGCCGTGACCGGATCAAATTCCAGCCAGCCAAGCCAGCCACCGGCACTGCGCAGTTCAGCCCATTGTTTCCCTTGAGCCGCAGCCTGCTGGGCGCTGATGGCGGTCATTCGCTGCGAGCAATAATATCAAGTGCCATCCGCTGATTACGGGTATTACGGGCCAGCAATGGCGATTGTGGTGCAACCCCTGCTGCCAGCTGCTCGGCCTCGTTGCGTGCCGCCACAATTTTGCTGTGGTGCTCCGACTTGCTGCACACCGGATCGGCATTGGCGGCATCACCGGTCAATTTGAATGCCTGACAGCGGCAACCACCAAAGTCCTTTTCTTTTTCATCGCAAGAGCGGCACGGCTCCTTCATCCATTCGTAACCGCGAAAGTGATTAAAACCGGTGGAGCGATACCAGATGTCGGCCAGTGATTCGTCTTTGACGTTGGGGAACTGCATCGGCAATTCCCGAGCACTGTGACAGGGCAAGGCGGTGCCATCCGGGGCAATAGTGAGGAAGATATTACCCCAGCCGTTCATACAGCCTTTTGGCCGTTCTTCATAATAATCCGGGGTCACAAAAATCAATTTCGGGCCTTTACCATTTAACTGATCCCGGTACTGATTGGTAATGGCTTCGGCTTTGATTAACTGTGTTTTGGTGGGCAGCAAGTGAGCACGATTGATAAACGCCCAACCGTAGTACTGGGCAATGGCCAGTTCAACGAAGTCAGCCTGCAATTCGATCGACAGTTCGATGATCTTGTCGATTTGCTCGATATTGTCGCGGTGAATCACGAAGTTAAGCACCATCGGATAGCCCTGGGCTTTTACTTCCTTGGCCATCGCCAGCTTCTGCGCGAACGCCTTCTGACTACCGGCTAACTGGTTGTTGAGCTCTTCGGTGCTGGCCTGAAAACTGACCTGAATATGATCCAGCCCGGCATCACGAAAATCCGACACCCGGCGATCATCCATGCCCAGCCCGGAGGTGATCAGGTTGGTGTAATAACCCATGTTGCGCGCTTCACGAATCAGCACTTCCAGGTCACGACGTAGCAAGGGTTCACCGCCAGAAAATCCCAACTGGGCCGCGCCCATCTTGCGGCCCTGCTCAAACACACTGAGCCACTGATCGGTGGTAAGTTCGGTGCCACTGCCACTCAGATCAAGCGGGTTGGAGCAATAACTGCACTGCAACGGGCATTTGTAGGTCAGCTCGGCCAGCAGCCAGAACGGTCGTCCGGCACCGTGAGGGTTATCCGCCGAAGGCTGAATAACCGGGTTAGCCAAAGGTGATCCAGTTGTGCTCATGGGCGACTCCGAGAAATTCAATAATATCGGCACTCAGGTCACCGGCTTCCGGGAACTTCTGTTCCAGCAGCGCAATAATATCGGCCCCGGAACGTGTGCCATCCACCAGCGCCATGATTTCTCCGGCACTGCCATTCAGTTGCACCATGCCTTCCGGGTACAACAGGACGTGTGACTGCTGGCTTTCTTCCCATTGCATCCGGTACAAGCGGTTCAGTAGCGGTATCTGCTCGGCGGTGATCATCGATAAGCCCCGTGGTGATAACGCACCGGGTTGCCCATACCGTCGGCTTCGATATTGTGGTACGGCGCCCGGTTTTGATAATAAGCCATGGTCATGGCATCCAGCATGGTCCAGAGAATATCCAGCTTGAACTGCAGAATATCCAGCGCCCGCTCCTGCTCCTGACGGGTGACAAAATGATCCAGTGTCACCCGCAAGCCATGCTGCACATCGCGCCGGGCTTCACTCAACCGCCCCCGGAAATACTGCAAGCCTTGAGCGTCAATCCAGGGATAATTCTGTGGCCAGGTATCCAGTCGTGACTGATGAATTTCCGGGGCAAACATCTCGGTTAACGAGGAGCAGGCGGCTTCTTGCCAGCTTGAGCGACGGGCAAAATTCACATAGGCATCAACAGCAAACCGCACCCCCGGTAGCACCAGCTCCTGTGACAGCATGGTATCGCGATCGATTCCGACCGCTTCGCCCAGCATCAACCAGGCTTCAATACCACCATGGGCGCCGTCGTAACCGTCGTGATCGAGAATACGCTGCACCCACTGACGGCGCTCATCCCGGTCGCGGCAGTTGGCCAGCACATTGGCGTCTTTTACCGGAATATTAATCTGATAGTAAAAACGATTGGCGACCCAGCCACGAATTTGCGCTTCGTTGCATTCGCCGTTGTGCATCGCCTGATGATAAGGGTGGTGAATATGGTACAGCGCCCCTTTGGCGCGCAGGCGTTGTTCAAATTCTTCGCGTGACCAGGGCGGGTTACGGTGGTGTTCTGTCATGCTGTGTCTCCACCTCAAAGAGGTTACTGATGGGGATATTGTTATTGTTCTGCGCTTCCCCTCACACCGGCACCTCAAGGGGGACATCTATTTAATCCGGTGCCCGCTCTGGGCTTGCGGATGGTTTCGAATCACGAAGCCGGTGGTTGTTTGTTATTTTTTAATGCCCAACGCCCGTTAGATATCGATTTCCATACCATCGAAGGAAATCTCAACCCCCTGTGCCTCGACGATGGCGCGTTGCTCCGACTCTTCGTTCAAAATCGGATTGGTGTTGTTAATGTGAATCAACACTTTGCGAGCATCCGGGTAATTTGCCAGCACCTCCAGCATACCGCCGTCGCCCGACTGGGCCAGGTGACCCATCATCTGGCCGGTCGACTGGCTCAAGCCCATATTGATCATTTCGTCATCCGTCCACAGCGTGCCGTCCACCAGCAGGCAATCGGCCTTTGCCATCCAGGGCAACAGGTGATCTTCAATAACGCCCAGCCCCGGCGCATAAAACAGCGTGCCCCCGGTGGTCGTGTCTTCAATAAAAATACCGATATTGTCGCCCGGCATGGGGTTGCCACGGCGTGGCGAGTACGGCGGTGCATTGCTGTCGAGCGGCATGGCGGTGATTGTTAATGCTTCCATACCGGGTATCGAGAACGAACGGCCATCCAGCGGAATCTCATGATGCGCCGGACCGCCGTTCCACTTTGTCAGCATGCTGAACAATGGAAACCCGCTGCTGAGGTCTTCGTGCACCGGCGCGGTGGTGTATACATCCAGCGGCAGACCTTCCCGCAACATCAACAGACCGGTGGAATGATCAATCTGACCATCCATCAGCACAATCGCGTGGATACCGGTATCACGATCCTGACGCGCAGGCTGCAACGGCGTAAAGGACGCCAGCTGGGCACGAATATCCGGCGAGGTATTAAACAGCAACCAGCGTTCGCCATCGGCAGAAACACAAATAGAAGACTGGGTGCGGGCGGTGGCCTTGATGGTGCCGTCTCGATAGCCCTTGCAGTTAACGCAGTTACAGTTCCACTGCGGGAAGCCGCCACCGGCAGCGGAGCCGAGTACGTGAATTTTCATAGAATGGCCTGTTATCTGTTGTTCTAATTATTGTTTTGCTGGTACGCACAGCCGCTGTTGATCGCTGGAAATTCGGTTGCTCTTACAGCTGCAAAAAGACCGTCAGCAGTTGCAAAAATGCCCGGGAATAGCAACTACGCCCAGGCATTTAAAGGAACACACGGTTCCACCTTTCGGGTTTCAGGCATTGGCAGAGAGATGAACCGATGCCTGTATCCCCTCAAGGCTTAACGGTGGCTGAAGTACATGGTGACTTCGAAGCCAATACGCAGGTCGTTGTAGGCTGGTTTAGTCCACATAGTTGTTTCCTCTTATTGTTATGAAACAGGTTTATTCCTGCTCCCTGAACAGCTTCCCAAAGCATCTGTGAGTGAACCAGAACACCTTGGGTCTATGGATACACACCGTAGGTCTTACACCCATTGAATGGGGAAACCCGGTTGTGAACACCACCAGCCTTCAGGCCGCCAAAATGATTGGCACTGCCGTTACTGATGATGATAGATCCAGTTTCTTCCACTCGCCGAATTCTTTAAAGGCTACTTTAGCGCCCTGAATATAGGCCCAAAGTATTGGTTTTAACCCACTGGTCACGACGATGGAAATCTGGTTGTCATCGTCAGGCGTGTACTCCCCGGTGTGTCCTGCTACCGGTCTCGGTTTTGGATGGCGGTGGGCAGAGTTTTTCCACCAGAAAGTCGACAAACACCCGTACTCGGGCGGGCATGTTGGCTCCCCCAACAAACACCGCATGTATATCTTCAAAGTCTCGGGGGTTAAATGCTTCCAATAACGGCACCAGCTCCCCTTTCGCCAATTCTTGTTGAATATGAAATAAACCAACCCGAGTAATGCCCACCCCTTGCAATGCCAATTGCACCAAGGTTTCACCGTTGTTCGCCTGAATATTGCCACTCACCGGTAACATGGCGTACTCATTGTTCTGGCGGAATGGCCACCCCGGTTCAATCCGTCGGAAGCTGAAATCAAGGCAATTGTGATGCACCAGCTCGGTCGGCGTTTGTGGTGTTCCTTCACGCTCAAGATACTCCGGTGACGCCACCACCATACGACCAGTTGCTCCCAAGCGGCGGGCCGTCAGTGGGCTATCGGCCAACGCGCCAAACCGAATCGCTACATCGGCCTGTCCCGCCAGCACATCGGATATTTCATCACTCAACTGCATGTCCACCAGGATATCCGGGTAGCGACGGCTGAACTCCTGCAACAAGGGCACAATCACCATACGTCCATGCGCCATGGCCGAACTGACCCTGACCCGGCCTGTGGGTCTGGCTCGGTCGGCAATGGCCGACTCGGTATGATCCAGATCGGCCAAAATTCGCCGGGCCGCCAAGGCGTAGTCTTCGCCTTCACGGGTTAATCGCAAGCTGCGCGTGGTGCGTACCATCAACTGCACCCGCAAGCGTTTTTCTATTCTCGACACCACTCGGCTCACCGCCGATGGCGTCAGCCCCAACTCTCGGGCCGCACCACTGAGCGACCCGGCACAGGCCACCGCCAAGAAAATCGCCATATCTCCGGTACGATCGGTTCTACCCAACTCCATGATGCGCCTCCTGTGTCGTTAATGTGTGTGTTTATCTGTGTGTTTTGGCGTGTTCGTGGTACTGAAGCAGCAGCAGAATATTGAGCCAACTTGTGATTCTTACGCACAGCTGCCTGACCGACAAGCGATCTATTCAGGGCTACAGCATGCCACTATATTGCCGAAAGCATAAATACGGGAGCTTTAGCAATGAAACTGAATACGCCACTACTGGCACTGGCCCTTGGCGCCTTCGCCATTGGCGTGACCGAATTTTCCCCGATGGGTATGTTGTCGGTGATCGCCAGGGATCTGGATGTCAGCATTCCCAGCGCCGGAATGCTGATCAGCGCCTACGCCTTTGGTGTGGTGATTGGTGCTCCGATCATGACCCTCGGGTTCGCCAGCATGTCACGACGGCGGCTGTTAATGCTGTCGATGAGCATATTCACTCTGGGTAACCTGGTTTCTGCTCTTTCCGACAGTTACACCACGCTGCTGATTGGCCGCATTATTACTTCGTTTAATCACGGTGCCTTCTTTGGTGTCGGTGCTGTGGTGGCAACCCAGCTGGTGCCCGCCGACAAACGAGCCAGTGCTGTAGCGGCGGTATTCTCCGGCCTGACCATTGCCAATATCGGCGGCGTGCCACTGGCCACCTGGGTGGGCGAAACCATCGGTTGGCGTAGCGCCTTTTTGGGTATGACAGCACTCGGCTTGATTACTCTGGTGGCCCTACGTGTTTCATTACCGAAGCTGGCTCTGGATGGCCAAACCAGCATGGCGGATGAAATCAAGGTGTTGAAGCGTGGATCGGTGTTATTTGCGCTACTACTCACGGTGGTGGGGGCCAGCTCGATGTTTACGGTGTTCAGCTATATATCGCCGATTTTACTGGACGAAACCCACGCCAGTAGCCTGTTTGTTACCTGTATGCTGGTGTTGTACGGCGTCGGGCTGGCCGTGGGTAACTATCTGTCGGGCCGGTTTGCCGACCGTAACCTCAGTGGTGCGCTGATTGTCTGCCTAGTCGCAACCATTCTGTTGCTGGTTGTGTTTGCCGCGACGATGCAATCTGCGCTGATCGTCGCCCCAGTGATTTTCCTCTGGGGGATTTCAAGCTTTGCCATTGTACCGCCCTTACAGGCGTTAGTGGTGCGCGAAGCTCATGATGCCCCCAACCTGGCTTCGGCCATGAACATTGGGGCTTTTAATCTGGGTAATGCTTTCGGCGCCGCGCTGGGTGGTGGCGTGATTCATCTGGGGTTGGGCCTGCCTGCTGTCGCACTGGCCGGTGCCGGTACGTCAGCGTTTGGACTGGTGTTGGTACTGCTGTTTCAGCAGAGCAAGAAAAAAGCGCAGCTGGCCGCAGCCTGAAGCGACCCGGTCTAAAACGATGAATTTTCTATTAAAAAATGCCGTATTGCATACCGGTCTGCCGCTGTCTATAGTCCCGTCGCCGTGACCGTAGACGGGACTATAGGCAGCGCTTTGTCTCATCAATATGCTAGCCGCAACGGCCTTTCCAACCAATTCGGAATCACGGATGTATTCATCACGAAACTGCATTATGGTTGCTGAAAATTCATCGTTTATCATTCAGGAGAGCTTGCGTGAGCGCTTCTTCGTTTCTGTCGTTGAACAAGGTCACCAAACGCTTTCAGACCCAGGAAGTGCTGACCGGGTTTGACCTCACCATTGAGGATGGCGAGTTCTTTACCATCCTTGGCCCCTCCGGTTGCGGCAAAACCACGGTGCTGCGACTGATTGCCGGTTTTGAAACACCGGATGAAGGCCAGCTTATTCTTGATGGTCAGGACATCAGCCAGCTTGATGCAGAAAAGCGCCCGACCAATACCGTATTCCAGAGCTACGCCCTGTTCCCCCATATGACGGTGTTCGACAACGTCGCCTTCGGCTTGAAAATGGCTGGCACCGACAAGGCAGACATCCTCGCACGGGTGAGCGACGCCCTCACAGTTGTACAGCTGTCCGGTTTTGAGCAACGCAAACCTCACCAGTTGTCTGGCGGTCAAAAACAGCGGGTCGCCATCGCCCGTGCCATCGTCAATCGCCCCAAGGTACTGCTGCTCGACGAGTCACTGTCGGCACTGGATTACAAGCTGCGCCAGCAAATGCAGATCGAACTGAAGCGCATCCAGCGTCAGCTGGGCATCACTTTTATCTATGTCACCCATGATCAGGAAGAAGCCTTGTCGATGTCCGACCGGGTGTTAGTCATGAATAATGGCCAACCCCAGCAAGTCGGTACGCCACGAGAAATTTACGAATCGCCGGTCAACCTGTTTGTGGCGCGCTTTATCGGTGAAATCAATGTATTTGATGGCCGTATCACCCAGTGCCTGGACGACTACGAATACATGGCCGAAATCCACGGCAAGGAATGGAAAATCATTGCCAACCAGCGACTGGTTGCCAACGAAGTGGTGCACGTACTGCTGCGCCCGGAAGATCTGCGTATTGAGTACATAGAAGACGCCGACGAACGCCCCGGCTTTTTTGGCAGCGTGGTGGAACGTAACTACACCGGCAAAACCCTCGACTCCGTGATCAAGCTGGACAACGGCCATACCTTGGTCGCCAGTGAATTTTTTGATGAAGACGACCCGGATTTTGACTACAACATTCAGCAAAAAGTCTGGGTCAACTGGGTGCATGGCTGGGAACACGTGATCAGGGCCGATGGCCTCTGAACGGCGGGAGAACAAAATGCTGAAGCACATCAATTTCCGCCGGGTTGTTATTGGCCTGACACTTGGTTGGCTGGGACTGTTTGTCCTGCTACCCCACCTGATGGTGATACTGACCAGCGTTTTCACCACCGATTCCGAGCATTTTGCCGTCTGGCCCATCACCTTCGACAATTACCGTCAGGTGATGGATCCAATCTACGCCGGAGTATTCCTGGACAGCCTGGTGTTGTCGGGTATCACCACGCTGATCTGCCTCGCTGTCGGCTACCCGTTCGCGTTTTTGTTATCCCGCATGACCACCACCGTCCGGGCCTTGTTACTGTTTATGATGGTGGTGCCCTTCTGGACCAACAGCCTGATCCGGATTTACGCCATCAAAATGCTGCTGGGTAAAAAAGGTCTGTTTAATACCCTGCTGGTGGGCAGTGGTATCATCGACCAGCCCATGCAACTGATTTACACCGACTTCGCGGTGATATTCGGGCTGGTGTATATTCTGCTGCCTTTTATGGTGTTGCCACTGATGGCCAGCTTCGACAAACTCGACCCCGCGTTAATTGAAGCCGGACGTGATCTCGGAGCCGGTGCCCGCCAGCGTTTTGTGCAAATTATTCTGCCACTCACCATGCCCGGCGTCATTGCGGGCTGTTTGATTGTCTTCTTGCCCGCCATGGGCATGTTTTATGTCGCCGATCTGCTTGGTGGTGCCAAAAGCCTGCTGCTTGGCAACGTCATCAAAAACCAGTTTCTGGTGGCACGTGACTGGCCCTTTGGTTCGGCCTTCAGCGTCTTCCTGATTGTCTTAATGGGTTTGTTGCTGTGGTTGTACTTCAAAGCCAACCAGTACGTCCAACGCAAGGGAGGCATGGATGACCAGAATCTCTAGCACCGGCGTCTGCAAATGGCTGTTTATCGGATTGGTCTTTCTGTATTTGTACCTGCCGATGGCGGTGCTGGTGAGCAACTCGTTTAACCAGTCCCGCTACGGTTACACCTGGTCCGGCTTTTCATTCAAGTGGTATGAAAAACTCTGGCACAACGACGCCATGATGCAGGCGTTCGGCCACTCGCTGTTAATTGCCATGCTGGCCGCCAGTGCCGCCACCCTGCTTGGCACCCTGATGGCGCTGGCCATCCACCGCTACCGGTTCCCGTTGAAAGCCTCCGCCAGCAGCCTGTTATTTGTGTTGATGATGTCGCCCGATATTGTCCTGGCCATTACCTTTCTGATTATTTTTATCGCCTTGGGAGTACAGCTCGGGTTCTGGTCGTTGCTGATTGCCCATATCACTTTCTGTCTGCCGTTTGTGGTGATCACCGTTTACGCCCAGATGAAAAGTCTCGATCCCAATATTCTCGAAGCCGCACAAGACCTCGGTGCCAGCGAAGCACGTATTTTTAAAGTGATCATTGTGCCACTCATGGCACCGGCCATCTTGGCGGGCTGGCTGTTGAGCTTTACCTTGTCGCTGGATGACGTAATTATCAGCTCGTTTGTTACCGGCCCCGGCTTTGAAATCTTACCAATCCGTATTTTTTCGATGGTAAAAGTGGGCGTATCGCCCGAAGTCAATGCATTGGCTACCCTGCTACTGGTGATGTCGCTGGTACTGGTTGCCGTAATATCCTCTCTCATTAAAAGGCAGAAATCTTGATGACAATGACCTCTGTATTTCGTTTTGTGTCCACCACCGTGGCGGCATTGATGGTGGCGATGTCTGCCAGCGCAGCTGACAAGGTCGTGGTGTATAACTGGACCGAGTACATCCCGGAAGGCGTACTGCAAGAGTTCACCGCAGCAACCGGCATCGAGGTGGAATACAACACTTATGAAAGCAACGAGGTGATGTATTCCAAAATCAAGATCCAGAATGCCACTGGCTATGACGTCATCGTGCCATCTGCCTACTACATTTCCCGCATGGCCAAAGAAGGCCTGCTGGCAGACATCGACAAAAGCCAACTCAGCAACTTCAAACACCTCGACACCACCCTGCTGAACAAGCCTTACGACCCCGGCAACCAATACAGTGTGCCTTACACTTGGGGTAGCACCGGTATTGGCATCGACACGGCAACGATCGACAAGAACAGCATCAGCAGCTGGAAAGACCTCTGGGATCCAAAATGGAAAGGCAGCCTGCTGCTGACCGATGACGTGCGGGAAGTATTCCAGATGGCACTGGCCATCAACGGCCACTCCGCCAACACCCGTGATCCGGCTGAAATAAAACAGGCTTACGAACTGCTGAAGAAGCTGATGCCCAACGTGCTGGTATTCAACTCTGACGCCCCACGCGAGCCTTATCTGGCAGGCGACGTCAGCCTCGGTATGATCTGGAACGGCGAAGTGATCATGGCGCAGGAAGACATGCCAGAAATGGACTACATCTACCCGTCCGAAGGCGTGATTCTGTGGGTCGACAGCTTCGCCATTCCCGCCAACGCGGAACATAAGGACGCCGCCCTCAAGTTCATCAACTTTATGCTGCGCCCTGACATTGCGGCCCGTACCGTGGATTACATCGGCTACGCCACCCCCAACAAGGATGCGCTGGCGCTGCTCGATGAAGAAACCCGTAGCAACCCGATTATTTTCCCATCACAGGAAATCATCAGCCATGGTGAATTCCAGGAAGATGTCGGTGAAGCAGCCAATGCGTTGTTTAACCAGTACTGGGAAGCATTAAAAACCGGGATGTAGCTGGATTGCTCTAAACCGGTCACTATTACGTTCCAGATTATTCGAACCAAGTTGTAGCAATGACTGAATCCAGACACGAACCACCCCTGCGGGGGCCTTCGGAACACAGCATCCGCGATCAGATAGTGGAGGCGGCCACAGAACACTTCGGACACTATGGTTATGAAAAAACCACCGTGTCCGATCTGGCCAAAGCCATTGGTTACTCCAAGGCTTATATCTACAAGTTCTTCGACTCCAAGCAGGCGATCGGAGAAGTCATATGTGCCAATCGACTCGCTGAACTGATGCAAGTTGTCGACGCTGAAACAGCGGCTGCGCCCAACGCTTCTGAGACTCTGAGGCGTCTTTTTCTGGCGCTGGTCAACGGCGGCAGCAACCTGTTTTTCCATGACCGTAAACTCTACGACATTGCTGCTGTCTCCTCGCGGGAGCATTGGCCATCGGCTCAGCAGCACTGTGAGCACCTGCGCTTACTCATCCAGCGAATCATCCGTGAAGGGCGCGAGTCGGGTGAGTTTGAAACCCAAACGCCACTGGACGAAGTCGCCGATGGCATCTACCTGATCATGCGGCCATACGCCAATCCGGTGCAATTACAACACAACCTGGAACAGGCACCAGAAGCGGCAGACCTGCTGTCGACACTGATATTACGAAGCCTGGCACCTTAGGTGTTTTTAGTGCCCTGATGGAATGGTGTGTTCTGCTCTCTCGTATTTCTGTTCCCTTTATCGGTAACCGTCATTTTTCACCGGGGCTTGTTCATGGCCCCATGCGGTTAAACCTGCAGCGTTAAATCGGCAACCGGTGCACATGCACGTAAGCCGCTAAAAAATGGCGGACAATAAATCAACGAATGGGGCTAGGGGGCGTTCTCAATTGGTCAATCGGACCTGCTGAGAGCCCGTTGGCTTCAGAACAAGCCATGAGGAGTGCCTCCTGTGTTTAATAAACAGGGCGTGCTAAATAAGTGACGAATAACACCGTTCTGGAGTCAACTGGCCTCAGCCCGAAGGGTTATGGTTAAACATCCATCATGCGGTGTTGTTGAACTTGAAAAGGGCCCACCATTCTCTGCGTTCAACGCCTTGCCTGATGGATTTTTTCTCCATAACAGGACGCGTTAACTAATTGAGAACGCCCCCTGGTATTCACCACTCTGTGACCATTGACTTTTTTGGTCACAAGAAACAGGATTAGCACTTGTTCTGTTTATCAAACAAGGGAATCCATGTTTCCACATCTATCCACTCTTATCGCCGCTGGTTTGTTGTCTCTCATGCTGGAAGCGTGTGGAGGCTCTACTGCCATTGAAGATCCCCGTAATCAGCCCCTGCTAGTCAAAGCCGCTACCGTTCAGCAGGCGTCCGATAGCTCGCGCTCTTTCAGCGGCGTTGTCGCCGCGCGCGTGCAAGCTGAACTGAGCTTTCGTGTCTCTGGCAAGGTGCTGGAACGCTTGATCGATACCGGACAAACGGTCAAACGTGGCCAGCCACTGATGCGGCTCGACCCGATAGACCTTGGCTTGCAAGCGCAAGTACAACAACAATCTGTCGCCGCAGCTCATGCCTTGGCCAGACAAACCGCACTCGAGGAAACACGTTATCGCGACCTGATCGACACCGGAGCCGTTTCGGTATCGGCCTATGAACAGATCAAGGCCGCAGCGGCTACTGCCAAGGCTAATCTCAGCGCCGCAGAAGCCCAGGCGATGGTTTCCAGCCATGCCTCTGGCTATAGCACTCTGGTGGCAGATGCCGATGGGGTTGTGGTGCAGACCTTGGCCGAACCCGGACAAGTCGTCAGTGCCGGACAACCCGTGGTTCGACTGGCACAGGCCGGGCAACGGGAGGCCATCATTCATCTGCCAGAGACCCTGCGTCCAAACGTAGGATCGGTCGCTCAGGCAACCCAGTATGGCAACCCGATTGCCCCTGTCAGAGCGACACTGCGCTTACTTTCCGACGCTGCCGACCCCGTCACCCGCACCTTCGAAGCACGGTATGTACTGGAAGGAGATTTGTCCTCTGCACCGCTCGGTGCAACCGTTACCCTGCAAATCACCGCAGGCCCAACACCAACCCGGAGTTTACGAATACCCATCGCGGCCGTTTACGACTTTGGCAAAGGCACCGGCGTATGGGTCATCGCTGGCACTCCGGCAACAGTGACCTGGCGACCAGTCCAGCTGCAGGGCTTGGGCTACGAGCTGGCCAAGGTCACAGGCAATCTCCAGCCTGGAGAACAGATCGTGGCACTGGGCGCACAGCTGCTGCGGGATGGAGAAAAAGTCAGACTGACACAACAGGACAGTGTTGAGGAACGGCTATGAGCCAGCCGCGTTTTAATTTGTCTGCGCTCGCCGTTCAAGAGCGCTCCATTACCCTGTTTCTGATCATCCTGATCTTTATTGCTGGCACACTGTCGTTCTTCAAGCTGGGACGGGCAGAAGATCCCCCCTTTACCGTCAAACAGATGACCGTGATCACGGCATGGCCAGGCGCTACGGCGCAAGAAATGCAAGATCAGGTGGCCGATCCGCTGGAAAAACGGCTGCAAGAACTGACCTGGTACGACCGTTCAGAAACCTACACCCGTCCCGGCATGGCCTTTACAACCCTGTCATTACTCGACAACACACCGCCAGCAAAAGTGCAGGACGAGTTTTACCAGGCCCGCAAGAAGCTTGGCGATGAAGCCAGAAATTTGCCCGCAGGCGTCATCGGGCCGATGATGAATGACGAATATTCTGATGTGACTTTTGCCCTCTTTGCTTTAAAAGCCAAAGGCGAACCGCAGCGGTTATTGGTCCGTAATGCCGAATCATTGCGCCAACGGTTGTTACACGTCCCTGGCGTGAAAAAGGTCAATATTCTTGGCGAGCAACAGGAACGTATCTTTGTCTCCTTTTCTCATGAGCGGCTGGCCACCTTGGGGATCTCGCCGCAGGACATTTTTTCAATACTGAACAGCCAGAACATGCTGACCCCTGCAGGCGCGATCGAATCCACCGGCCCGCAGATTTTGCTGCGTCTGGAAGGCGCTTTTGATGAGCTGCAGAAAATCCGTGACACACCAATTGCCGCGCATGGGCGAACCCTGAAGCTGTCCGACGTGGCTACGGTCGAGCGTGGTTATGAAGATCCGGCAACGTTTATTGTCCGTAACGACGGCGAACCCGTGCTGCTCCTCGGCATCGTGATGCGCGAAGGCTGGAATGGCCTGGATCTGGGCAAGGCGCTCGACACCGAGACGGCCAGAATCAACGCCGATATGCCGCTGGGTATGACACTGAGCAAGGTAACGGATCAATCGGTAAACATCCGCTCAGCCGTAAACGAGTTTATGGTCAAGTTCTTTGTCGCACTGCTGGTGGTGATGGTGGTTTGCTTCATCAGCATGGGTTGGCGGGCAGGCATTGTCGTCGCGGCGGCTGTTCCACTGACCCTGGCGGTGGTGTTTCTGGTCATGGCGGCCACCGGTAAGAACTTCGACCGTATTACCCTGGGGTCACTGATTCTGGCGCTGGGTCTGCTGGTCGACGATGCCATTATTGCGATCGAAATCATGGTGGTCAAAATGGAGGAAGGCTTCAGCCGTATAGCGGCGTCGGCCTACGCCTGGAGCAGCACAGCAGCCCCGATGCTCTCTGGCACCCTGGTGACAGCGATCGGCTTTATGCCTAACGGCTTTGCCCAATCGACCGCCGGTGAGTACACCAGCAATATGTTTTGGGTTGTCGGTATCGCCCTGATCGCTTCCTGGGTGGTGGCGGTGGTGTTCACCCCCTATCTCGGTGTCAATCTGCTAGCGGAGCACCGATCTGTCACAGGCAGCCACACAGCCCTGTATGACACCCCCCGTTATAACCGTTTTCGCCGCGCACTGGAGCAGGTTATTGCTTATAAATGGCTGGTGGTTGGTGTCGTCATTGCCTCGTTTATAGCCGCCGTGCTTGGTCTGGGCAGCGTCAATAAACAGTTCTTCCCAACGTCCGACCGGCCAGAGGTTCTGATCGAAGTACAGCTGCCTTACGGCACGTCGATAAAACAGACCAGCGCCACCACTGCCAACATAGAAGCCTGGCTGCAACAGCAGGACGAAGCCAAAATTGTCACTTCGTACATCGGCCAAGGTGCCCCGCGCTTTTATCTGGCAATGGCACCGGAGCTGCCCGACCCTTCGTTCGCTAAAATTGTCGTGCTGACCGACAGTCAGGAAAAACGCGATGCACTCAAGTTGCGTATGCGCGAGGCGGTTGCTGCCGGATTGGCACCCGCAGCACAGGTGCGGGTTACCCAGCTGGTATTTGGGCCGTATTCGCCATACCCCGTGGCTTATCGGGTGATGGGACCGGATCCGTCCAGACTAGGTGAAATTGCATCTCAGGTAGACGCTGTGATGCAAGCGAATCCGATGATGAGAACCGTCAATAGCGACTGGGGATCACGGCTTCCTACGCTGCATTTTTCACTCGACCAGGATCGTATCCAGGCAATGGGTCTCACCTCCCAAGCCATCGCCCAACAACTGCAATTTTTGCTCTCCGGAGTAACCATCACCAGCGTCCGCGAAGGCATTCGTTCCGTCGAGGTCATTGGCCGTGCCGCAAGCGACATACGTAACGATGCGGAGAAAATAACCAACGTCACACTGATAGGCTCCGCCGGTCAGCGCATCCCACTGTCCCAGGTTGGCGAAGTCAGCGTGCGTATGGAAGATGCCGTTTTACGCCGCCGTGATCGCACACCAACCATCACGGTACGTGGTGATATTGCTGACGGCCTGCAGCCGCCCGACGTCTCCAAGGTAATCACCAAAGAGTTACAAACCATCATCGATCACCTCCCGACCGGGTATCGGATTGAGCAAGCGGGTGCGATTGAGGAATCAGGCAAGGCCAGTCAGGCCATGTTGCCGCTGTTTCCGATCATGATTGCCATGATGCTGCTGTTTATCATCCTGCAAGTACGCTCCATCTCCGCGATGACCATGGTGTTCCTCACCGCACCACTGGGCTTGATTGGCGTCGTACCGACACTGCTGCTGTTCCAACAGCCATTCGGCATTAACGCCCTGGTCGGCTTGATCGCGCTGTCGGGCATTCTGATGCGTAATACCCTGATCCTGATTGGACAAATTCAGCACAATGAACGCAAGGGATTGAGTCAGTTCCACGCCGTGATCGAAGCGACCGTTCAGCGTTCTCGCCCGGTGCTGCTCACCGCGCTGGCGGCGATTCTGGCTTTTATCCCACTCACCCACTCCGTGTTCTGGGGAACACTGGCTTACACCCTAATTGGCGGCACCCTTGGCGGCACGATGATGACGTTGGTGTTCTTGCCAGCGCTGTACGCCATCTGGTTCAAGATTCGCCCCGCCAAAACGGCAAAACCAATATGAAAGGCAAACGACCAGCAAAACGTGCTTGTCATTTGTTGGTCATCTGCACTCATCAATCTATCTATATAGGGCGCATCTGAAAATGTGCCCTATAGATATTGCGGCATATCATCCCCCGTCAGCGGATGCCGACCGTGGCAAAGAGAAATGTAATGATGAATATCAATCGCCAAAAACGAATCGTCGTAACAGGAACCGGTCTTGTCAGCCCGCTGGGCTGCGGTGTTGAAACAGCCTGGCAGCGACTCTTGTCAGGACAGTCTGGTATCCGCAACCTCCCCAGCGAGATTACCGACGGCACCGGTATTATCGTCGGTGCACAAGTACCGACCCACGAGCAAGACAGCGTCGCAGGCTACGACCCGGATCGACTGCTTTCGAGCAGGGATCGCAAGCGGATGGATCGCTTCATCGAGTTTGCACTCATGGCGGCCCACGAAGCGCTGGAACAGGCAGACTGGCATCCAACCGCCGAAACAGACCAACAACGGACGGCGACCATCATCGCGTCAGGGGTTGGGGGTTTTGGAGCAATTGCGGATGCCATTCGCACCACCGATAATCGGGGGCCACGCAAATTATCACCGTTTACGGCAACCTCCTTTCTCGCCAATATGGCAGCCGGATATGTCTCTATTCAGCATGGATTCAAAGGCCCACTCGGTGCCCCGGTAACCGCTTGTGCGGCGGGTGGGCAAGCCATCGGCGATGCTGCCAGACTGATCCGGAGTGGCGAGGCAGATATCGCCATCTGCGGGGGTACAGAAGCCGCGATTGATCGGGTAACCCTCGGCTGTTTTGCTGCTGCACGAGCGCTTGCCACGGGTTTTGCCGACTCCCCTCAAGAGGCTTCACGCCCTTTCGAGCGCGACCGCAACGGTTTTGTTATGGCCGAAGGTGCAGGACTGCTGGTGATTGAATCACTTGAGCACGCCCTCGCCCGTGGCGCGCAACCACTGGCAGAGTTGTCAGGCTATGGCACCAGCGCCGACGCCTATCACCTGACAGCAGGCCCTGAAGACGGTAGCGGTGCGCGACGGGCGATGGAGCAGGCGCTGCGACAGGCTGGCGTAAACCCCGCCGATGTGCATCACATCAATGCCCACGCGACCTCAACTCAAGTCGGCGACAAGGGCGAACTGGCTGCACTTCGTGCGGTATTCGGCAACGGCTCCGGCGTTGCCATCACCTCCACCAAATCCGCCACGGGTCATCTGTTAGGAGCCGCCGGGGGCATTGAAGCCATCTTTACGGTGCTGGCGCTTCGCGATCAAATCGTGCCGCCTACACTCAACCTAATTCATCCCGATCCGACAGCAGACGGACTGGATCTGGTTGGTCTGCAAGCCCGGAAAATGCCGATGACCTATGCCTTGTCGAATGGGTTTGGTTTTGGCGGCGTAAATGCCAGCGTCCTGTTCCGTCGCTGGCAGCCGGAATCGTAAAGGAATCGTCTAATTTAATCCTGCACCGCACTGCGCGGGCACTGGATTAAATAGATGTCCCCTAAAGGGTGTTCAAGTATTGTGGTGATTATGTGGATGCAGACATCATCCACATCAACTGAAAAATAAACCCGGCTTTTGCGAGAAAGACTATTTCAAAAGCTGTCATCCGCCGTCAGCACCTGAACGTCGGCTTCACCATCGGCTGGAACCGTCACCACCAGCCGCATGGGCTGGCAGCAGACGCTGCAATCTTCTACGTATTCCTGCTCTGGTTCTGAAAGATCAATCAATATTCCGATCAGTTCGCCACAATAGGGGCAGCCAATTCGTTTTTCTTGCAGTAGGTGCATAGGGGACATCTATTTAATCCGGTGCTCACTCTGGGCCACCGGATGGTTTCGAATCACGAAGCCGACTTGCAGGCCTGACGGGTCAAGTCAAAAGTCGGCGACACCGAGTCGAGATCATCCGGCAGCCCCCGAAGGGCGCGGGTTGCCGCCGTCCAGTGCAGTGTTGACGAATTTGAAAAGGACGCGTCATTTCGCTGCATTCGTCGCCTTGCCCTGAACAACGGCAACACTCGCGCAGAGCCGTGCAGGATTAAATAGATGTCCCCATAAGGTCTCCAGAGACTCATTGATATTGTTGGAAATGAGCAGCCATCTATTTCCATTTACAGTAGTCGCCAGGAGTCTTGCCTAACTGTTGGTGAAACATGGCAACAAAAGTAGAAGCCGAATCATAACCCAGACCAAGGGTAATGGCCGTTATGGAATCACACTGTCTATCAGGCGTTGCAGTGCAATCTGTAACCTCAGCTGTTGACGCCATTGTTGGAACGTCAGCCGGGTTTGTTTCTGAAACAGCCGTTGCAATGTTCGCTCCGATGCGCCGACTTGAGCGCCCCACTCGGCCAGCGTGCGGCTGTCTTCTGGCTGTTGCTGCAGCTGGTAACAAATGTTGAGAAGCCGTGGATCGTCAGGTAAAGGCAGGAACAGCAGCGGATCCCGTTTGCCCATAGTGTCAGGCGTTGATGATGTCGGTAAGCTGGCCGATGGTCATGGACAAAAGCCGCTGCGCTTTGTGAATATTGGCTCACTGGCCGGTACTTCGCTGGCGTTGAATGCTGCTGTTTTACGGGCACACACTCTTGCACTGATGGGCAGCAGACTGGGCAGTATCTCGTACGATGGCTTGATAAACAGCATCGCCAAAGTTCTGCAGTGGGTAGAACCGGCAGGGTTGTTGATTGCTACTCAATCGATGCGGATGGCGCTGACGTTGTAGCCGTTAGTCCTCATCCAACGGATAAATCGATTCGGCGTAAAGTTGCAGGTCTTGCATCCAGTGCAGCTTACGTGAGTCATCCATCACCTGCTCTGCCGCCAGCTGCAATTCATCGGCAAATTGCTGGAAATTTAATGCCCGACAGGCGGGGTTGTTATGAAACAGGCGTTCGCGACGCACGCTTTCCCAACGCAGACGATCATTGCCTTCCAGCGTTTCCGGGAAGTTTCTGGCGCGGTAGCGGAATAACATCTCATCGCCGCGACGATCCTTGAAGCGCCCCTGAAATGAAGGCAGATCCCACGGCGAGGCGTTATGCAGTTCGTTCATCAGATTACGATCAGCGGGCGAGAAAAAGCCATCGTACAACTGGGTATCCACATCAGTGTGCGCGGCAAACTCACGCTCGGCAAACACCTGTTGTAGCTTGGCGGTGATATCCACGCCCTGCTTGATCATGCCCAGATGCTTGCGCAAGGTATCACCACTGAGGTTCCAGCGTGCGGCCTGATCCGGCGTCAGGGTTTTGGCTGGTGCCAGCACCGGTGACTTGTTGAGGTGCAGCTCTTTTAACGGCAAGCGCTCCACTCCCTCTGGCAAGTCATCGGTTTTGGTAAACACCCGCTGGCGAATTTCTTCCGCTGTCAGCTCAAACAGTGGCGTCGGATCCTGGTGCAGGTCGAACACAATCACGCTGTTTTTGTTTTTCGGGTGCATGCACAAGGGAACAACGATCGCCATGCAGCCCTGCTCAACGGGAAACATACCGGAGATATGCACCAGCGGCTTGCGCTGAGCCACATCGATCAGATCGGCGACGGCTGGCTTGCGGCGCAGCTCAAATAGATAACGGTATAATTTGGGTTGTTTATCACGAATCAAGCGCGCCAGGGCAATGGTTGCCCGCACATCAGACACCGCATCATGGGCTTTGCCATGATTAAGACCATTGGCGGCGGTGAGGTGCTCCAGCTTGAAGCTGACCCGACCGTCTTCGTGTTGTGGCCACTCAATACCGTCCGGGCGTAGTGCATAGGCACAACGCACCACATCCAGCAAATCCCAGCGGGAATTGCCGCCCTGCCACTCCCGTGCGTAAGGATCAAAAAAATTGCGATACAAGGCATAACGGGTGAATTCGTCATCAAAGCGGATGCTATTGTAACCGGCGCTGCAGCTGCCCGGCACCGAGAACACCTCATTAATCTGGCGAATAAACTCAACCTCGGGCAACCCCCGTTGCTGACAGTCCTGCGGTGTTATGCCGGTAATCAGCACCGCCTGCGGGTGTGGCAGGTAGTCATCGCTTTGTTTGCAAAACAGCTCGATCGGTGGCTCGATTTCATTCAGGTCTTCGTCGGTACGAATGGCAGCAAACTGTGCCGGACGATCCCACGCCGGGCTGGCTCCAAAGGTTTCGTAGTCATACCAGACAATGCTGCTCACATGATTCTCCTGCTATCGCCGACGCTGTACCCGGACTCTGTGCATCCGGTCAAATAGGTGCGCATGGTAACAGCTTGAACCCCCACCACGCACGCCGCCCTTACTGTACGGTCATAACGCCCGAGACAAACCGACGGTACGATTCAAACCGTGACGGACTTCCCTAATATGCCGTGCACTGTACAATGGCCACGCTTTTTTCCTTTGTGCAGGTTGGACGGATCAGCTCGATGTCTTTATTCAAGAAGTTTCTGAAACCAAAATGGCAACACGCCAATCCGGATGTTCGACGCCAGGCACTGGCCGAGATGGCCGCCGAACAACTCACCAATTTTATCGACACGGAGCCTGAAGCCGAACTTCGCAAGGCCGCTGTGATACGTATTCGTGATGAAGCCCTGTTGGAAAGCCTGTTGGGCCACAACCATCAGGATGTTCGTGATGCCGCCCGCGAACACTGGCTGACCCTGCTGTTGCCCGCCTCGGCAAACATCAACAGCATCACTCACAGTGCCACGCTGGTGCGTATCGCCGGATTGACCCGAGACCAGCAGCTGCGCCTCGACGCCATTGCGCGAATTTCCGATCAGCACGAACGTCTGTCGATTGCCCGAGACCACCCGGTCGCCAAAGTGCGTCTGGCCGCTGCCGAAGGTATCGACCAACGGGCGCTGTTACAGCAATTGCTGGAATTTGCCCAGGCCAAAGACAAGGCCGTCTATCGACTGTGCAAGGAGCGACTGGCCGCCGCCAAAGCGAATCAGGAAGCCATCGCCGCCCGAGAACAACAGATTAGTCATGTGTTGGATCAGGCCGCTTATCTGAATCGGGTTGGTTATGGCCCCGATTTTAACGGCCGCCTGCAGGTATTGCAGCGCCAGCAACAGGAGCTGGACGACAGCCTGACCACAAGCCAGCGCCAAGCACTGGCAGCAGAACTGGTCAAGGCCGCCCTGATTCTTGAACAACACGACGCGGAAGAACAGCGTCTGGCAGAACAACAACAACGCCGTACAGAAGCTCTGGCGGCACAGCAACAGCTGATTACCGAGCTCGACGATGCCCTGACAGCAGCACCGGCCGCCAGTGCCGATCCGGAACAACTGAAACAGCAATTACTGACGCTTGATGAGCGCTGGCGTGCAACTCAGGCAGAGCAAAAAGCCGCCGCCGACGTCCAGCGACAGTTCGAAAATACCATGCAACAAGCGCTCGCCTTGCAAGCCACTCTGGAACAAGTCAACGCCAAACAGGCTGAGCTGGCACAATGGCTGGAGAAAGATCTTCCTGCCGATATGCGCGGTTTGCAACAGGTGATCCAGGGCGGCAAAAAATGGCAAGCCCAGCTGAAATGGCCAACCCATCTGGAACAACCGGAATGGCTGGCGGCCCTGTCTGGCAAGCGTCAGCTGGCAGAAGCCCAGCTGGCCAATCTGGAAAACCAGCAAACAGCCCGTACCGATGCACTGCAACGCCAGCTCGACACACTTGAACAGCACATCGACGACGGTCACCTGAAAGACGCCAGCAAGCTCTATGGTCAGGTTCACCAGAGCCTGCGCCAGATTGACAGCAAGGCTGCCCATGCCTTCCAGAACCGCATCAAGTCTCTGGCGGCGCGGCTGAATGAAATGCGTGACTGGCAAGGTTTTGTCACCACGCCGAAAAAAGAAGCCCTGTGCGAGTCGATGGAAGCCCTGGTCGACGCCGATATCAGCCCCGATGTACTGGCCGACAAAATCCAGGTACTGCAGGATGAGTGGAAAACACTCAATTCCTCACAACCCGACAAGGAATTATGGGATCGTTTTCAGGCCGCTGGCGACAAGGCTTTCGAACCATGCCGGGCCTGGTTTGCCAACGTGGCGCGGCAACGGGAAACCAACGTTGAATTACGTAATCAGCTGATCGACGAATTACGTCACTACGAAGCCCATCTCGACTGGGACAACGCCGACTGGAAGGTGGTGCAAAAAACCCTGGAAACCGCTCGGGAAGTCTTTCGTAGCTATTCGCCGGTTGATCGGGCAGCCCACAAGGATACCCAGGAACGCTTCCGTGACATCTGTGACGCCGTTTACAGTCACCTCAAAGCCGAATACGACCGCAACCTGGCAGCCAAATCCGCCCTGGTTGAAGACGCCGCAGCACTGGCAGAAGCGGATGATCTGGTCGATGTCGTGGATCGCGTCAAAGAGTTGCAGCAACAGTGGAAAGAAATCGGCATTACCCCACGAGCGCCGGATCAAAAATACTGGCGCCAGTTCCGCAGCCAGTGTGACGCTGTTTTTGCCCGTCTTGATGAACAGCGCACCGAACGCAAGGCTGAACTGAACAGCCGGGTAACGGAAGCAGAAGCACTGATCAATCAGGCGGCAGAATTGCCGGTCAGTGCATTGCCAGCGGCAGATGCACTCGAGCAGCTCAGTCAGTACGAACAACAGTTTGCAGCCATCGAACTGCCCCGCTCCGCCCATCAGCGGCTACGCAAGCAACTGACGGACGTTTCTGCTCAACTGGACGACCGCCGGACTGCCCAGAGCCAGGCCGCTGAACGTCAGCGCTGGCAGGGTTTGCTGGATCGATTACAAGCGCTGGCCGATCACAATGAAACACTCTGGCACGAGGCCGAACAGCTGCCGTCTGCTTACCCATTGGCCGCGTTTGAACAACGCTGGCAAATGGATCAGGAAACTTCCGTGTCTGTCGACACCGAGGCCGCCCGCGACCTATGTATTCGGATGGAAGTCATTGGCGGGCTGGAGTCGCCGGCTGACGATCAGGGTCGGCGCATGCAGCTGCAAGTGCAACGCCTGGCACAAGCGATGGGGCAGAGTATCGGACACACCGATGAACGTCGCACACTGGTACTTGAATGGCTCGAAACGCCTGCCAGCGCATCCCAGCAACAACGGTTTATTCAGGCATTAAAAGCGAGTCTGGATTAGGGGTTCTCCACTTCGACTAAGCGCTGGAAAATGGCATTCCCTGGTCAGTTCAGGGAATGCCAGCCCATAACCGTTCATCCCCTGCTTGCGGATCCGCAGCAGAATCGATTTACTCGGAACACAAGAATCAGCTACTGTTTGACCTGCCTGAAATATAATCGGCCACGGCGCTGTCCCGTGGCTGTTATCCCCATTAGCCAGGCTTATTCGTCAACGCACGGCACAATGACAGGGAGGGTATGGCATGTCTGTTGCTCATTCATTGATGGCCGCGACCCTGCTGTGCTGGCTGACCTGCAGTCTTTCCAGCAGCGCCATAGCCATGGCCAGCCCGGCAGGAAAACCGGTTTTACATCCTCTGTCTTCACTCGCAGCCGTACATTCCCAACAGGGTAACTTCATTCCTGAAGTGGTTATTTCCGGGTTGGAAAACCCCTGGGCCGTCGCCTTTATTAACAACGATAAACTGCTGATTACCGAACGTCCCGGTCGCCTGCGTATCGCCAGCCACGCCTACCTGAACGACGACTCACCGTTTTTGCTCAGCCCGCCCATTACCGGTTTACCCGACATATGGACCGGAGGTCAGGGGGGGTTGCTGGATGTCGCCTGGCACGATGACTGGGTCTATTTCGGCTACGCCGAAGCGGGCGACCTGCTGACCAATTCGACCGCCGTGATGCGCGCCAAACTCATCGACAATGGCAACCGCAGCTACCGACTGACGCGGCAACAATTACTGTTCCGGCAAGCCCCGAAGTATCTGTCACGCGCCCACTTTGGCTCACGTCTGGTATTTGACCAACAGGATTACCTCTATATCACGCTCGGCGAGCGCTTTTTTCCGCGCGACGATGCCCAAAGCCTGGGGAATCACCTCGGCAAGGTCATACGGCTGAAAGCCGACGGTACCGTACCCCATGACAATCCCTTTGTTGGCCAACGAGGGGCAATGCCGGAAATTTGGAGTTATGGCCACCGCAATCCTCAGGGCGCCGCCATCAACCCGGCCACCGGTGAACTCTGGATACACGAACACGGCCCCAAAGGCGGCGATGAACTCAACCTGATCAAACCCGGACACAACTATGGCTGGCCAGTGATCACCTATGGTGAGGAATACATTGGTGGCAGCATTGGCGAGGGAACACACAAAGACGGCATGGATCAGCCATTGTATTACTGGGTGCCTTCGATCGCGCCATCCGGCATGGCCTTTTATACCGGATCGGCCTTTCCTGAATGGCAAGGCGACCTGTTTGTCGGCTCCTTAAAATTCCACCAACTGGTCAGGCTGGAGCTGGAAGGTAACAAGGTGGTCGCCGAAGAACGGATCAACATTCCCGACCTGGATCAGCGTATACGCGACGTAGTACAAGGACCGGATGGCCTGCTGTATCTGGTAACCGATGATGCCGATGGCAAGATTATCCGCCTGAAACCGGCACCTTGAGCGGATCATTGCTTGCCACCAAAGCGGCAGTCGGCGGAAAGAGTTCGTTAAACCGTGTCTGAACGCTTGCGAATCACAAACCGGTAAACCCCATCAAGCTCTTCCTGCAGCAGCATTTCCTGTTCCAGAAAACCGCAAAAACGGGTGAAATCCCGGCGCGTCGAAGGATCTGTTGCCAGCACCTCGATACAATCCCCCAATGCGGCATCGTTAACCAGGTTGTGCAGCAGCATGACGGGTTCCGGACAAAACAGGCCGCGAGCATCCAGCTGATGCTGAATCGGCAAATGGGTCGTGGTTTCTGACGAACTCAAGGGTAACTCCAGTCAGTAAAGGGACAATAAATGAGGCAATATAACGGATAGCGGGCTCAACAATTCAAATAAGAAGCCGAGTGAAGCCTTTGCTCAGCGCTTTTTCTTTGCTCGCTTTTTACGTAAATAATCCTTAACCGGTGTTTTACGATTCGGTAACGCCTGTTCAAAACGTTCACGGATCGATTCCACCCTGGCTTCCTTGTCACGGTGGGAACGCTCATGACGATGTTTTGCGCTGGCTGACGCAAAATCCACCACAGTGTCGTTTGCCATAACGGCTTACCTCCTGACCGGTATATACTTCAATGCTAGCTATAGACCCATAATTATACCAATGAATCCTTGCCGACCCGCATTTCCTGTCGATACTCAGCTTGCCAGCATTACGGCACAACTGGCAACCCACCAGACCTTACTGCTGACTGCTGAACCCGGTGCCGGTAAAACAACCCGCGTACCGCTAGCACTGCTGGCAGCACCTTGGCTCGCCGGACAGCAGATTATCATGCTCGAACCTCGTCGTCTGGCCGCCCGCAATGCCGCTGTGTTTATGGCCAGCCAGCTGGGAGAAGCCGCAGGCGAACAGGTAGGCTACCGGGTGCGGCTCGACAGCAAGGAATCTGCCCGTACCCGGATATTGATTGTGACCGAGGGTATCCTGACTCGGATGCTGCAAGACGATCCCGAATTGACAGGCGTCGGCCTGGTCATTTTTGACGAATTCCATGAGCGCCACCTGAACAGCGATCTGGCACTGGCACTGGCGCATCAATGCCAGCAGCTGCTACGGCCGGATCTGAAACTGCTGATCATGTCAGCCACGCTGGACACCGATGAGCTGTCGCAGCGGCTGCAAGCACCCCTGCTCCACTGCCCTGGCCAGGGCTTTCCGGTAACGCTGGATTACCGGCCACCACAATCGGCCAACGAGTCACTCAGCCAGCATGCCAGCCGGGTGATTCATGAAGCACTGCAACGCAGTGACGGCCACCTGCTGGTGTTTTTGCCCGGCGTGGCCGACATCCGGCGTCTCGGCGATGAACTGGAACGACGTTACCCACAGAACAATTCCCTTGATTCCCTTAAGGTACTGCCGATTCAAATACTGCCACTGCATGGACAGCTCAGTGAGCAGCAACAAAAACAGGCCCTGGCAGAGTTGCCCGCAGGTCAGCGCAAAATAATACTGGCCACCAATATTGCCGAAAGCTCATTAACCCTTAACGGCGTCACCTGCGTGGTTGACAGTGGCCTTGAACGACGTATGGAGTTCAGCCCGACCAACGGTCTCAGTGAATTAAAAACCCGCCCGATCAGCCAGGCATCCGCGACCCAACGCATGGGGCGCGCGGGTCGGCAGCAGTCTGGCCATTGTTACCGGCTATGGCCGGAAAGCACGCACCAGCAGCGCCCACCCCATATTGAAGCGGAGCTGTTGAATGCCGATCTGGCATCACTGTTACTGGAACTGTTGTTATGGGGTGCCGAGGTCGATGAGTTACTCTGGCTCGATTCGCCTCCAACGGCGGCACTCAATCAGGCCCGCAGTCTGCTTCATGGTCTGGGTTACCTCTCATCCCCCGACAGTAACGTCCTGTCTGAGCATGGCCAACAATGCGCCCGTCTCGGTATTGAACCCCGTTGGGCCTCCGCCCTGGTGGCAGCCCAACAACAAGGGCAAGCTCGCCCGGCTGCGGAATTGATCGCGTTATTACAGCAATGGCCCCACCAGCAGCGCCGCAGTGACGATGTCGAGCGACTGTGGAATGCCAGCCGCTCGACGCCGTTGTGGCAACAACGGGTCGCCCCTCTGGCTCAGCGCTGGCTCAAGTGTTTGCCCGTCGGCACAACCCGAGTCATCAATGGCGCACCGGTGGCGTTGGCTCGTTGGGCCTTGCTGGCCTTCCCTGAACGATTGGCCCGCTGCCGCTCCAACAGCAGTGCACCAGGCACTGGCAATACCCACAATGCCTTACGCTATCTGATGGCCAGCGGCAGCGGCGCGGAACTGCACCCGAATTCCGACCTGATCGGCAGCCCTTGGCTGGTGGTTCTGGATCTGTCTGGCGCGGGCAACCATCTGATTCGTCTCGCCATTGCCATTGATGAGTCTGAACTGGCGGCCACTCTGGCAGCCAATCCGCATTGGCTGTCACAGCACACGGTGGTGCAATGGCAGTCACAAGGCAACTTGCTGGCGGAAGAACAAAGTCGGATTGGTGAATTGATTTGGCGTCGTCGCAAGCTGGACACGCTCGGCAGCCAACAATGGCAACAGGTCTGGCGTGACTATTTTAATTCGGCGGCCAGCTCCGCAGTCAAGGTTCAGCAGCGGCTGGCCAGCCTCAACTGGAATGCGGAAGCCACACAGTTACGGCAGCGGCTATTACTTTTGCACAATCATGACCAGTGCCAGAGCACTGCGGGAGGCTGGCCGGATGTCTCCGACCAGGGCTTGCTCGCACGTCTGGATGACTGGCTGTTACCCTATCTGGATGGCTGTCGTAATGAACGGCAACTGCAGCAACTCAATTTGGTGACCCTGCTGACCAGCCTGCTCGACTGGCCGCAACAACAACAGCTGGAACAACAGGCTCCGACCCATTGGCAGGTTGCCAGTGGCTCCCGTATTCGTATTGATTACACGGAGACACCGCCAGTACTGGCGGTCAAACTGCAGGAAATGTTCGGTTACCCGCAACAGCCTGCGGTACTGTCCGGGCGTCTGGCGCTGAAAATCCAGCTATTATCGCCGGGCCAAAAACCCCTGCAAGTGACTCAGGATCTGCCCCATTTCTGGCGTCATGGTTATGCCGAGGTGCGCAAGGAAATGCGCGGCCGTTACCCCAAGCATCCCTGGCCGGAAGACCCGCTCAGTGCCGAGGCAACCGCGTTGACCAAAGCGGCACTGGCCCGACGCCAGGTAAAATCATCTTGAAATAGTCAGAGCTGCTATTTGGATATATCTGGACATATCAGGGTTTATCGAGAAAAGGCTCAACCTTGCTAATTAGACCGGCGGCGGTGGGGGCACCCAATTCGGCGGCCTTACTGGCATCAGCCATCGCAGCCTGATATTCCTGCTTGGCAAAATAGGCATTGGCCCGTGCCAGCAAGGCATCCTGGGTTTCACCAAAACGGGAGATGTAATCATCCCAGAGGGTCACCATGTCGCCCCAACGCTGCCGGCGGGTAAGCAGATTATCCATTAGTACAAACCATTCGGAACTGGCATTGGGTGATGCCAGCGCCACCTCCGCATCACTTTCGGCATTGGCCAGTTTTCCCATTCCCAGCCAGGTGACTGCCCGCTGATAACTGGCCGAACCATCCGCAGGATCCAGCATCAAGGCTTTGCCAAGATAGTCCAGAGACTCATCTGGATGACCACTCTCTCGGGCGCGTAAGCCCAGGCCAGTCAGACTAGTGACCAGCTGGGTACGATAAAGACGAAGTTTGGCTGATTCTGGATCAATTTCTGTGGCATAAGCCAGTTCTGCCGCCGCATTACGATATTGCCGCAAATCACCATAGATCTGTGCGCGGCCCAGATAACTGTCGGCATCGGCAGAATGCAGTTGCAGCGCCTGAGCAAAATCATCCAGTGCCTCAGGATAGTCTTTTAATGCCAACCGCGCTTCTGCGCGCTGACGATAAAAACCGGCAACATTGCCATAAGCCAGGGCGCGGCTGAATCCAGCTTCCGCCGCTACATACTGGCGACGCCCAAGCTGGGCCTCAGCCAGTAAGGCCTGCACATATCCGGGCAATATCGCCAGTGCCGGATTACTGGCCTTATTCACCATAATCCTGTTGGCAAAGGCCTGCATTCTGGCTTTCGAACCACCCCAGCGGGGCGTCAGAAAACTCAGTTCTGTTCGTGCTACCAGCAGCGATTCAGGCACAACCTCCAGCGCATGCTGCAGGTAAACCTGATGCTGGGAATCATCTCCCAGAGCCACCGCCGCACCGATCAGTAAACTGTAGGCCAGTCCCGAACGCGGATTCACTCGCAAAGCGGCATCAATATCGGTCAGGGAGGCATAAAAATAGCGCCGCATGGTATCAGTTTGTTCAGGCGAGCGATTGGCAGTTGACTGGTGGTAAATATCCCAACCCAGCCCGGTCAGGTAGGTGGCGCGGGCAAGATACGGATACTCCAGGCTGGCATAGGTGCGCACCCAGTCATTGAAGTAATGTTCCATGCCGGGTTTACCCAAATCGAACACTTGATAGACAGCTGCCAAGTGCGACTCAGAACGGATGTCCTCATCCAGCGTCCGCTGATATTGCTCCAGGCGGTCATTCAGCACACCAAACTGGCGTGCCCGCAACAACTTGCGTAAATGCAGATAATCGCGACTGGAGATACCTTCCAGAACAATCGACGAGTGGGAGGCAGGATGCTTGCTCTGGCTGACAAAAGCCTGTTCAGCCGGGTTTTCGGTATTACGTCCGGAAGGCGCACGATCAGAAAAGTGGCTGCGGCCATCACTGTCGACCCATTGGTAGACCTGAGCAACCACCTGAGACCCCATCAGGCACGACAATAACAGTGCAATCCAGACAAGGTTCATGGCAACTCCAGAATAATTCAGGCGATTATATTAATGGAATTTTTGATAAAAAGGTGTCGGCCTTTTCACATTGATGACGAATAACCGGATGCTATTAACTCAGGCTACGCGGGCATGGAAATCTGCGACAGATATTAGAGTAACGCCAGGATATATCCTGGCGTTACTCTTGTTACAACGGTTACAACGGTTACAACGGTTACAACGGTTACAACGGTTACAACGGTTACAACGGTTACAACGGTTACAACGGTTACAACGGTTACAACGGTTACAACGGTTACAACGGTTACAACGGTTA
>NZ_JBBKTX010000001.1:0-329831 GCF_044962685.1 Oceanobacter antarcticus
AGAGTTCGTCTAGGTCGAGAAGATCTTGCTGAATGGACATAAAAAAATCCGATGTCATGGTCTGACATCGGATTTTCCAGATACTGCTCAGATGAGTAAATGGCTTAAGTGAACAGCATTAGCGCAAAGCCGGTTTTTTTATATCATGCTGGTCGATTACACGACTATTCGTCGATAAAGCTGCGCAAGTGGTCTGAGCGGCTGGGATGACGTAGCTTGCGTAATGCCTTGGCTTCGATTTGTCGAATACGCTCGCGGGTGACATCGAACTGTTTGCCGACTTCTTCCAGGGTGTGGTCAGTGTTCATATCGATACCGAAGCGCATTCGCAGTACCTTGGCTTCACGAGCCGTCAGGCCGGACAGAACGGAGCGGGTTGCTTCGGTCAGGCCGTCGTTGGTGGCGGTGTCCATCGGCGATTCGGAGTGCGCATCCTCGATAAAATCTCCCAGGTGCGAATCTTCATCGTCGCCAATCGGCGTTTCCATGGAGATGGGCTCTTTGGCGATTTTCAGTACCTTGCGGATCTTGTCTTCCGGCATTTCCATGCGTTCAGCCAATTCTTCCGGCGTTGGTTCCCGTCCCATTTCCTGCAGCATCTGGCGGCTGATTCGGTTCAGCTTGTTGATGGTTTCAATCATGTGCACCGGAATACGGATGGTGCGTGCCTGGTCGGCGATCGAACGGGTAATGGCCTGACGAATCCACCAGGTTGCATAGGTGGAGAACTTGTAACCACGACGGTATTCGAACTTGTCGACCGCTTTCATCAGGCCGATGTTGCCTTCCTGTATCAGATCCAGGAATTGCAACCCCCGGTTGGTGTACTTCTTGGCGATCGAGATAACCAGACGCAGGTTGGCTTCGACCATTTCTTTCTTGGCACGGCGGGCGCGGGCTTCACCGATGGAAACGCGGCGGTTCACTTCCTTAATTTCTGGAATGCTCAGGCCAACACGGGCTTCAACGGCTTGTATTTTGCGCTGGGCGCGGAAGATATCGAGTTTGTAGGTGTCGAGTTTTTTCGAGTAGGACTTGTTTGAAGCAATAAGGCCTTCAATCCAGTCATTGTCGACTTCGTTGCCCTGAAAGAATTTGATGAAGTCTTTACGATCCATTCCGCACTTGCGCGTCATCATCATCATGATTTGACGTTCCTGGGTACGGATGGCGTTCAAGGCTTCACGGGCGTTGGTCACCAGATTTTCGAAATGTTTGGGCGACAGCTTGATCGGTGCAAACACGGAAGCCAACGCTAACAGTGCCGCTTCGGATTCCTTGCTGGCGCGACCATGTTGTTCAATCGAGGCGAGCACGGCTTCGTGGGCGTCGTAGATTTCTTCAAAGCGACGGTTGACTTCGGTCAGGTCGATACCGGATTCCGCTTCGGAGTCGTCGTCATCGTCTGTTGTCGCTGCGTCGTCTGTTTCTTCAACAACGGCATCAGGACCGCTTTGCGGGCCTGGTTCCGGGTCTTCATCGGATGGGTCGATAAAGCCATTGAAGATATCGCCAATGCGGTTCGGATCCTGCTCGGCATCTGCAAATGCCTTGAGGATGGTCTGTACTGCACCTGGGTAGTAAGACAGCGCCGACATCACTTCGCGGATGCCTTCTTCGATACGCTTGGCGATCACGATCTCGCCTTCGCGGGTCAGCAGCTCAACGGTGCCCATTTCACGCATATACATACGGACAGGGTCTGTGGTGCGGCCAACATCGCTTTCGACTGAGGCTAATGCGGCGGCGGCTTCTTCGGCAGCGGCATCATCAGCGGCATCGTTCATAAACAGCGCTTCGCCATCGGGAGCCACTTCCGATACCGGAATACCGATGTCGTTAATCATACGGATGATGTCTTCAACCTGATCAGGGTTGGCAATGTCATCTGGCAGGTGGTCGTTCACCTGAGCATAGGTGAGGTAGCCTTGCTCTTTACCTTTGGCAATGAGTTCTTTCAATCGGGACTGTTGGGTATTCGCTGACATAGGGGCCCTGTGATCCGTTGGTATCAGGCGTGGCAAGAAAAGCGCCGAAGTATATCTTTTTGACCGGTTTTAGGCCAGAGCCAACGGGATGGGTTCCATCCGGGCTGTGAATAAAATATACAACAAGGACTCGGTTGGTTGAGTCGGGGCATTTCTGGAACGACTTATCCATATGGGGATGAATGGTTGTTTTTTCAAGCAGCATAGACCTGGTCTAGCGCTGATGTGGATTATTCAGGTAAATCTCACCACGCCCGGCTGTGAGTTCGCGGCGTTGGCGTTGGTAGGTTTTAAGCTGTTGTATCTCGTCTGAGTTCATTTGTCGGCGGCTCTCTTTGCTGTGGTAGCGGGCCAGGAGTGACTGGTATTCACTCTCTGTCTGGCGGGTTGAGAGGCGTTTGATGGCATTGCTGACTTCGGCGATAACGGGTTTGACTGGCGTTTCATTGTGGTTGGCAATACGCGTCAGTTCGGCATGGAAGGGTGTACCGATCCACTGGATCAGCAAACCTATGCTGCTGGATTGTGGTGACTGGTGCAGCTTTTTTACAACTTCCAATAAAAGGCGCTCCCGGTCGGTGAAGGGTTCAAATTCGACAGTGTCGAGCTGGCTGGCGAGAACCGGGTTGCGTACCAAGGCAGATAGGGCGCGCTCGACTACGGGTATCAGACGCTGGTTATTTGGGGTGTCACTGTTGTTGTCGAGGTTGTCACTGTCGAGTTCGGTCAGCCAGCTGGGGGTGTTGTCTGACCCATGAGGGTCAGCGTCAGGGAGCGGCTCAGTGGCTGGCTGCTGGGAATGAAGCTGGTTGGTAGCGCTTGTATCGGCGGCGTTGATTTTGTCCATTGCCCGGCTGTGAACACCCAGTTGTTTTTCCAGTTCCGCAATCATCAGATCGCGCAGTGTGCCGCGCGGGATTTTGCTGATCAGCGGAGCGGCCAGCTGATCCAGTCGTGCCTTGCCATCAAGGCTGTCGAAATCGACCTGTTGCTTGAGGTGGTCAAACAGGAATTCCGGCAGGTGACGGGATTGATTCAGGCGTTTTTCAAAGGCTTCCTTGCCTTCCTTGCGTACCAGCGTGTCTGGATCTTCGCCATCAGGTAAAAACAGGAAGCGCGCTTGCAAGCCATCTTCGAGGATGGGTAGTACTGTTTCCATGGCTCTGGCAGCTGCGGTCCGACCTGCCTGATCGCCATCGAAGCAAAAAATCAGTTCAGGAACCAGTTTGAACAAACGTCGCAGGTGGTGTTCGCTGGTGGCTGTGCCGAGGGTCGCAACCGCATAGTGAATACCGTATTCGGCCAGTGCCACTACATCCATATAGCCTTCTACGATCATGATGCGGTTCAGCTTCTGGCGAATCTTGCGCGCTTCATACAGACCGTAAAGTTCCTTGTTTTTCTGGAATACCGGAGTTTCCGGTGAGTTCAGGTATTTGGGTTTGTCGTCACCTAGTACCCGGCCTCCAAAGGCAATGATCCGGCCGCGAATATCCCGTATCGGGAACATGATGCGATCGCGAAAGCGGTCATAGTGACGGCCATCGTCTTTTTCGATCAGCATGCCAGAGGTAACCAGTTGTTTGACATCAGCAGGTGTGGTGCCGAGGCTGCCGATCAGGTTGTCCCAGCCGGGTGGTGCGTAGCCGATGGCAAAAAACTTTGCCGCCTTGCCCGATAGCCCCCGGCCTTTAAGGTAGTCGACCGCCCGCTGGCGTTGGTCATGCTGGCGCAGTTGGTGGGTATAAAAATCGGCGGCAAGGGATAGTTGTCGATAGAGTGGTTGCTGCTCTTGCTGCTGGCGTTCCATATCCTGGCTTTGCTGGTCGCGAGGGACATCCAGTCCGACACTGCTGGCCAGTTTTTCAACGGCATCGGGAAAGCTCAGGCCGTCAAATTCCATCACGAACTTTAATGCCGTGCCGGATGCGCCGCAGCCAAAGCAATAGTAGAACTGCTTTTCACGGCTGACGGTAAAAGATGGCGTGTTTTCGTTGTGAAACGGGCAGCAAGCGGAGTAGTTTTTTCCGGCTTTTTTGAGTTTGACACGGCTGTCCACCACATCGACGACGTCGGTGCGGGAGAGCAGTTCATCAATAAATGCCTGTGGAATTCGGCCCGCCATCGATTTTTTCAGCCCGTAGATAACTACACCTGCGGTATAGAGTAAATGAAGGTAGCAGAAAACAAAAAACGCCACTGTAAAAAAGTGGCGTTTTGACTCTGGCGTTGGTGTCTGTCCAGCCGCTTAACCGAGTTGGGATTTCACCATTCGGCTGACTTGCGCCATATCTGCGCGGCCTTGCACCTGTGGTTTGAGGATGCCCATAACGTTACCCATGTCCTGCACAGAGGCAGCACCGGACTGTGCAATGGCATCAGCAACGAGCTGGCTCAGCTCATCTTCGCTCAGAGCCGTTGGCAGAAATTCGCTGAGCACGTCGATTTCGAACTGCTCAACTGCTGCCAACTCATCGCGACCTGCTGCCGTATATTGGGCAAGAGAGTCACGACGTTGTTTGGTCATTTTGTCGAGAATAACCAGAGCACGGGCGTCATCAACATCAATACGCTCGTCCACCTCGACCCGTTTGAACTCGGCGGTCAGCATGCGTAACGCACCCAGACGATCTTTTTGCTTGGCGCGCATGGCATCTTTTACTGCCGCTTTTACCTGTTCAACCAGAGTACTCATGGTGGCTCCTTTGGTTATTCAGAACAAAATCAGTAGAGACGAACCATTTTACGTGATTCGCGCTGTACTTTCTTCAGGTGGCGCTTGACGGCAGCCGCTGCCTGGCGCTTGCGGATCCAGGTTGGCTTTTCGTAGTGTTCGCGACGACGTACTTCAGACAGTACACCGGCCTTTTCACAGGCACGCTTGAAGCGACGCAGTGCTACGTCGAATGGCTCGTTTTCTTTAACTTTTACAGCTGGCATCCAATCACCTACGTTTTAGCTGAATTCTTTGGTCGAGGCCGATGATTCAGGATATTCCTGCATGGACCCCAGTTAGAGGGCGGGCATTCTAATGTTTTTTGCAGTGTAATGCAAAGCCTTGGAGATCTGTTTGGTTGGCTTTCGATCGACTGGGCCGTATTATGGGCGGCTTGTTGGCCGCTGCAAGGTGTTCTTGAGGCTGGTCGATCACAATCAGGAGCGGGTAGATGCGTGTGTTGAAGGGTTTGGCGTGATTGTACTGGGTCTGGAGACGTCCTGCGATGAAACCGGTATCGCCATCTATGATACCCGGCACGGGTTGATAGCACATCGACTGTATTCCCAGATAGCCGTACATGCCGAATATGGCGGTGTGGTGCCGGAACTGGCGTCGCGTGACCATGTCCGCAAGACCCTGCCGCTGATTCACGAAGCACTGGCAGAAGCTGGCATCACGGTGAGCGATCTCGACGGCATTGCTTATACCTCCGGGCCAGGTCTGGTTGGTGCTCTACTGGTCGGCGCCTGTTTCGGGCGCAGTTTGGCCTGGGCCTTGGGCAAACCTGCGATTGGTGTACATCATATGGAAGGCCATTTGTTGGCTCCGATGCTGGAAGACAACCCACCGCCGTTTCCATTTGTTGCTCTGCTGGTGTCGGGTGGTCACACCCAGCTGGTACAGGTTGATGGCATTGGTCGGTATACCTTGTTGGGTGAGTCACTCGATGATGCTGCAGGTGAAGCCTTTGACAAGGCCGCAAAAATGATGGGTTTGCCATACCCCGGCGGCCCGGCCCTGAGCAAACTGGCAGCAACCGGAGACGACAAGCGGTTTGCGTTTCCGCGACCGATGACAGACCGTCCGGGGCTGGATTTCAGCTTTAGCGGTCTGAAAACTTTTACTCGTACCAAAATTCTGGCATTGGCGGTGGATGGCGTGCTGGCCGGTACCGACAAGGCCGATATTGCTGCCGGGTTTCAGGCAGCAGTGGTGGATACCTTGTCGCTGAAGTGCAAGCGAGCGATGCAACAAACCGGTATCAAGCGCCTGATTATAGCCGGTGGTGTCGGGGCGAATGTACGTTTGCGTGAACAGCTGCGAGTGACTGCGGAAGCGATGGGCGGGGCGGTGTATTATCCCCGGCCAGAATTTTGCACCGATAACGGTGCCATGATTGCTTACGCCGGAGCGCAGCGTCTGGCCGCTGGTCAATGTTCGGATCTGGCAGTGGCGGTGGTGCCGCGCTGGCCATTGGTGGATTTGCCTGCGGTCGCACATTCCGTTGATGCGGAGGCGGTGGATGGATAAGGTCTTTATTGATGGTCTCAAGGTGGATGCGGTCATTGGTGTGTATGAATGGGAAAAACAGGTGCGCCAACCGCTGGTGTTTGACCTGGAGATGGCCTGGGATATTCGCCAGGCGGCCGCAACCGATGATCTGACTTTCGCATTGAACTATCAGGCGGTGACGGAATACATTGAGGGTTTTGTGCAGCAGCAGCATTTTCAGTTGCTGGAATCGCTGCTGGAACGCTTGTCTGCTGGGCTGTTGCAGGAATTCGGCATGCCCTGGTTGTCTATTCGGGTGGAAAAACCAGCCGTTGTTCCGCAAGCGCGAGCGGTGGGGCTTAAAATCGAACGTGGGGTATTCTAGTTGGCCATTGTCTATTTGGGGGTTGGCTCCAATCAGCAAGCCGAGCGTAATATCACCGATGGCCTTCGAGTCTTGAGCGCCAAGCTGCAGCTGGAGAAAATTTCTCCCTGGTATCGTTCTCCGGCGATGGGATTCGATGGTCCGGCGTTTATCAACCTGGTGGTCAAGGTCTCGACCGATTTATCCTTGCCGCAGTTGGGCCGCGTACTGAAACAGCTGGAGCTGGATTTTGGCCGGGCACCGGATGCGGTGAAGTTTTCATCGCGCACGCTGGATGTCGATGTGTTGCTGTATGACGATCTGGTCGGTCAGTACGAAGGACATTCCCTGCCACGGGGGGATATCCGGCGTTGTGCGTTTGTGTTGCGGCCATTGCTGGATATTGAACCTGAACTGAGTTGCCCATCGAGTCTCCAGCGCTTTGACAGTTTCTGGCCAGCCCTGGCCTCACAGCCACTTGAGCAGATAGTCCCTCCCGCTGATTTTTGCGTGGCGTATTGCAAACAGCAACCTGCTTGAATCTCCGGTCAGCAGACCTGAGCTGCTTTCCAGCTTCCCAGGCGGGCCTTTCTGGCCTCTGCCAATGCCGGACGAATCTCGGCGCCGGTTATGCCATTGACCATTACGTCTTTCGCTGTGATGGTCAGGGCTTGTTGGAGCGCTTGCTGCAGGTATTCCACTTGCGGGTAGTCACATTGTTCAAACCCTGTTCTGCCTCTGGAATCCGCTTTGGCGACCAGCAGGAGCTGTTCAAACCGTTCCGGCCTGCGCCACACATCCACGCCATCCAATAGCTTCAATAAGGTTTCCGGCCGCAGCTCCTGTGCCCGATGTACATGGGTGTGCCACTGGCTGGCCAGTACCGACAGTTCGGCAGCGTCTTTGGGTGCTTTCAGGCGCTTGGCGAGTTGTTTGGCAGGTTTGACACCCCGTGCTTCATGAGCGATATGGCGGGGCCATTCTTCCGGCGGCGTGAGTGCCTTGCCGAGATCGTGCGTCAGTGCTGCCCAGCGGACTGCTACCTGGTCAGACAGCGGGACGCTGGCGTTTAGCGACATCAGGGCGTGTACGCCGCAGTCGATTTCTGGATGGTGTTGTGGCGGCTGAGGGACACCGAACAGGGCGTCAATTTCTGCGAACCAGAGTTTCAGCGCGCCGCAGTCGCGCAGTACCTGGAAGTAGGTGGCAGGCTGCTTTTCCTGCAGGGCACGCTGGGTTTCTTGCCAGACCCGTTCTGGTACCAGGTGATCAAGCTCTCCGGCATTCACCATATCGCGCATCAATGATTGTGTTTCGTCCGCCACCGTGAAACCAAGCGGGGCCAGGCGAGCAGCAAAGCGGGCTACGCGTAATACCCGCAGCGGGTCTTCCATAAAGGCCGGTGATACGTGGCGCAGCAGGCGGTTGTTCAGATCCTGTTGACCACCGTAGGGATCGACCAGACTGCCGTCATCCCGTTGCGCCATGGCGTTGATGGTGAGGTCACGGCGTAGCAGGTCTTGTTCCAGCGTAATGTCGGGGCTGAAGCGGCACTCGAAGCCTTGATAGCCTTTGCCAGACTTGCGTTCGGTACGCGCCAGGGCGTATTCCTCGTGAGTTTGAGGGTGCAGGAAGACCGGGAAGTCTGCGCCAACCTGTTGGTAGCCGAGATCAACTAACTGCTGTGGTGTTGCGCCTGTCACGACCCAGTCCCGATCCTTGACCGGAATACCCAACAGTGCGTCGCGGACGGCACCGCCGACCAGATAAGATTGCATGGTGATTGTTATCCTGAAAGCGTGCGGAAGCCCGATTTGCCAAGTCGGAAGCATAAAAAACGCCAGCGGGCTTGTCACCCGCTGGCGTTTTAATCGTGCAGCTGAGGTTTCCTGCTGGAAACGCCAGGGCGTGTATCAGAAGTAAAAACCGGTTTCCAGTGCGACACCGGCTTCTTTTTCGACATCGTTAGGGTTAGCCATGGCGGCGATGTCGATATGCAATCCAAATGGCGAGAAGCCGAAACCGATTGAGGCGACTTCAGCATCAGATACACTCAGATTGGTGCGGTAACCGGCACGTAGCTGCAGGGTATCAAAAACATCAAATTCTGCACCAATGGCGGCGTATTGGGTCGGATTTTCCCAGGCAATCGGGTCGTTTTCCGTGAGGTCAACGTCGATGGCGACGGTTGTCCAGTCGCCATTAAAGGCCAGACCCGCGCGGTATTGCGGCTTCAGTGAAATTTCCGGGCCGTCCTGATAGGTGGTCACAACCGCACCACGAACTTCGGCGGGTTTGGTTTCGTAGGTTTTGCTGATCAGGTTTTTACCGACCAGACCAAATACCCATTTGTTGGTGGAGCCAAAGCGGAACGAAGCGCCAAGGTCGACGTTAAACTGGTTAAAGGTTTCGGAGGAATCTTCGAGATCCTGCTCATCAATATCACCATCATAGTCGGCTTCAGTGACGTAGTGGAGAGTGATGACGCGTTGCAATTTTGGCGTAATACCAATGGCGATTTTTTTCTCCCAGAAGCTGAATTCACGGGAAAAGGAAACACCGAGATCAGAGACCGCAACACCAACCAGCTCCAGACGGGAGTTCAAGTCGGCGTCTTCAGCTTCAGAGCTCAGTTGCCCATCTTCGATAATGCTGATGTCACCCGATGCGGTAGTGATGGTGTCCGACGTATAGTTGCTGGTGGACTGAGCCTGATCGGTAATGGCTGTTAACTGGGCTTCGGTCACATCACCGTTTTCTGCGCCATCCAGCAAGGTATCAAAGTCGGTCGTCAGCGCTTGGGCATCGCTGGCGTAACCGTTGGCGGCATCAGCGTACCCATTGATCAGGTTGTTATCTTCCGGGCTGAAGTAGGCCCGGCCAGAAAAGGTAACGTTCCCAGAAAGACTGATGGCGGCGGCAAAGCGTTTGCCCGGAAAGGCGATTGCCGCTGAAGCACCCAGGCGACCGCTGAGCGGGTTGCCTGAAACCGAGTTCAGGTCGCTGGTCAGTTGATCCGTCAGGTTGTCGACGTCGTTGATATCTGCAGTCACTGTGGTCAGGGCGGTTTGCAAGTCGGCATTTTTGGCGCGCAGATTGGCGATGGTGGCATCGACATTGTTAACGTCCGTAGCCGACAGGCCGTTCAGAGCGTCATATAAAGCCTGGGAAGCCTGATCCAGCGCTTCGATGTGCTTGTCGAAGTTGTCGCTTTCCGCGTTATCAAACAGGGCTTCAAATTCCGGTATCAAATCATCGTTCATATCGACAAAGGTGTCGTACATTTCCGCTTCATCGGCTACTGAAATACCGAACTGTGGAATCAGAATGGCAAAATCATCATCGTGTTCTGCCTGCGACAGCAGCGACGGGTTGTAGGATGGCGCATGGGCGCGCTGGGCGCTGGCAACACCGGTGTTACCCATCGCCAGGCCGCGGGCATCCATCGGCAAAAAAGGAGTCGCCTGGACACTGGCGGCCCCCAGTGTGGCAATCGTTACGGCAAGCAGTGAACGTTTTGTCATAGTCCTGATCCTGAATCCATGTTGTTGATCTGATTGGTCGTATTGGCACCATTCCCTGGACAGGTCTGCACAACCTTTGTGCTCAAGGCGACCGGTGGTTGCACCAGGCGCATTGCAGGGGTGTGGCCATCGCGTGGGGCTGGTGTTTCTGGGCTAGCAACAAAGTTCCATAAGCTTAGCTATTTTTTTTTTGTCTTGCACGGTCATTGCTTAAAGAATAATCACCGCAGGCTGCGGTTGTCTTGAATTGCGGGCAAGCTGCCCGCGCTCCGGGTTAGTGATAGTGATCGTGAGATTAAAATGACCTATCAATCAGCGTAGTGAACGTCGCTGGTGATTGAGCAGTAATCTTCGATGGCGGTTTTGTAACGGAGATAGGTGTCATGCTCATTATTTAACGACAGTAACCCTGATGCTGCTATATCGCTGCAGTGGGTGTTGGTGGAAACCAGTTCTGCGAGTGCCGTTACTGCGGCGGCGGCCTGAATCTGGCTGGTTCCGGTGTCGAGTATGTCGCCCATGGTGACGGTCAGGCTGTCTTGTTGGGTCACGCCGTCGTTATCTTTCCAGCGAATCTGCAGGGTAATTTCATCGCTGCTGGCAAAGTCTGTATCGGCGGAGAAGGCTTCAAAGAAAAACTGTTCGCTGTTATAGGAGTAGTTGATGGTCTGGATGGCGTCGGCGTCGGTGGAAGATTCTTCAGCTGCCGATACCCCGTGCTCCCAGTTTGGTGGGTAGTCGAGCATAAACAGCACGTCCCGTACGGCGACATCGACAAAGCGCATAAAACCGTCGCCAAACAGGCGGCTGGCGTCTGCCGGTGTCACCATGGCGGAGTAGGTGCCTTTACCGGTGTCGGTCAGTTCATCCAGAAAATCGGAGTCGAAGTCCGCGCCAATCCCAATGCCGGAAAAATAGATGCCTTCCTGATCATTGAGGGTCAGGTTGTTAGCAATAACATCGACATTGGTTTCACCGGTATTGGCGTAGGCGTCGGTCAGCATGATGACGCGGTTGTCCTTGCTGGCATCGAAGGTTCGTAAGGCAACGCGGTAGGCTTGTTGAATACCGGCATCCAGATTGGTGCTGCCATTGGCCACCAGTTGGTCGAAGTAGCTGGTGAGTGCTGCGGTATTGACAGTATCTGAGCCTGAGTCCAGGTCGTAGTGCCAGCCTTCGAGCAGGGTGCTGGCAGCGGTATTGAATTCGACCAGATTCACGACATCGCCGGCCTTGAGGCTGAAACGCAGTTTATCGAGGCTGTATTTCACCAGCTCGATACGGGTATCGAGGCCATCAATGGTTTCATATGTACCGTTGTAGAAAGGGCTGTCCATGGAGCCGGAGGTGTCGACCAGGAGGGTTAACACCAGATTGTCGCGCGCGTCTTTGCTCAGGCTTGGGCCTTGTATATCAATACCGAGGGCGGTGAAATACGCGTGCTCCGAGTTGACCATCAACTCGCTGGCAGTGGTGTTGTAGGCACCGATAGAGACCTCAAATGGCCCCACCGTCTGGCTGTTGAAGGCACCAAAGGTTTCTGCATTGAGGTATTCGTAAGCCCGACCCCAGTTGGCCAGCGGTGCCTGGCCCTGGTCGAGGTAAAAGAGCGTCAGATCACGGGAAGCGGTGCTGGCGGAGTCGTCATAAGAAAAATAGAAGTAACTCAGATCCGTGGTGTCGATTTCGGAAGTTGGTTCATCGGGTAAAGAGGTTTCTGTCAAACTGTCTTCGGTAGCGCTGCCAACTTGCGTGGACGAGGTTAATGAACTGTCACTCTGTTCGTCGCTACCGCAAGCGGCCAGTAGCAGGCTTGTTAATAACAATGCTCTCCAGTGGTGTACTGGGGTCTGGTGGTTATGGATCATGGCGAAAGTCCTTTTGTGGTAAAGAGCCGTAAAAGAGTCTTGTTAGAAAGAGGACGGCAGACTCCGTCAGCAACCTGGGTCTGCCGTTGCTGTGCTTGCGGTCGCGGGTTTAGTCTGGCGGCTTATTGTGCCGTCCAATCTGTGACTGAGCCGGAGGTTACCTCGCCGTTGTTAACCAGATGCAGGCCATCGGCTTGTAATGGCACTCGGGTGTATTGATAGCTGTACCAGTAGTTGGCGTAGCTTTCGTCGTTGGGTTCGAGGTAGTTGGTGTTGAGTATTTCGGTGAGGGTTTGGGTGCTGGTGTTGATGTCGGCGATATAGATCTTGTCCCCTAGCCATTGATAGCCGTTGTTTTCGTCGTAATGAGACCAGGTAAATGCCAACCGCACCCCGCTGTCGGTCGCCAGAAAGCTGGCGGCGTGGTGATCCTGAAGAATGTCGGCGCTGGAGCCGCGTCCACCCAGCAGGGTGCTATTGATCGCCGTCGGGTTGGCAGCATCCGAGGTATTAAACAAGGTAAGTTTCAGGCCTGCTGTGCGGCCGCTGCTGTCGGCGTCCTGGCCAATGCCCAGTAGCAGTGAGTCGGACAGCGGATGCAGGTAGGCCGAGAACCCGGTGATCTCCAGTTCGCCTTCCACGAAAGGATCACTGGCATCACTGAGATTCAACACGTACAGCGGGTCGGTTTGCTGAAAAGTCACCACATAAGCGCGGTCACCGCGATAACGCACCGCCTTGACGTCTTCTCCCGGTTTGCCAATCACGGTGGTGCGGCTGGCGTTGGGTAGCTGTGAGATCAGATCCAGAGTGCCATCGCTGGCGGGGGTGACGATAAACAGGCGGTGTTGCCAGTCGCTGCTTTCCATTAGATCGGTGCTGTTGGCGGCGACAGCCGTGGTGCTGGAGCTGGACTCCAGGGTGGCAACGTCGTCGATGAGCACGTCTTCCCAGAACCACCAGTTCCAGCTGGAGGTCAGAATACGCAGGTTGCCGTCTTGCTCGCTGAGGCGGAAGCCGGGCATGCTGCCGTCCAGTGTGCCAGGTACTGCGCCACTGGCTTTCAGCGTCAGACCATCAAGCGTGTACCAGTCGAGGCGGGTGCTATCCCAGTGGCTATTGTCGTAACCCGTCATAATAAACGCGTCGGTTGAGGCGTAGACTCCGGTGATACGACCGCTGTTGCAGCTGGCTTCCCAGTCGGTCGGGTTATTCAGGTTGATTCGCACCAGTGCGACGATGCTGGGATAGCCTCCCTGAGCCAGATCGGGTACGTGACAGTCGCCATCTTCGAACAGGTGTCCGGTTTGTTCACCGTTGATCCAGATCCGGGGTAACAGCTCGCTCAGAGGGGTGTCGAGCACGGTGTGTTGCCAGCTGGCAATCGAGACGTTATCGCCATACTCATTGCTGTTGTCGGGGGGACTGATCGTCGGGGTGAACTTGGTTGCCATATATAGCTGGCCATTTATCACACGGCTGCTGATCAGATAGCCTTCGATACTCAGTTGATAATTCTGGTTCGGCTGAGCGGGTGTACTGAGGTCGAGTACGCGCACATCGGTGCTGTACGACTGCCAGTACCAGGGGTTGTAGTAGCTGTCTGATGCCCGTGTTGTGGCGAGATCGTTGCGGCTGGGGTCGAGCCCTGAGCGGGTCAGTGCAATCAGCCGGTTGTCCTGCAAATACAAACCTTCTACGTCATAAGCTCCCGCCAGCGTGACGCTGCCTTGCAGGCTGCTACTGACCGGGTTGGTGTGGGTGGCCCAACTGAGAATTTTGGGTGCTGTTGTGCCGCTGGGGTCGAGCCAGGCAGGCAGCGGCTGCTGGACGGCATAGAGGTAGCTGCCGTTCTGTTTGACCAGATCGGCTTCGTCGACGCCGCTTTCCTGGGTGTTGGTTACGGAGTAATTCCCACCGGTTGAGTCATCGGCGCTGGTATCTGTGTCGGTTGCTGGTGACGCGGTGTCGACTTCGGTGCTGGTATTGGTCGACTCTGAATATTGATTGATATAACCGCGTTTGAGGTAGTTTTCCAATGTGGTGGCGTTTTTCAGTTCGGCATCCAGATTCACACCCTTGCTGTCACTATCGCTCTGGCAGGCAGTGAGGATAGCGCTGATCAGCACCGTCGTTGCGATGGTGCGGAAATGGGTTATGACGTCTCTGTCCATGATCGGATTCCTCTGCGGGATCGTTGGTTCGATTATTGTTCAGGTTATATGGGAAAATTTCCCATTTCAATCCGGCAAGATAAATTTCATAAAAGTGTTACATAGCGGACTGGTAGACTGGCGTCCTTGCTCTGTTATTTTTTGAGTCTGTTTTTTGGTGTGTTTTTTGGTGTGTTTTCGGGATGTGTATTTTTGGTGCACTGGTGCACTGGTGTGATGTGAATGGTCAGGGACAGCGATACGGGACAACGATATGGGTAGAGTTATCAACGGTTCGGTGAGTCGAGTCGGCATATTCAGCACAGCCAAGCCGGTGAAACAGGCTGGCTTGTACCTGTGTGGATTGCTTGTCGGTATTGTCAGCACCAGCACGGTTGAGGCCCAGTCAGCCCCCTTGCAGGCAACGCTGGGTTATCACACCGGCCTGGCCGATGTGCCGGAGACGGATCAACGCTGGCAGTCCTGGACGCTGACACTGGGAAAAACGCTGCCGGTCGAAGCGCCGCTGGTACGTATTCGTGCCACTCTGGGGGTATTACAATCCGATAGTGCCAGTGGTCTGGCGGATACCTGGGTCTCGATGACCCGGCTGGGGCAACGACGGCATTGGCAGCACTGGTGGGATGTTCGGGCCAAGGTGAAGTTGCCCACCGCCGATGCAGCTGCTGGTCTGGGCACCGGCAGCGTGGACGAAGAGATTGGCCTTCGGGCGCTGGCTCAGTGGGGAGATTGGGTGCCCTGGTACGCTTTGGGTTATCGCTGGCGCGGCGCTAGTGATTACTATGATTTGCAGGATGGTCTGACCTGGGGAGCGGGGCTGGGTCATGCTGGCTGGAACCTGAGCTATCAGGGGCGCACGGGTAGCCGCAGACAAGACCCGAGTCGTCACGTGATGAGTGTCGGGCATGGCATGACGCTGTTTGGGCGGCGCTGGTCGCCCTATCTCAGCCTGAATGTCGGTCGTACCTCGCGCTGGGGGACGGGCCTCAGCGCTGTTTTCTGACGGGATGGGTGTGGCTCAGGCTGTTGATTTTATCCCTGATGTCTACTGGCTTTGGTAAAATACTCTTTTTCAATGGATTCCCGGACTCCCATGCATGGCGCTGACATTACCCAAGAAGCCTTGTTCACCACCATCAAACTGGATGAACGGGTGCCACACGATCATCCTTTACGATCCATCAAAACCCTGTTCGATCAGGCGCTCACCCACATCGATTGGAAACTCAGTTTGATCTATTCCGAGCGCGGGCGGGAATCCATTCCTCCGGAGCGTTTATTGAGAGTGCTGCAAATCCTCTTCAGTATTCGCAGCGAACGGCAACTGGTCGAACAGATTCAGCACACGCTGGTTATCGGCCTGAGCATTGATGATCCGGTCCGGGTTTTAAAAGCACTGCCGGGGGCTCATGGTAAAACCGTGGGCGCAGATAAAAACTACGACACCAAGGGGTTTGTGAAGGAATGCAGGAACCACCGTATCACGCTCCATGTTGCCCGAAATAACAAACGTCCCGGCGGCTCAGCGATCGATGGTCGAACCAGTCATAAAGCGGGTTTATGCCGCCAGTCAGATTGTGCGTAAACGGGTCGAAGAACCCTTCGGCTGGGGCAAGACCGTTGGCCACTTACGGCAGTTAAAAGTGAAGGGGCTGGCGAAGGTCAACAGCGTTCTTGAGATGACCATGATGGCTTACAACCTGGTGCGAATGGCAAAGTTACAGGGTCAATCCGTCCGATAATCCGATAGACAGGGATCGCCGTTCACATCATCAAGCGATCCATCGGACTTTCAGTGCCCGCAAAATGCTGGCCGATCACATGGGTATAGATCTGCGTGGTGGCAACATCTGCCGCTGTGTACGGTCAGTGCTCGCCGAGAAGCATCGAAATCCTTGATTCTCAGCCGTAAACATTCAGAAATGCACAAACCGGAGCCAAATAGCAGCGAAAATATCAGCCGATCCCGATTGTCCATCACGGCAAGAATTCGTCCGACCTCCTGCGATGAGATCACCACAGGCAATTTGGCAGGTTTGTTGGCATGTTGAAAGCCCAGGTCGCCCAGAGGCAATTCCAGATACGTGTTATAGAGAAACGCCAACGCATTCAAGGCCAGCTTCTGAGTATTGACCGAGACATGACGATCATTCGCCAGAAACCCCAGAAACTGCACCACCTCAGCAGCCCCCATCTCTTTGGGATGTCTCCGCTTTTGGTAACGATAAAGAACCGAATCCAGTAAACATAGGTTTTCTCGGTTCGCAGGCTGTAGCCGCGGGTGCGCATAAAGCGGCGAATGTCATTGAGAAAGGGGCTGGAAGTCATTGATCACTCCTTGATCTGATGTGTATGCATATCCAGTATAATTGAAAGTTTGCCCAAATCAATGCGCGCTTTTTCAGAAGCCTTGCGCGCTTTCCCGGACGTTGTTATCGTTAAGGCATTGATACACGGAAATTTTTTGCGCAGGTTTACAGATTAATGCGCAAGGCACAAAGGAGTTAATGCGCATGCTCGCTTTCACAGAATGGACTGATCTGGAAATGGATTTTACTTCCTATTATTCAAGTAGTTACGGTGATTTCCCAGAAACCGGCTTGCCCAGAAACCGCGCATGCGCACTAATAAACTGTTAATGGGTAAAGCAAAATTGAATTTACTGGCTTGTTGTTTGTTAATCGGCAAAGCCAAGGTTCACGGTTAGTGGCTTCTGGCGGTTGCCAATATTTGATGTATCGTTAGTCTGTTTATTGGTTCAGGTTTGGTTTCAGACAGGTCTTCAACTGTCAGGGTTGCAGGCTTTTCAAAGCAGGGAACAGCGGCTTCGTTGAAGCTAAATGAGAGAAGGAGTTTGTTTTAATATGCCAGCGTTTAAAACCTGTTTGCTTACGGCAAGCAGCCCACTAACAAGCGCCATCAATTCGCTCCCGTTGGTCGCCGGACACTCACTGCGTTCGTGCCGTTGTGGCGTGCGTTAGCCTCTGTAGGCAATTTCATATAAAGGAAATGTAATGAGTATTGAAGATATAAATGATTTAATTAAAGAAGCGAAAGAGAAACAAAAAGCGTTTGATGAGGCGACTGTTAAATGTGGAATTATTGGCTTGAGCGGTTCAGGAAAGTCTTCATTGATTAATGCGATCGCGGGAGAAAGAATAGCCCCTGTAGGCTCAACAGAGCAAACAATGGAAGCTCAATCATTTTTACATGCAGGTATTGAATTTGTAGATCTTCCTGGCTGCGGCACAGAAAAATGGCCTCAAAGCACATATATACAAGATTTAGAGCTTGAAGAATATGATTGTTTTATTATTGTTACGAGTAATAGGCTTTACGAATCAGATATTTATTTACATGATGAAATGGCCACCAAAAGAACTAAGCCGTGTTTTATTGTTCGAAATAAAATTGATATTGCTATACAGGATGAGCAACACGATAACGACTTAACGGAAAATGAGACAATATTAAAGGTTACGAATAATATAATTGAAAGTATAAGCAGTCTAAACAAAGGGTCAATATACCTTACATCTGCAAGGCAGCCGACTAAGTGGGATTTCCCTAAGCTTTTAGGTGATATTAGTGACTCACAAGAAGGTGTTAAACAAGAAAAATTTATAGCAGGAATGGCTGTTTGGTCAAAAGAAGCAATAGAAAAAAAGCGAAAAATTGGACTCAAAATAGTTTCGTGGTTTGCTGTTACATCAGCAGCAAATGGCTTAAACCCAGTTCCAGGACTTGATGTCGCTGTAGATGCTGGAGTTCTGCTTTCTATGGTGAAAAAAATTAATGAAATTTTTGGGCTAACAGAGGAGCAGCTATCTTACATAGAAAAAACCACTCCAGGAATTACAGATACGCCAGAATTTAATGGAATTAAGCAGGGCATTATAAAATTTATTGCGAAATATGCGGCGGTAGAGGGAATTTTGATAGTCTTAAGAAGAATGGGAACTAAAGTTGTAATTAAAAATACCACTAAGTTCTTACCTTTTGTTGGTCAGTTAGTATCGGCTGGAATAGGTTATAAAATGACTACGTCTTTTGGCGAGACATATTTAGATGAGGCTGCGGAAAAATCTGAATTATTACTTTTAGAGGTCTTGAGTAACGGGTAAAGGGGACATCTATTTAATCCGGCACGGCTCTGCGCGAGTGTTGCCGCTGTTCAGGGCAAGGCGGCCAATGCAGCGACAAGTCCTTTTCAAATTCGTCAACACCGCACTGGACGGCGGCAACCCGCACCCTCCAGGGGCTGCCGGATGATCCCGACGCTATGTCGCCGACGTTTGGCTTGACCCGTCATGCCCGCAAATCGGCTTCGTGATTCGAAACCATCCGGTAGCCCAGAGTGAGCACCGGATTAAATAGATGTCCCCTAAAGGCTAACAAACATGTCAACCGGACATTTTTTTGCTACGGTCTTTTGCAAATTCCGCTTCGCTACATTTTATCGCAAAAGCCCTCCACAAAAAACTGCGCGGTTACATGGGCGTTATGTTGGTAAAAGTTGAAAGATAAAATTGTTATTGCGTTAAACCGCTGAGCCAATGGCCTGTTAATTTTGGCAATATCGCAGGGCGTCGTTAGTGGTTTAAAGCATTTTAAAATATTGGCAGTGCAGCTATTTCGTTTGCTGGGTTTTATCCAGTGTCAGTGTTTTTCGGTTGTTGGCCATGTTGCTGCTTTTCAACGTGAACAGGTGCTTTAGGGTTTATTGGCGCTTGCCAATTTTGGTAAGGCCGTTAATGTGTTTGGTCAGTCGCGCTCGTTTCCGATGCCAATTGGCCAACGAAAGAGTAGGCTTTTCAGTTCAACAGAAGGCAGCTTCGATGCTGCTTAATTTTAACAAGGAGGTTGGTGGTGTTTTCAAAGCCTTTGATTATTTCTTCAACTTCAACGCTGCAACATAACAAGCGCCAGCACTTCGCCTCTTCGGGGCTGGGACAGCCTCCGCTGCGCTGCGGCTGCCCGTGTGGCGTGCGTTAATGGGTAAAGCAAAGTTGAATTTACTGGCTTGTCGCTTGTTAATTGGCAAAGCCCAATATCAACAGTTAGTGGCTTTTATCGTTTGCTAAAAGCCGATCAGTTGTTAGTCTGTTTGCAAAGCTCAGTCGGTTTCAGACAAGTCTTCAACTGTCAGGGTTGCAGGCTTTTCAAAGCAGGGAACAGCGGCTTCGTTGAAGCTAAATGAGAGAAGGAGTTTGTTTCAATATGCCAGCATTTAAAACCCGTTTGCTTACGGCAAGCAGCCCACTAACAAGCGCCAGCACTTCGCCCCTTCGGGGCTGGGACAGCCTTCGCTGCGCTGCGGCTGCCCGTGTGGCGTGCGTTATGTGATTTTGAATTGGAGTGCATAGATTGAGAAAAGAAGATATTCAGAAAGAGATTTTGGATCTGTCTATTGCGCAATGGAACCAATCTTTCGGTGGCACTTCGGCTTTAGATATATGCGATAAAATTTCAGTATCAAATGAAGAAGTAATGCGAGAAATGGAGTCTCTTTGCAAGGATAAAAAAGGCACTATAAATGCCAATGTTGAGCTGTATGCCATAAGAATTGATCCTGAAAATCCAAAATTTGAAATTCCTAAAGAAAGCACCACAACTCACGTATTCTTTCCAAGCAAAGAGTTGCTAGAAGATCATTTCTATGGCTCCAAGTTAGTCCGAGAAGGCTTTCCCGAATATAAAAACAGACTGCATTGTGGTGCTCACCAACTTGAACTCGTAATGTTCTCTGAAGAAGTCCTTTCGCGTTATTTTGACCACCCAGAGTGGTATGAAATTGATGATTCATTATCTGGAGGGCATATATGGACAAAATCAGAAGCACCTGAGAACCGATACTTGTACGTGAGGCATGGAAAGCGAAAACTAGATAATGGCCTGTCCGCAGTTACCGCAATTTTTAAAGATTTGTATGCTATGAGCCCTGAAGAACAAAGACATTGGCACGCATATGAATTAAATGAAGCGAGCTTTGATAGTGATGATCCAAATTTTGCTCGATTCGTCGCTCGAACATATGATGGCGCATGGGTTGATTTCCCCAAACCTCTTCAAGAGGTATTGAACCGAATTGCTGAAATTAACCAGCTATTCGGTGAAGAACTACTGTTCAAAAAGTACCAGAACGATCACTTTAGGCCGCCCGTAGAAAATACAAGAAAGTCATATTACGACAGTTGTAGTGAGCTCTATAAGCTGATTGGCCCTGATAGCTTAAATCAAAAGCTAATCAAAAATATCCTAAGGAAAGAGTTTTCCACTACGGATGGTGAACTGATTCATAAAGAATCAAAAAGACCGCTAAGTACAATCCAGCTGCTTGAATTGCTGGAAGAGAAAATGGGCGTTGATGGAGTTATTTCCAGCCAGATTAGATTGATTGGAAAAGATCGTATGGAGGCAGATCATAAGATTACTTCCTCAGCTGTAGAAGAGCTTAATTTTACAGAAGAGTTTATTTCTCTCTGTCAAAAATTTTCTCATGCAGCTAATCAATTCAAGCACACGCTCCAGCAGCATGCACTCACATAACAAGCGCATGTTGGGCGCCCACTGCGTGGGCTGGGACCTCCGTTCCGCTGCGCTCCACTTCGGCCCCAAATGCGGGCGTTAATGGGTAAAGAAAAATTGAATTTACTGGCTTGTTGTTTGTTAATCGGCAAAACCTAATATCAACGGTTAGTGGCTTTTATCGTTTGCTAAAACCCGATCAGTCGTTAGTCTGTTAGCGGGTTCCAGGTTAATTTCAGACAAGTCTTCAACTGTTAGGGTTGTAGGCTTTTCAAAGCAGGGAGCAGCGGCTTCGTTGAAGCTAAATTAGAGAAGGAGTTTGTTTCAATATGCCAGCATTTAAAACCCGTTTGCTTACGGCAAGCAGCCCACTAACAAGCGCCAGCACTTCGCCCCTTCGGGGCTGGGACAGCCTTCGCTGCGCTGCGGCTGCCCGTGTGGCGTGCGTTATCTGTATAGGAAAATACAATGAATTCGAGAAAAGTACTTACTATCGGACCCAGAGAGGGGCCATCGTCTAATCGTAAGGTGTTATACGAAGCTGATTCTATAGACGATTTGCTGGAGAAAGGCATTGAATATGCTCGACTTAGCGGAGTTAGTAATCCTGAATGGTTAAATGTTTCGCGCCCTGTAATGGGGGATAAGAAGATGACACAAGAGCATCGGAAATATTCAATGGTTCTAGACTCCAAAGAGGTCCTAGTTGTTGAATAAAACAGATAACAAGCCGCTGAAATTCATTACAGCCACAAAAAGCGTGGCCTTCACTAGGACTCGCTTCGCTCGCCTTCTAGCGGGGCGTTATGTGTCTTTTGTAGCTCATCATACAACTGTCTATAAAATGAGGAATTGAGAAAATGAAAAGCAAGTGCTTATGTGGCGCAGTTGAGATTGAGGTTGAACTGTCAAATACCGAAGTGGCTGCGTGCCATTGCAGCATGTGTCGAAAATGGTCTGGAGGTCCAATGCTGGCTATCGACAGCGGCGAACTGAGAAGCATATCAAACGAATCACTTGTGACACGCTATCTGTCATCTGAGTGGGCAGAGAGAGGCTTTTGTTCTAAATGCGGCACTCATTTATTTTACTTTTTAAAGCCAGCTAATCAATATCACTTCCCAATCGGACTATTAGATAATGGCTCAAAGTACAAATTTAGCCATCAAATTTTCATTGATGAAAAACCTGAATACTATAGCTTCTCAAACGAAACTCAAAATATGACTGGAGCCGAAGTATTTGCGCACTTTGAAAGCGATGGATAAACACATAACAAGCCTCAGCAATCGCTCCCTGTGGTCGCTGGGACAGCCAAAACGCTGCGCTTATTTGTCTGCCCCTGTGCGGGGCGTTATATTTCCGAGTATGAAACTACTAACGAATAAAGGAATAGATGAGATTGAGGGTGCTCTAGCAGGCTGTTGATTTTATCCCTGATGTCTACTGGCTTCGGTAAAATGCTCTTGTTCAATGGATTCCCGGACTCCCATGCGTGGCGCTGACATTACTCAAGAGCCTCTGTTCACCACCATCAAACTGGATGAACGGGTTCCCACCCTTTGAGATCCATCAAAATCCTGTTCGATCAGGCGCTCACCCACATCGATTGGAAGCTCAGCCTGATCTATTCCGAGCGTGGGCGGGAATCCATTCCTCCGGAGCGTTTATTGAGAGCCTTGCTGCTGCAAATCCTCTTCAGTATTCGCAGCGAACGGCAACTGGTCGAGCAGATTCAGTACAACATGCTCTATCGCTGGTTTGTCGAACGATCATTTCAGTGTCGATGGCACTTTGATGCAGGCCTGGGCTTCCCAAAAGAGTTTTCGGCCGAAGCACCCTGATGACGATCAGGATAAGGGCCAAGGGCCATCCGGACGCAATCGGGGAGAGAACTTTCGTGGAACCAAACGCAGCAACGACACGCATGAATCGACCACTGACCCAGATGCGAGGCTGTTCAAAAAATCCAAAGGGCAAGAGGCCCGATTATCCTTCCTGGGACACACCGTCATGGAAAACCGGCATGGTTTGATCGTTGCGACACAAGCCAGTCTGGCGACCGGAACAGCGGAAAGAGAAGTTGCCCTAACGCTTTTAAAAGCACTGCCGGGGGCGATTACAAAAGCAATGTAATGTTTAAAAAACTGGCTCAAATGACGTTGACACGTTCCGCCCGCAATGGCAAACGGCCCGGCGGCTCAGCTATCGATGGTCGAACCAGTCATAAAGCGGGATATGCTGCCAGTCAGATTGTGCGTAAACGGGTCGAAGAACCCTTCGGTTGGGGTAAGACCATCGGGCAGTTAAAAGTAGAAGGTCAACAGCGTTCTTGAGATGACCATGATGGCTTACAACCTGGTGCGAATGGCAAAGTTACAGGGTCAATCTGTCTGATGAACGGAAACGGGATGGATAATCCTGTTTCCAGCGGAAAAATCACTCAGAAAACAACCAGATAAGCGTGAATTATCGGGTTGAAAAGCTTCTGTCTGCGAAGTGAATAAGAATTGCTCTTCAGGAGCCGCGTTTTATGGCGGGGTTGCGGTATCTTCTGTGCCGGTATCTTCTGTGCCGGTATCCAGATCAACACTGTCACTGCTGTTATCTGCGCCATAGAGATCAACATCCGGGCGTTCAAAAATATCTGGTCGCTCAAATACTTCCGGCCGCTCTGGCGTATTGATACTGCGACCGGTGCCGCCAATACCTTCCTCGTCACCGGGGAGTTGCGGTTGCTGGCCGGTGCCGCCAATGCCGTCGTTCTCAATGCCGCTCTTGGCGGGCAGGCTGCTGGCCATCAGTAGCAGAATGAGCAGCCGGGGTGTGAGTCCGTTCATACATCGGTTTCCTGCGGGTGCGTGGCGGAGGCTGGATTCGGGTTGGTGGACGACGCTGGTTGTTCACCGCAGGCGAAGTACACCCCGGCATTCATGCGTAAATTCCCGGGTGAGCGGGTTTTCAGCTGGCGTGCCCGTTCGTTTATCTGCTTCAGCAACGCCATGCTCCTTTCCCGATACAGGTGGTGTAATTCGTCGACAGCGGCGGGTGACAACTGGCCATAATACACACTGCGCTCCAGCCGTGGCGGGTTGGTGTCATCAAGGTTTTGCGATGCTGTCTGGATATGGTCGGCCAGATTACGCTGCCAGTAGTAGAGTTTTTCTTCTTCGTTGCCGCGTGGCACGTAAGCGTCGGTTTGCAATACCACTTCGTCTTTACCATTAACACTGGCAATGCCCAGCCGCTGCCATTCGTCTAATACGGCCCGTGGGCGAATATCCTGATGGCCGACGGTTTCGACCAGGGTTTCAAAACTGACATCTCCGGGCTGGCGGCTCTGGCGTGGAATCGGTTGTGGCTGGCCATCCTGGTGATAACCTGCGGTCGCCAGCCAGCTGGCAACCAGTTGCCCTCCCAATGACAGGTTTACCGGCACCTGCTGCGTCGGAATCACGTCTTCTCGCAGGCGTTTGACCTCCTTGCGGTGAATGCCGGTCAGCAGGCTGAGGCGGCTCTCGGTCTGGCGTTTGCCATCCAGCGTCAGTTCCTGATCAGCCACTTCAACATAAAGTTGTTTCAACAAGGGTAGCAAGGCGGTGTAGGTCACCTGATTTCTCAGTAGCAGACGTACCAGTGGGCGCAGTACAGCGGCACAGGCAGTGAGCAGGCGGGAGGGACGTTCGATCTGGCTCATGGTGATCTGCGGTGAAAACGAAGAGCAGAACTGTAGCGAACTTCTGTCTGACTGTCTAAAAATGGGGATAATTTCCATTTGTTATAATTTAAAAAGCTATCAGGATTCTAGTTTTATTTTATTTAAACTATTTAAAGGGTGGCGTTACTCTGTTGGTGTATTCCAATCAATGCCAGACAGCGCCAGCAAGGCAGCTGGCGAGGAGCTTAAAATGATCAAGACACTGACCTTTGCTGTGATGCACTTTTGTGTGGCGTTTACCGTTGCCTACACTCTGACGGGGGATTTGTTGGTCGGAGGTCTGGTGGCCATTGTTGAACCTGCCATTAATACCGTGGCCTTTTACTTCCACGAAATGGCCTGGAACATGAAGGAAAAAATGAAAGACCAAATCCGCGCCGTTGGCGCTGTCAGCGTCAATGGCTGGGTAGCAGTGCAATCGGAAGGGGCGGGTCGGTAGCGCCGGTGGACAGCCACGGAGAGTGTTACAGGGTAAACCCACTGGATAGGTGTTCGATGCCAGCGGCATCGATCACCATGGCTTCAACATCGTCCAGCTGTTCAACCAGTGCCATACCTTCTTGCGGCCCCATAACAAACACTGCGGTGGCCAGGGCATCGGCCCAGAAGCCACGGCTGGCCATGATGGTGACACTCTGGCAGCCATTCGCGGGGTAGCCTGTTGCCGGGTTGATCAGGTGACTATAGCGCTGGCCGTTGTGAATGAAATAGCGTTCGTAGTCACCTGAGGTAGCCACCGCCATATTGGCGACAGGCAGGCGCGCAATCAGTTGCTCACGCTGTCGAGGGTGCTGAATGCCGACTTGCCACAGCGGTTGTCCTGGCACACTGCTGGCGTACAGATCACCTCCGGCATTGACAACAAATTGCTGGAATCCGGCGCGTCGAATGACTTGTACGGCGCGGTCGATGGCATAACCCTTGGCAATGGCACCCAATCCCATGCTGGTGTTGGCTGAGGTAATTTCTGCCAGATAACCGGTAGGGCTGGTGGTGGATTGTTGCAGCCGCACTTTGTGGTAATCAATCGCAGTTATGGCGGCCTCTATTTGCGCCTGGGTGGGGATGATCTGGTGACGAAAATCCCATAACTTGCCCGCACTGCGGAAGGTGATATCGAACCGTCCACCACTGAGTTCAGACACCTGTAATGCCATTTGCAACAGCCGATACAGTTCCTCGCTGATCGCCACCGGCCCTGTGCCCGCCGCGCTGTTAATCTGAGACACCTCACTGTGTGGTTGCCATTCCGACATCACCTGTTCAATGCGCTGGATTTCTCCGATGGCCTCGTCAATTGCCTGATTGGCAGTGGCGGTCTGCTCGATTAATTCAGGCGCGGATTCAAGCGCTAACTGAATCACAAATTCCACCGGCGTGGTCATCAGTGTGACGGTGCGGCTGACTCTGCTGCTCTGGCGTGACTCCGCAGCGGTGGGTTGATCCGGCAGAAGATGCTGGGTTGGCCAGCGTTGTGATGTGTTGTTGCCGACGGTTGCCGGGGTCTGTGCGGCCGCTATCTGTGTTATTGCTAGTTGTGTTATTGCTAGCGATGCGGTCAGTAATATGGCTAACCGTCGGCAGATACGCCGGTGCGGGTGTTGTGGCGCTATCGGTATCATTTTGAGGTTGGTTGCACGGTTTGCTGGGCGTTTGCTGGTGTTGGAATAGCTGGCTGCGCGGCTGGCTGAATAGCCGCCAGGGCAGCACGCAACTCATCATTCAAATGATGGGTAATCTGGATAATGTTGCCACTGGCGTTAATCACCACCAGCGTGGGGGTGCCCCGAACCTGATACTGGTCGGCGATGGTCAACTCGCCATCCTTGACCGAGGCGTAGGGAATACCGCGCTGTTCGACCACCGCCAGACCATTGGCGGCAGTGCGGTCGAGGTTGACACCGACGACCGTTAGCCAGGGATTGCTATTGGTGAGGGTGATCATATCTGGCAGTTCTTTCATACAGGTCGGGCACCAGGAAGCCCAGAATACCAGCAGGGTCGGTGCGCCTGGCTGATAACGGATCGCTGTGCCAACCAAACTGGTGCCACTGAATTCGGGGGCATGGGCAGGTGATTGCAGGGCGTGTGTTGCTGAGGCCAGCGTTAACATCAACATCAGTAAAAGTTTTAGCATGGTGGCTCCAGTCTTGAAGGGTTATAAATAGCGCCAGACGCAGACGTTATTGGGGATAGCGCCAGCCGACTGTCAGCCAGTAAAAGCGGATGTTGTCGCTGCGATCGTAGACCTGAAAACCCATATCATACCAGGCCTGTCGCTGCAGCCAGGGGGCAGAACCGAGCCAGGAAACATTCAGCCCCAGGGTATGGCCGTCGAAATCGCCGAGGTCAGAATCCGAGCTGCGAAAGGGCGGCAAGCCATCAAACTGCCAGGCAAAATAACGGGACTGTTGTTGCTGGTAATAGCGGTAGACCGGCTCCAGCACCAGTTGGCCACGATTGAAATGGGCATAATATCGCAGCTCCAGGGTATTGCCTTTGACATCCCAGTTGTCCTGATAGCGGCTGAAACCGAGCTGCCAGGAGTCTTCTCCGTTTGCCTGTTTGTAACGGATGGAACCGGCGTTGCGAATACGGTGTTCGGGGAGTTGTTCAAACTCAAAGTGGTCGTCTACCTTGACGGCATTAAAGGACGTGGCGAGCATTCCGCGTTGCTGGCTGTTCGACCAGCCCAGATTCAGCACGCGGGTTGGCGTCAGGCTTTGCGTCCAACCCAGATTCAGGGTGTCGGTATTACGCACCTGATCGTGCTCCTTGCTGCCATCGAAGCGAATCACCCGTACCTGATCGTTAAACACCTGCAAGCTGGCACTCAGTTGCGTGGCTCCTTCCGCCAGATCAAGATTGCCCGACAGGTTGTAACCTTGTGAACGGTAGGCGTATTCCTGGCCATAACTGGTGCCGATGGAGAAGCCCCAGTCCAGACTTTGGTGCAGCCAGGCAATATCAATATTGAACCGACCCGGATTGTAGCCAGTAGCACCGGAGACGGTTTCGGCTTTTTCCCGCGCATCGTCATAGGAGGCAGCAGACACTACGTCGCCGGTGAACTTGCCTTGTAATGCATCCTCAGCGCCGAGGCTGCTGCGGTAGAGAAAGAGTCCCTCGTAAATAGAGGCATCTTCGCTGACGTAGGGATTACCACCGTTGTTATCGTCTTGCTGCAACACAATGCCACGAAAGGCAAACAGATCATCCAGTTCACCACTGGATGGAGCAGCCGCAAAACAGGGTAAAACCAGCAACCAGCTGATGACTGTTTTTATCAGTAACACCCGCAGCCACCTCCGCCACCGGTCGAAAAAGTGCCCGAAGCGCCTTCGCGGGATGAATAGATATGGTTTTCCAGTTCGGCCTGCAGTGGCGTGCCATCAAACTGCATATCCGGCCGGGCCAGGGTTTCGCGTTCGTTAAAACGCACGCTGGTGCAGCCACTGCAAACCAGCACCACGGTGGCCAGCGTCAGCCAGTGCCGTGGTCGGGAGAAATTGGGTGTCATCGTGGTTGATCAGTCTATGTCGCTGAAACTAGGATCGAGTTAACCACAGTTATATGGGGATTTTGTGAAGATCCCGTCACGAACCGCGACGCGGCAATGGAATCAGGCAAAAGTACTTGATTGATGGGTGTCCTAATAGTCTGGTCTCTGCTTGATCGATGGGTGTCCTGATAGTCTGCTTAAGTGGGTGTCCTGATAGTCCTCCTGATAGTCCGGTGATAGTCCATGGGTGTCCTAATAGTCTTGTCCTACGTGGATCTGTGAGAATGAGCTGACACAGAACTATGAACACCCCCGCTGACAGCCCCTACGAACGAGAGCCTCTATATCACTTTGCTGTGTTTTATCACTTGAGTTGATTGTATTAAATCCAGAGCAAAAAGGTCCTTGGTATAGTCCGCATTCATATGGGTTGCCAGTGATTCCTGACTGGTAAAAATCTCCCATAAGATAAACTGGTTTGGCTTTTCGGCTGCTTTAAAAAACCTGAATTCAACACAGCCTGGCTCGTCGTTGGTGACTTTCTCGAACTCTGGCAACTGTTTTTCCAATGCTTCTGCACAACCGGTTCTGGCTTCAATAACAGCAGTCATTGCAATGTAATCTGACATATTCATTTTCCTGTTACTTCAAGAGATACAAGCAGCTTATGTTCCAGTAAACACGGTATAAGCCAGCGGATAATCACATTTCAGCAAACCGATTTCTGCTTGCTGATGTACCTGTATAGCTTGTGCACCAGCGGGCAGGTAGTCCAGTGTCAGTATTGGGAAAAAGAATTGCGCAGGTGGCATATATCTTATCCCTGCGGCATTTGCGTGGCCGCTGCTTGATTTTCCGTTAACTCAACTCCCGAGCCGCTCTGCCAGAAAATCCACCAACAGCCTGACCTTGGTCGACAGGTGGCGGCTGTGCGGATACAGCGCCCAGATCCCTTCGGCTTCCGGCTGGAATTGCGGCAAGAGCTCAACCAGTGCGCCACTGTCGATATGTTCCTTGACGTAATAATTCGGCAGCTGAACCAGACCTATGCCCTTGAGGGCTGCATCGACCAGCGCCAGGCCGCTGTTGGTGCGCAGGTTGCCGCTGACGCGGAGGATTTTTTCCCGGTTGTACTCTCGAAAACGCCAGTAGTCGAGTGTGCCCAGCAAACAGTTGTGGTGTTGTAACTCCGAGAGCGAATGGGGCTCGCCCCGTTTGCTCAAGTACTCTGGCGAAGCACACAGATATTGCTGGCGAGTGGTCAGGCGGCGAGCCTTCATGGAGGAGTCTTCCAGCTTGCCCAGGCGAATGGCGAGGTCGTAACCGCCGTCAATCAGATCGAGTTTCTGGTTGGTCATCTGGCATTCGAGCTGGACTTGCGGGTGCTGCTGGAGGAAGTCGTTCAGCAAGGGGGAAATATGGTTTTCACCATAGGTGAACGGGGCGGTCAGCCGTAACAGTCCACTGGCTTTGTGGTTGAGTGAATTGAGCGCCTGTTCGGCTTCTTCCAGTCCATCCAGCAGCGGCCGACAGTGTTGGTAGTACAGTCGTCCGGCTTCGGTGACCGATACTTTACGTGTGGTGCGGTGCAGCAGTTCGCTATTGAGGCGGGCTTCCAGCGCAGCAACCTGGCGGCTGACCTGGGCAACCGACAGCTTCAGCCGTTGGCTGGCGGCGGTAAAGCTGTTGGTCTCTGCCACGGCAACAAATTCTCTGACTCCTTCCCACTGCACCATTATTTCTACACCGTAAAGATAAATTGTTAATCTGGGGGATTATATCCATGTGAGGAAAAACTAGAATGGTGTTTTTACGCTAAATCACCAGCAGGAGAACAACATGGCTGAACCTATCAAGTGCCGCGCCGCTATTGCCTGGGGGCCGAAAGAGCCTTTAAAGATTGAAGAGGTTGAGGTTGCACCACCGCAGGCCGGTGAAGTGCGGGTCAAGATTGTCGCCACGGGCGTGTGTCATACCGATGCCTTTACGCTGTCTGGTGAAGATCCTGAAGGTATTTTCCCGGCGATTCTGGGCCATGAAGGCGGCGGTATCGTTGAGTCGATTGGCGAGGGCGTGACCAGCTTGAAAGTCGGCGACCATGTGATTCCGCTGTACACCGCGGAATGTGGCGAGTGCAAGTTCTGCAAATCCGGCAAGACCAACCTGTGCCAGGCGGTGCGTGCCACTCAGGGCAAGGGCCTGATGCCGGATGGCACTACCCGTTTCAGCTGCAACGGTGAACCGATTTTCCATTACATGGGTTGCTCTACCTTCTCTGAATACACGGTGCTGCCAGAAATTTCGCTGGCCAAGGTCAATCCGGAAGCGCCATTGGAAGAAGTGTGTCTGCTCGGTTGTGGTGTGACCACCGGTATGGGCGCCGTCATGAATACCGCCAAGGTGGAAGAAGGTGCCACCGTTGCTATCTTCGGTCTGGGTGGTATTGGTTTGTCGGCAATTATTGGTGCCACCATGGCGAAGGCCAGCCGCATCATTGCGATTGATCTCAACGAGAGCAAGTTTGAACTGGCGAAGAAGCTGGGCGCGACCGACTGTATCAACCCGAAAGACTACGACAAGCCGATTCAGGACGTGATTGTTGAGTTGACCGACGGCGGTGTGGATTACTCGTTTGAATGTATTGGTAATGTGAACGTGATGCGTTCGGCGCTGGAATGCTGCCACAAGGGCTGGGGCGAATCGGTGATTATCGGTGTTGCCGGTGCCGGTCAGGAAATCTCTACCCGTCCGTTCCAGCTGGTGACTGGTCGAGTCTGGCGCGGCTCCGCCTTTGGTGGCGTCAAAGGCCGTTCCGAACTGCCAGGTATTGTTGAAGATTACCTGGCCGGCAAATTTGCCCTGAACGACTTTATCACCCATACCATGCCACTGGATCAGATCAACGAAGCGTTTGACCTGATGCACGAAGGCAAATCCATTCGTTCTGTTATTCATTATTGATCAAGTTCGGTATTTGGGGCTAAGGCCGCAGCTATATAACATCGTCGAAACGCTGATTGACACGATGATACAGCAGCGGACTTGGGCGCGATAAATCGGTGATGCAACAGCTATCGCGCCAGGCGCTCCGTTGGCAATGCCGGGCGTTGGCGCAGGAGATGTACGATGGAAATGATCAGTCAGAACAAGAGCTTCGACGGTTGGCACAAACAGTATAGACATCGCTCCGAGGTACTGAACTGTGAGATGCGCTTTGCGATTTATCTGCCGCCGCAGGCGGTGCAGGGTCAGGATGTACCGGTGTTGTACTGGTTGTCGGGACTGACCTGTAGTGATGAAAACTTTATGCAGAAAGCCGGTGCCCAACGAGTGGCGGCGGATCTGGGTATTGCCATTGTGGCAGCGGATACCAGTCCCCGTGGCGACGGTGTGGCCAATGCGGATCAGTACGACTTGGGTCAGGGGGCCGGGTTTTATGTCAATGCGACCCAGCAGCCCTGGAGCAAGCACTATCGCATGTACGATTACATCGTCAGTGAGCTGCCAGCGTTGATTGAGGCAACGTTCCCGGTGACGTCGAAGCGGGCTATTTCCGGTCATTCGATGGGCGGCCATGGGGCGTTGACGATTGCGCTGAAAAATCCGGCGATGTTTTCATCGGTATCGGCGTTCAGCCCGATCAGTAATCCGGTGAACTGTCCCTGGGGTCAGCAAGCGTTTACTGCGTATTTGGGTAAGGATCGTGAGTTGTGGAAACAGCATGATGCCAGTGAGTTGATGAAAAGCGCTGAAGTACGTATTCCGGCGCTGGTGGATCAGGGCGAAGCGGATAACTTTCTGGTGGAGCAATTAAAACCGGAAGCGTTGCAAGCCGCTGCGGAAGCAAGTGATTACCCACTGAGGTTACGGCTGCATGCTGGTTACGACCACAGTTATTACTTTATTGCCTCGTTTATTGAAGAGCACTTGCGGTTTCATGCCGAATATCTGGGTGCCTGATTCATTCCGAAGTGACTGATTGCTGTGATCAACCAACAAAAAAGCCAACCGGGTTAACAACCCGGTTGGCTTTTTTGTTGGTCACACCATTGTGCCAATCAGAATTGGTAGTGAACACCGACTGACGTTGCGCTGTAGTCCAGCTCGATACTGTCTTCGGCGTAGTAATAATAACTGCCGTCGTCTTCCCAGGTTTGATCCAGATCCATCGAAGCACGGCTATGTTCCAGGCGTACAGCAACACCACTATTAAACAGATACTGGACGCCGCCGCCAAATACAGCACCGAAGCCATCCCAGGAATCTGAATTTGAATGAGAATCGTCGATCGCCAGATCGAAATGCTGAAGTCCAAAGCGTGCGTAAAGGCCAATATTGTCGGTTAACAGCAGCTGAAAACGGGGCGTTATGGCTACGCCTGACAGTGTATATTCTGTGGACGAGCCTTCAGCCTGAAATCCTGGTGCCCGGTTGATGTGCATTTCAAGGCCAAACCAATGGGTGAAGTTGTAACCACCATAAACACCAAACAACGCGGTGTTGTCGTCTGCCGTCAGTGAGCTGTTTAATTTATTGGTCAACTCAATATGAGTACGACCAAATTCACCACCAACAAACCAGCCGCGCTGATCGGCGGCGGATGCTGCTGTTGTTGTTATCAAGCTTATGGTGGCCGTAGTGATTAGCGTAATGAGTGACTTGAACATAGTATTTCCTTATATAGCCCTGAATTTGGACGATGGTGTCAGACGGAGTGTCAGGCAAATAACAAGCCCTGTTATCTGATCACCGGTCTGTGAAGTCCGTGTGACAGGCAGCCTTACAGAGGCTTGCCTGTCAGGTTGATGCCTTCAGAGCGGCTGCACAAAATCAAAAGAGGGCACGGCGGTGTGAGCGGATGCTTGAGGAATTTTTCCATCCCTGATCAGCCAGCAGGTTTGCAGTCCGGCTTCACGGGCAGCATCCAGTTCGGCTTCGATATCCGACAGGAACAGCACGTCTGCGGCTAGCAGACCAACATGTTGGGTTTGTAGTTGCTGCACTATATTGCGGTAGGAATCCGCTGCCTGTTTGGCCCCGGATTGGGTATCGAAATGGCCACTGAATAATGGCAACAGGTTGCCATCCTGGCTGTAACCAAAAAACAGTTGCTGGGCCTTTACCGAACCGGATGAATACACATACAAGGGTATGCCGTCGGCGTGCCATTGCCGCAGGTTGGCAGTGGCATCCGGGTACATATGGGCGGCATAGTCGCCGTTTTTGTAGCCTGTTTCCCAGATCAGTCCTTGCAGGACTTTTAACGGCGTTGCCTTGCGGTCTGCGGCAATCCATTCCAGCAGTGTATTGATCAGGGCATCGGTATCCGCTGCGGTTGCTTCACTGCCGGGAGATTCTTCTTCCAGCAGTTGTGCCGTTGCTTGCAGTTGTTGCTGCACCAGGGGGGCGTTGCGATTGGCACGTACATAACCGGCCAGGTGACTGGCGGCGTAGGGAAACAACACGTCCTTTACAAAGGCAATGGAGGAGGTGGTGCCTTCAATGTCGGTCAGTATGACTTTGACTGTCATGATCCGTTTTCCAGTCGATTAAAGCGCTCGGCAATGGTGTCGCCGGTGTAGTTGGCAACCCAGCCTGCCGGGTTATTAAACAGTCGAATGGCGATAAATCCGGGATTCGGGCCCATATCAAACCAGTGCGGGGTATTGGCCGGTACGCTGATCAAATCGCCTTGCTGGCACAGGACTTCGTAAACCTTGTCGTCTATGTGCAGGCTGAACAGGCCCTCCCCGGCAACAAAAAACCGCACTTCGTCTTCGCTGTGACGGTGTTCGCTGAGGAAAATCTGGCGCAGTTCATCTTTTTTCGGATTGTCTGCGTTGAGGCTGACAACGTCGACTGTCTGGTAACCTTCTTCATTGATCAGGCGGTCGATATCGGCGGCGTAGGCTGCGATAACATCTTCCTGGCTGGCTCCGGGGGTCAGTTGGGTATCGGTGTGCCATTGCTCAAAACGGACGCCGACTTGCTGCAGTCGTGCACGAATATGATCGTGCGTGTCGGTGGTAAACAGCAGTTGGGTGGTTTCTTGTTGGGGGTAAATGCGCAAGATGCTCATGGCTTCCTCCTTCATCATATCCAGTTCGGCACGCATATAACCGCTGCGGCGCGAGCGTACGGGTTTGCCCTTGTTCCAGGTACGGAGGTCTTTGCGCGTCAGACTTTGACGGGTGATGTACCTTGGCGTCGGTGGACGTTTCATTGCTGCCCCAGTCGTTTGAGTTCCAGTTGGTAGTCGAACAGGTGTTCAAGTGCTTCCAGATGACGCATGCATTCGGCCAAATCCCGGCCCCAGGTATACACTCCGTGGCCTCGAATCAGATAAGCATGTCCCTGCTGGCGGGTTTGCATGCGCTGTTCAACCTGGTTGGCCAGTCGGGTGATGTCCTGATCATTGTCGAAAACAGCAATGACCATCTGGCAGTCGTGGCTGGTTTGGCCAGCAAAGGCTTTCAACAGCTCCCAGCCTTCAAGTATCAGTTCACTGTTCGGGTGAATCTGCGATAACACCACTGCGGCTTTGGAGTGCGTGTGCAACACCGCGCCAATGGCCGGGTCGCGGGCGTACAGCTGCGTGTGCAACCGGGTTTCGGCACTGGGTTTTCCGGGTGTCAGTGGTTCGCCTTGCCAGTTCACCACGAGGATATCTGCCGGGGTCAGTTCGCCTTTGTGTTTGCCAGAACTGGTCAACGCGCAGCAGTGCTCGTTGAGGCGAACCGAGTAGTTAGAGCTGGTGGCTGGAGACCAATCGCGGTCGTACAGTTGTTTGCCGTAGCGACAGAGATCGGCAGCGGCGGACTGCAATGCCGCTGTATCGAAAGCCGTGGAATCGAAAGCGAGTGCCATGCTATCTCCCGTTAACGTCAGTGGCTGTCCAGCAGCGCGGCAACCGTGGCGACAGACGGCTGATGGATCACGCCCCGTTCGGTGACGATGGCGTCGATCAGCTCAGCGGGCGTCACGTCGAATGACGGGTTAATGGCCTGGCATTTTTGCGGGGCAATCTGAATGCCTTGCAGGCTGGTTACTTCGCTCATCGGGCGCTGTTCAATCGGAATATCGTTGCCGGAATTCAGGCTCAGGTCAAACGTGGTGCTGGGCGCAGCAACCATAAACTTCATACCGTGATGTCTGGCCAATACCGCCAGACTGTAAGTACCAATTTTATTGGCGACATCGCCGTTGGCGGTAATTCGGTCGGCACCGACAATGACCCATTCTGGTTTTTCGGCGCGGAACAGTTGTGCGGCAGCACCATCACACACCAGCGACACCGGGATATTATCTTGCATCAATTCCCAGGCAGTCAACCTGGCCCCCTGTAACCAGGGACGGGTTTCACCGGCGTACACATGCTTGATTTTGCCGCCGGCCCAGGCGCTGCGAATGATGCCCAGTGCGGTGCCGTGGCCTCCGGTCGCCAGCGCGCCGGTATTGCAGTGGGTGTATACCGTTGCATTGTTGCCCAATAGCTCGGCCCCGAATTGGCCCATGGCGAGATTGTGGGCAATGTCTTCAGCGTGAATACGCCGGGCTTCGGCCAGCAGCTGTTCGCCGTCGCTGGTGCCTAGTGCGGCCATCCGTTCCAGTGCCCAGAACAGGTTAACAGCGGTTGGGCGGGACTCGGCCAAGACTTTGTAAGCGGCTTCCAGATCGCGACCTGCCAAGGCATCCAGCGCAATACCATAAGCGGCCGTAATGCCGATCGCCGGGGCGCCCCGAACCACCATCTCGCGAATGGCGTTGGCCGTTTCTGCGGCGGTCTGGCATTCAATCATCTGCTGCTGATGGGGAAGAATACGTTGATCGAGTAACTGCAGCGTTTGTTGCCGCCATTCGATGGCGATCACCTGTGAGTGTTGTGACATAGGCTTTGGGTATTCCGATATGGACGCTCAGCTGGCTTGGGCAAGCTGTCGTGGAAGACATAAACCCGCACAGTTTAGCGTTAACCGTCGTGGCTGTCGCCACAGAGGTTGCTTGAATATCGGGGAAGGAAGGATCGCAGCGCCATGACAGTGCATGGCGCTGCACTCGATCAGAGTTTCGACTGCATGGCGTGGAAGGCGCGAATCAGGCCATTGGTGGAGCCATCAAACGCGTCTGGAATACGATCGGACTCCAGCGCCTCCAGCACTTTGTTACCCAATTTTTTGCCCAGTTCAACGCCCCACTGATCAAAGGAGTTAACGCCCCAGATCATGCCCTGGGCAGCAACCTTGTGCTCGTAAAGTGCAATCAGGGCACCGACGGTTTGGGGTTTGGCCTTGGGGAAGTAGAGTGTGTTGCTTGGGCGGTTGCCGGTAATGACTTTCTGGCGTGCCAGTACCATGGCTTCTGCTTCGCTCTTGCCGTCGGCGATCAGTTCGTCGATGGCTTGCTGTTCGGTTTTGCCTTGCAGTAACGCCTGGCTCTGGCTAAGACAGTTGGAGACCAGCATCGCATGGAAGTTATCGATCGGGTTGTGACTGCACATCGGCATGATGAAGTCGCAAGGGGAGAAATGGGTGCCTTGATGCAGCAGCTGGTGGAAGGCGTGTTGGCCGTTGGTACCTACACCGCCCCAGATGACCGGGCCGGTGTGGTAGTCGACCCGGCGACCGTCGAGGGTGACGGATTTGCCATTACTTTCCATGTCGAGTTGCTGCAGATGCGCAGGCAGGCTGCGCAAATAGTGGTCGTACGGCAAGATGGCGTGGGAATTGACGCCAAAAAAGTTGACGTACCAGACACCCAGCAAGGCCATGATCACCGGCATGTTTTGCGCCAGTGGTGCGGTGCGGAAGTGTTCATCCATCTGGTGGGCACCGCGCAGCATGTCGCGGAAGTTGTCGATACCAATGGCCAGCGCCAGTGGCAGACCAATGGCCGACCAGAGTGAGTAGCGACCGCCAACCCAGTCCCACATCGGGAAAATATTTTCTTCGGCAATGCCGAATTCCACGGCTTTTTCAACGTTGGAAGAGACTGCCGTAAAGTGTTTGGCCAGATATTCTTCGCAGCCACCGTTGCTGAGGAACCATTGACGGCAAGCAAGGGCGTTTTTCAGGGTTTCCTGGGTGCCAAAGGATTTCGACTGGATGATAAACAGCGTGGTGGCCGGATTCAGGCGTTTGAGAATCTCGGTAATGTGAGTGCCATCAATGTTGGCCAGGTAATGCACGTTCAGGCCGCTGTCCCAGTAGGGCTTGAGCGCACTGGATGCCAGCTTTGGCCCCAGAAAGGAGCCACCAATACCAATCGAGACGACATCGGTGAACGGCGCATTGTTGTAGCCGCGCCATTGATTACGACGAATCTTCCAGCAGAACTCTTCCATCCGATGCACGGTATCGCGAATCTCCGGCATGATGTCGCTGCCGTCGACCATGATCTGGCGGTCGCTGAAATTCCGTAACGCGGTGTGTAATGCCGGACGGTTTTCACTGCGGTTAATCGCTTCGCCTTCGAACATGGCGTTGATCTGGGCAGGCAGCTCGCGTTCGTTGGCCAGTTGCAGCAGGTAGTGCAGGGTGTCGCGGGTGGCGCGGTTTTTGGAAAAGTCGAGACTCAGGCCTGCAGCGCTGAGATGAAAATCTTCGAAACGATTGGGGTCAGTAGCAAACCAATCGAGCATGTGCTGATCTTTAATCTCGCCGTAGTGGCGTTCCAGAGTTTTCCAGCTTTCAGACTGGGTCAGGCTACTGGCCAGGGTCATAACGCTTCCTTCAATATCCGTATGGTCGGCAGGCAGTATACGGAACCGGTTCACCGTCAGCAAAAGTTAGGATTGTCCGTTTTGTGAGTGATCTGGGCGGATAGGGATAGGGGAAGAATCGGCCACCACGGGGTGGTGGCCGGACAGGTCAGGCAACCTGTACAGGAATATCGAAGCTGGTATGACTGACGGTGTTATCGGCGTTGATGTACACCATTTTGGGTTTGAACGTTGCCAGTTCACTTTCATCGTAATTGCCAAAGGCACAGATGATGATCCGGTCGCCAACACCGGCAAGGCGGGCCGCTGCACCATTGACCGAAATCATGCCAGAGCCGTCTTCGGCGCGGATGATATAGGTGGTGAAACGGTTTCCGTTGTCGATGTTGTAGATCTGGATCTGTTCAAATTCACGCATACCCGCGAGATCCAACAGTGAACCGTCGATGGCGCAAGAACCTTCATAATCAAGCACGGAGTGTGTAACACGAGCCTGATGAAGTTTGGCTTTCAGCATAATGGATTGCATGGTAACCCCTTGTTTGTACTGCGGTTCGGCGTACTCATCAAGACGCCGATACCGGGGATTTCCCTCGTCTGATCGAACAATAATTATACGACCAACGGAAGGGGGCGAGAGTATGCCCTAATCAAAATCTGTATTCAACGACACCAAAATATTATCGATAAGTCGGGCCTTACCGAGTAGCGCTGCTGCCAGAATGACAATTCTGGCCGTTTTGGTCAGCTCGGTGGTGTCGAGTTCCGCCAATGTGTCGGCATGACGGATCTCGATATAGTCTTTGGTGAAGCCGTATTGCTGCAGTTCATCGTCGGCATTGGCCAGCAAGGTGGGTAATGCTTCGCCCGCCTGCAGGCCCTGTGCAATCCGTGTCAGGGTGCGGTAAAGCGCTGGCGCAGCCTGTCGTTCTGCATCGCTCAGGTAGCCGTTCCGTGAACTCAGGGCGAGGCCGTCGTCGGCTCTGGCGGTGGGCACGGGCACCAGTGCGACGGGCATGTTCAGGTCATTGATCATCTTGCGAATCACCGCAACCTGCTGGAAATCTTTCTCGCCAAAAAAGGCCAGATCGGGTTGGACCATATTAAAAAGTTTGGCCACTACCGTTGCGACACCATCAAAGTGGCCAGGACGACTGCCGCCGCATAACCCGGCAGATACGCCAGGAACCTGCACGCTGGTGTGAAGCGTCTGCCCTTGTGGATACATCTCGACCACATTCGGAGCAAACAGCAGATCGCAACGGGCATCGACCAGTTGCTGACGATCTGCTTCCAGAGTGCGCGGATAACGTTCCAGATCGGCGGGGTCGTTGAACTGTAATGGATTGACAAAAATGCTGGCGACGACAAAACAGCCACGGTCGCGGGCGGCGTCAATCAGGCTGATATGACCCCGGTGCAGGTTGCCCATGGTGGGCACAAAGCCAATCTTGCGGCCTGACGCCTTGGCGGCCCGTACCTGCTCGCGCAGGGCGGTAACGGTATGTACGGTGATCATTGAAGTACTGGGCATCAGGCGAACTCGTGTTCCGGGCCGGGGAAAGTACGTGCCTTGACTTCGTCATTGTAGGCCGCCAGAGCTTCATTCACGGTACGCCCTGAAGTGGCAAAGTTTTTGACAAATTTCGGCACATGGTTGGGGTTCAGCCCCAGCATGTCGTGCATCACCAGAACCTGGGAATCGGTTGCGGCACCGGCACCAATACCGATAACCGGTACCGTCACGGCGGCGGTGATACGTTGGCCCAGATCAGCAGGAACGCATTCCAGCAGAATCATGTCAGCACCGGCCTCGACCAGCGCCACCGCTGCATCCACCATGGTGTCAGCATGGGACTGATCACGGCCCTGTACTCGATAACCTCCGAGCTTGTTGACCGATTGTGGGGTCAGTCCCAAATGAGCACAGACTGGAACGCCCTGTTGCGCCAGGCTGGTTACCAGCGGCACCAGCCATCGGTCACCTTCCACTTTGACCATATGCGCACCGGCCTGCATCACCTCTCGGGCGCTAGCCAGTCCTTGCTCCAGGGTGCCATAGCTCATAAATGGCAGGTCGGTCATGATCAGCGCCGGGCGTTGTGCCCGGCGGTTGCCATTGGCCACGCAGCGGGTGTGATAAACCATATCAGCCAGAGTGACTGGCAGGGTGCTGTCTTGCCCTTGCAATACCATGCCAAGGGAGTCCCCGACCAGCAGAGCTTCAATGCCTGCATCGGCGGCCAGTTGTGCGAGGGTCGCGTCGTAGGCGGTTATCACAGCAAACGTCTGTTGCTGTGACTTGTACGCCTGTAGTGAGCGAATTGTTACTGGATTCATCTGCTACTCCCGTGTGGACAAGCCACTTTCAGGTCGCTAATGGTGCGGATTGGTGAGCATAAGTCAATATTGCCCGAACAATTTTCGTTGGCAGGCAAGGGTGACTCGATCCTGCTGCACATTTTTTGACGGGTAGGCTACTCAAGGGTCGTCCAGGAATACATAATCAGGAGTCCACCGCAGGGGCTTGCGGCAGCAGCTCCAGACGTGTTGGTGTGGGGATGGTTATGAGTTCGTCTTGTCCGGCCAGTGTACTTAATATCGCATGGACGGGAGTGCCATCAGGAAGATGACAATCAGGAACCAGCTCGGCCAACGGCTGAATAACAAACAGGCGGTTGCACATTTCGACATGGGGAACCGTCAGGCGTGGGTGTTGGATTGGCTGATTGGCGTACAGCAGAAGATCGAGATCCAGAGTGCGCTCACCCCAGCGCCGTAATCGTACACGGCCCTGATGTTGTTCGATGGCTTGTAACTGATCGAGCAAGTCCAGTGGTGCGAGGGTAGTGCTTATTTGGGCAACCGCATTGACATAATCCGGTTGGTCTTGCGGCCCTACTGGCTTGCTGCGGTAAAATGACGACCAGCCGGTCAGTTTGATACCAGGGGTGCTGTTCAGAGCAAGCAGTGCCTGCCGCAGTTGCTGATCGGGCTGGTCAAGATTAGCACCCAGCCCCAGATAGCAAGTGACCGCTGTCATGGACGGCGGGGAGCGTTACTGCGACGACGGCGTTTACGTGGGGGGTCATCCCGATAGGCCTGGCGTGACGAGTCGGGCACGCCTTCACGCTTTTGCAAGTCAGTCCACCAGTCACCCACGCCTTGCAGGTCTTCACCAGACTGTTCACGCAGCAGCAGAAAATCATAAGCTGCGCGGAAACGCGGGTGTTCCAGCAGTTCTTTGGCCTTGCGGCTTTGAATTTTGGGCAGACGTAACTGCAGTTCCCAGATTTCGCGCATCGGAATAGAGAAACGCTTGGGAATAGCTGTGTGGCGAATTTGCTGGGACAGAATCCGGTCGGCGGCTTTTTGTAACGCCGGGTGTGGTGCCAGTCCGGAATCTTCAAATTCCTTTTGCATTCTGACCAGTGCTGGCCAAAGCAGCGCGGCAAGGAAAAAATACGGCGTGACGGATTTACCTGCCTGAATGCGCAAGTCGGTGTTACGCATGGTGTTTTCGGCAATGTTACGAGCCAGTTCTTCGGCTTGCAGACACTGTTCTGTTGCCGGAAAAATATGCCCCAGCAAACCGTATTCACGCAGTAATTGCAGGGTGACCAGTGCCTTGCCTGCCAGGAACAGTTTCAGCAACTCATCAAACAGTCGCGCAGCCGGTATTTGTTCCAGCAAGGGTGCCAGCATGGGGATCGGTGCCGCGGTGGCAGGTTCCAGCGAAAAATCGAGTTTCCCCATAAATCGGATCGCCCGCAGCATCCGCACCGGATCTTCTCGGTAGCGCGTTTCCGGGTCACCGATCAGGCGTAACTGGCGATGTTGCAAGTCATCCCAGCCCCCGGCGTAGGAATAGACACTGAAATCCGCAATGTTGTAATACAGCGCATTGACGGTGAAGTCGCGCCGCAAAGCGTCTTCTTCACGGTTGCCGAAGACGTTATCCCGCAGAATCATGCCCTGATCGCCGGTCGAGGCGACTTTACTGGAGTGCTCATCGGTCGGTGGTGCGCGGAACGTCGCAACTTCGATCACTTCCCGGCCGAACACCACATGCACCAGCTTGAACCGGCGTCCAATCAGGCGGGAATTACGAAATAGCTGATTGACTTGCTCCGGGGTGGCGTCGGTCGCGACGTCAAAATCCTTGGGGGAGAGGCCGAGCAGAGTGTCTCGGACACCGCCGCCGACCAGCAGGGCTTCGTGACCGGCGTTATGCAGTCGATACAATACCTTCAGTGCCGCATCGCTGATCTGGCTACGGCTGATGCTGTGATCATCGCGGCTGATAATACGCAGGTTGGCGGAAGGCGCGGCGTTGGCAACAACGTCGTCGGACTGAAGGATGTTTTTGATAAAATTGGTTAGGCGCTTCACTGATGCTCAGTTTGGTTACTCGCAACGAAGGGCGGAGTTTAGCAGTGTCCGCAACAATTGATAAATCAATCCGTCCGACAGGCAATAAAAAAGCCGCACAATGGCGGCTTTTACTGGGAGGCCCTTATTTTTATTCTTCTTGTGTCCCTCAACACTCGGACTGGGTATCCGCTCTTTTGAATATTCAGTATCGCCTGTTGTTATTTTTATCAGCGAGACCAGTCATTCGAAACAGCCGATGGGGCGCCTCTCTTGTTATTTTTGTTGTCGAGAGTTGCCGCTGCAGATGGAAGTTATTTTTATTGTCATCTGCGTGAAGTGCCTTGCTTGTTATTTTTATTGTTTGCTGCGCTTCATGATCTTACTAAAGCAGGTGCTGTGCCAACTATTTAAAGTCATTTAAAAACAATGAGTTATGAGTTTTTTAAGGATTTTTATGAGGTGTGCTGGCCCAGATTGTTACCCGCTTTCGAGGTCTTAGGTAACAGAGTGTGTGCGAGGTAACACTTTGAGCCAAAGGGGATTTTTTGAGCCATAAATGTACCTGAATGAAAAGACTTTTTTTGCCTGTGTGAATGTTTTGGTCTACCGACTGTCGTGAAGCTGGCTGTGTGGTAATTGCGGACGCCAGCGGGCAAAACAGACCTGGCGATGCAACAGAGTGAACCGCCAGGAGTGTGCTCAATATGCCAATAGCCCACAGATAGGAGCAGGCGTGGTTTGAGACAACGAAACTGAACTGAGATGTTGGCATGGGCTGCTGGATGCATCGGGTATCCATCATTTCTGACGGAGCGGACGAGAAATCCAGCACTAACGCTTGGTAGGTAGCTGGCGTTTGGATGCTGGTCTGCAAGGAGGCGTTGGCAGAGCGCCAGAAAGAACAAACCCCGCCACCTTTGCAGGTGCGGGGTTTGTGAGAGCACGGACTGTTTCTTGTTTGACACTCGATCACCGGTATTTATTTTTATTGTCGGTGATTGGCTGAGTCCACATTATTATTTTTATTGTGTGTTTCAGCTCTTGTTCTTGAACAGGATAAAGCGAGTACTGTGCCACTTTTTTAAAACTCTTTAATATCAATGGGTTGTATTCTTTGATTTGAATTTTTCTGGTCAATGTCAGATATTTGTTACCTTGATAGCGGGGTGAGGGGTAACACTTTGGCGATGGCGTAACACTTGGGTAGCACTTCTTTGGGGGGAGCAGTCTGGGTAGTGAGGAGTATTTTGGGCAGCCTGTATGTCGCAGAAAAATTGGCCCATGCGAGGGTAATAGCGGGGAGGTGTCATTCAAGGCTGGAGGATGTGTGGTGGCTGGCCATGAGATTGATGAGATTGTACGGTCACATTGCTGACATTGGATTTGCTATCTGATTTCGATATCAACCCGACTCTGCCAGTCCGTTCTGCCAGTAAAAATGCCCAGAAAGAACAAACCCCGCCACCTTTTCAGGTGCGGGGTTCGCGAGAGAGTATGACTTCTTCTTGTTCTGACACTCGTGCACCGACACTTGTTTTTATTTTCGGTGTAAGGCTGATGATCACATTGTTGTTTTTGTTTGGCGTGATACCCGCTCTTTTTGTTGCAGTAGTTAAAGCCAGTTACGTGCCAAGGTGGGACTTTTGTTTTTTTGTTTATTTTTATCGTTTTTAATCAATGACTTAGTATTTATTCCTGGCTGTGGCTATTGGTTCAGGCGGGTGTATTGCTGGCTGGGGTATTGGAGTGTTACCTATTGTGTTACCTCGGGTAGCGTATGAAATAGGTTGCTCGGGGTAGTGGGGTAACACTCAGGTTGGCCAATAGGATGTTCGAGGTACGCGGCTCGAAGTCGTACGACCAGAGAAGTAGCCGATGTAGTTGGTGGGTACTGGATGCGGGAGTTACAAGCAGGTGTTTGCCGTTCGGGTAACAATGCCCGAACGGTGGTTTTGCGGCTGAATTGAGATCGGTTGAAGCGTGTACAGGGTTTATTTTTTCTTGCGCGGAATGCCCAGACGCTGGCGTCGCTCCCACAGGCTCTTGCGTGAGATGCCCAGCTTGCGGGCAAGGTCGGTCTCGGTCATTTTGGCTTCGTTCTCCAGGACAAAATGCACAAAGTAGTCGTCGAGTGATAAATCGCCCTGGTCGCCATGTTCCGTGCGTTCGATGATGGCTGGGTTGTTGTTATTTTCAATCAGATTTTCACGCATGGCTGAGCTGATGTAGCGATCGGGCGACAAATCGATGCCGAGTAATTCAGCGCTGACGTAGCGGTCTTCTGCAAGGATCACCGCACGTTCAACAGCGTTTTCCAGTTCGCGGACGTTGCCTGGCCATTGATACTGTTTGATCGCCAATACGGCACCGCTGTCAAAACGCATGGGGGATTGCCCCATTTTTTCGCAGGCTCGCGTCAGCATGAAACTGGCCAGTTCGGTCACGTCGTCACCTCGGTCTCGTAATGGTGGTAACGTCAGTTCGACCACGTTCAGCCGGTAGTAGAGGTCTTCGCGAAACTCTCCACAGGCTGCCATTTCCTTGAGGTTGCGGTGAGTTGCGGCAATCAGGCGTACATCGACTTTAATGCTTTGTACCGCGCCAACACGACGAATCTCACTTTCCTGTAACACCCGTAACAGCCGTGCTTGGGCTTCCAGTGGCAGTTCGCCAATTTCGTCGAGGAAGAGGGTGCCACCATTGGCGGCCTCTACCAGTCCTTGACGCTGGGTAGCTGCCCCTGTGAACGCGCCTTTTTCATGGCCAAACAGTTCGGATTCGAGCAGGGTTTCCGGGATGGCGGCGCAGTTGACGGAGATAAGCTGGGCGGTTGCCCGGCGACTTTGCTGATGCAGTGCCTTGGCGACCAGCTCTTTGCCGGTGCCGGATTCGCCATGAATCATCACGGTTGCATCCGTGGGAGCGACCTTGCTGATTTTACGAAACAGCACTTGCATGGTATCGCAACTGCCAATGATGCCGTTGTGCTTGGCGATATCCGTGGCGTTGCTGACGGGCAGGTCGGAGGCATTGCTTTCGGGGGGCAGTTGGGCCTTTTCGAGGATTGATTTGACGGCTTCAACCAGTTCGCCATGATCAAAGGGTTTGGCGATGTATTCGACCGCACCCATTTTCATGGCGTCCACCGCAGAGCGGAGGCTGGCGTAGCTGGTCATGATCAGCACTGGTGTCGTTCCGGCCAGTTCAATCAGATCGGTACCTTGGCCACCTGGCAGGCGTAGATCGGTAATCACCAGATCAAAGGCGCTCAGGTCGTATTCGCGGGCTGCATCAATACTGTCGAGGTCTGTTACTTCGTAGTGGTGACGCTGCAACAGTCTGCGTACAGATTGGCGAATAATAGCTTCGTCTTCGACGACCAGAATGCGACTCATAGATTTGTTTCCATCCTGTTCTCCGGCAGGTAACGCGGGAGACTGACTTTAACACAAGTACCGGCATTCCCGGTCACCGGACTGACGATCTGTACCTGGCCATAATGTTCTTCAATGATGCTGTACACCAGTGCCAGACCGAGGCCAGTGCCCTTGCCAACTTCCTTGGTGGTGAAGAAGGGTTCGAACACTTGTTCTAATGTATCAGGCGGAATGCCGTGACCCTGATCGGTCACTCTGACGGTGACCTGATGCATATCGGCCAGTGTATCGGCAATGACCTGTTGACCGGGTTGACTGGCATCACGGGCATTACTCAGCAGGTTGATAAATACCTGTACCAGACGTTGAGAGTCGCCAATGACCAGTAGCTCAGGGTCACTTTGATTGACGAATTCAATGTCCGGGCTGCGTTTGTTCAGGCGCAACAGCTGCATGGCATCTTCAAGGCAATGGTGCAGGTTGACTTCCTCGTTCTCGGTGGCGTGGTTACCCGCATGAGCGAAGTTCATCATGGATTGCAGAATGCGGCTGACGCGTTGGGTCTGCTCACGAATCTGGTGGGCAATCTGGTGCAGCTCGGGATTGTCAGTTTCGTATTCCATGCTCTGGGCGAGGCAGTCGATGCCGGTAATCGGGTTGCCAATTTCATGGGCGACGCCAGCCGCCAGGCGACCAATCGATGCCAGACGCTCGCTGTGAATCAATTCGCGCTCCAGTAGCTGGGTGTCGGTCTGGTCTTCGAGCAACAGCACAATCCCACCTGGCTGGCCATTGGCTGACTGAATAATGGATTTGTGTAAGGTGTACCAGCGGGGGCGGGCACCAATGTCGACCCGTTTTTTGTGCTCGTGTAATGTCGGCGTTTTGATAAAACGTCCAAGCAGATCGCCCCAGGGCGTTGGTAACTGGTGCAGCAAGGTGCCGGTGACCCGTTCGGCGGCCAGCCCGGTCAGTTCGACCATCACTTGATTCCACAACAGGATTTCACCATCTTCCGCCAGGGAACATGCGCCGATAGGCAGCCGTTCGAGGGTTTGGCGGTGGTAGCGGCGCAAGTGATCCAGCTCGCCTGCGATGCCTGAAAGCCGGTCATGAAAGCCTTCCAGTCGCTGTTCAATAATATAAATGTCGCTGCTTAGTTCGGTGCCTTCCTGCAGTGGTAAATAGCGCCGGATAATATCTTGTGCCACGGTTGGGCCGAGTAAAGCGGACAAATTGGCTTCCAACCGTACGCGCAAGCGACGCAGTTCGTGCGGTCGGTCTTCATAGCCGGGCAGGCCCAGATCCGTCAGCGCCTGGTGTACTTCGCGTTCGGCCATGTAGCGACCTAACGGGCGACTGAGAGCAAGGATGGCATCGTTGGAATTTTCAGCCTCCAGCAATTGCATGCTGGGACGTTGGGCGGCGATGACGCAGGCGTCGGCGGCGCTGAGTTCGGCATCGTCCGGCTTGCGGGTGAAGCTGATGATGACAAACAGCAGCAGGTTGCCCAGTACGCTGAGCAAGGCGGTACGATGCCAGTTGCTTTCATCGGGAATCATGAACCAGTGTTCCCAGCGGGAGCCAACCAGCAGCAGCGGTAGCAGCAGCCCCAATAACCAGATAGCCAGACCGGTACTCAAACCTGCAACAAAGCCCGTACGGCTGGCACCGCGCCAGTACAACAAGCCGAGAATACCGGGCAAAAACTGCATGGCTGCACCACAGGCAAGAATACCGAGGCGGTTGATGTCGAGTTTGTCGCCCATGAGCTGATAAAAAAGATACGACAGCGCGATCAATCCGAGGATTAATAACCGACGCGACCATAAGAGCCAGCGGTAAAAATCGTGTTTCGGGCTGGGTTTGTAATGAGGGAAAAGCAGGTGATTCAGCAACATCGCCGTAGTCGCCAGAGTCATCTGAATACTGACGCCAGTGGCAGCGGCCACGCCTCCCAGAAAAACCAGCAAGGTAATGGTTGGTGAGCCGGTTTCCAGCCCCAGGCCCAGCGCAAAATATTCAGTTGGCACCGTGATCTGATGAGACATCCCGGCCCAGAGCAGCGGCGGAATAGACAGGCTCAGTGCCAGTAAAATCAGTGGAAAGGCCCAGCTGGCCAGTCGCAGGGCGCGGTTGCTGACGTTTTCGGTAAAGGTGATATGGAACGTGTGAGGCATGGCAATGGCAATCGCCAGGCACATCACCAGTAGTGTCAGCCAAGGGCCATCAGGCGGGCCGGACGGACGACTGGCGAGGTAGTGGTGAATCGATAACATCCACTGATCGCCACCCGGTGATGCAGGAATAATCTCGGTCACTACCACGATAGTGGTGACGGCTGCAGCAACCAGCTTGAACAGCGATTCCAGCGCCAGTGAAAACACCAGGCCCTCGTGGTTTTCCCTTGGCGTCATTTGGCGGGCGCCAAACATAATGGTCAGCGTCAGCAGTATCATGGCAAAGCCGAGAGCCAGATTACTGACCGGCCATCCAGGGCTGAGAATATCGAGCGTGTCGGCCACCGCCTTGATTTGCAGGCTGAGTAACGGCACAACCACACACAGCATACAGATACTGACCAGCACGCCAGCCGCCTGGCTGCGGTAGCGGAACGCCAGCAGGTCGGCGAGAGAGTTGAGCTGGTAGCGGCGGGTGATGCGCAAGATTGGCCGTAACAAAATGGGTGTCAGCAGAAAGGCACCGGCAAGGCCCCCGAAGTAGGAAAAATAGCCATAGCCATAAAGTTGAGCCAGTGCCACGCTGCCGTAATAGCCCCAAGCGCTGGCAAAGACGCCCAGCGACAGCAGATAGATGATCGGCTGTTGTACCCAGCGGCGTGGTATCCAGCTGCGCTCCACGGCGTAGGCACTGAGATACAGCAGGGCCAGGTAACCAAGCAGAATCAGGCAGAGCAGGCTGAGGCTGAATGTCATCAAGCAGGTTCCTGGTCAGGGGCGGGTGACAGTTGCTGACTGGCAACACCGAGTGTGGCAAAAGGCGACAGGGTAGCATAAATCGGACACTGGCATTTATGACCGCAGGCCAGCCGGGCTGCGTTGAAACGAGACGGGTGCTGGCAGGCCGTGAATGCCATTGAGTGCTGCGGGCTGCCAATGCTGGATTGCCCACTGTAGTACGCTGGGATTACCTTCGTATTGCAGTGCCACCGGAGGGTGCTGGCGGAGCCAGTCTAACGCCAGCCATAGGGTTTGGCCGCTGGGATCCGGTTGTAAGGGCAGGGCCAGATTCTGCTTGCTGAGTTTCTGACCATTGGCTTCTGTCGCGACCGGAATATGCGCGTACTGTGGTGCGCTCCAATCGAACGCCTGATAGATTAGCAGTTGTCGTTGGGTTGAGTCGATCAGGTCGATGCCCCGCACAATTTGGTTGATACCCTGATCACGGTCATCCAGCACCACCGCCAGCTGATAAGACCAGAGCTGGTCGCGGCGGCGAATCACAAAATCACCGATATCGTTGGCAGGAGACAGGCAAACGCGGCCTTGCAGACGATCCTGAAAGCACAGCGGCGCGGAATTCGGATCAACCCGGAAACGCCAGGCGTAATCCTGACTCCGGTCTGGCGGGTTCAGGCAATGCCGAAGGTGCAGACGGCCTTGCAGTTGCTTGCGTGAACAACCACAGGGAAAGGCCACACCTTTGTCCGCCAGCTGTTGCAAACCGTGCTGATAGACCGCCTGGCGCTGGCTCTGATAACGCACGCTGCCGTCCCAGTTCAGGCCGTAGGCTTCCAGGGTGCTGAGAATATGGTGGCTGGCTCCCGGTTCTTCCCTGGGTGGGTCGAGATCTTCGATACGCAGCAGCCATTGGCCATTGGCGTGGCGAGCGTCGAGGTAACTGGCTAAGGCTGCGAGTAACGAACCAAAATGCAGTGGGCCGGTAGGCGACGGCGCAAAACGGCCAATATAACAACCGGGCTCTGGTTGTGAGCGAGCAGTCTGGAGAGCGTCAGAGAGAGCCGCTGTGGGAGTCGACATGAGGGTGGGAAGAAGGGCGCGGCGCGGGCAAAGGGCACCCGCACGGCACAACTGGATCAAACGCCCAGTTGCTTTTCCTTGATTTCTGCAAGGGTCTTGCAATCGATACACTGGTCGGCTGTCGGACGTGCTTCCAGACGACGAATACCAATTTCAACACCACAGGCTTCACAATAGCCGTAATCGCCCTTGTCGATCAGATCGAGTGTTTTTTCGATCTTCTTGATGAGCTTGCGCTCGCGGTCACGGGTACGCAGTTCGAGGTTGAATTCCTCTTCCTGGCTGGCGCGATCGTTAGGATCGGCATAGTTATTCAGCTCAGTCTGCATGTGCTCTTTGGTACGATCGACTTCCTCCATCAACTCTTGTTTCCATTTGCGCAGAATATTTGCGAAATGCTCGAGCTGGGTGTCATTCATGTACTCTTCAGTCGCGGACGCCTGGTAAGGAGTAAAGTCTGTCAGAGCGAATTCTTTTTTATCTTGCGGCATGGTGCTGCTGCCTCACCTGGTTAACGGGTTCTATCAACCGAACACTTGGCTTACCACGACAGCAAGGACCAGTGGCCTGATACCGGCATGTCCATGGGCGCCAAAAATAATAAGGCCGGCAAACTAGCAGATAACGGCGCGAGCGCCAACTATTTCATTGGGTTGATGCGGCCAACAGGCAAATAGACGGCTTGTAGAGCGACAATTTGTCGAATTGTCGGCTTCTGGCACAATGTTGGCCCGACGCAGGAGATTTTTTGTGGAACATTCATCTCGATCTATCCATCCGGCTACTGGTCAGGCCATGACTCGACGCAGCCGTGAAATATCCCCTTTTCAGGTCATGGAGATTCTGACCGAAGCCCAAACGCTGCAAGCTGCTGGCCAGGACATTATTCATCTGGAAGTGGGTGAGCCGGATTTCCCGACCCCGGCACCGATGATCGACGCCGCTTTCACGGCATTACGAGCTGGCAACACTGGCTATACCCCGGCGCTGGGTATGCCCGCCTTGCGTGAAAAAGTGGCGCATTGGTATCAGCAACGGTTCGGTATTTCGCTGTCTCCTGCCCGTATTATTCTGACGCCTGGTGCATCCGGGGCCTTGCTGCTGCTGGCCGCGTCGCGTTTGGGGCCAGGCGATCAGCTGATGCTGGCAGACCCTGGTTATCCCTGTAATCGCCATTTTGCCCGTTTGTTTGAAGCCTGTGGCCAGTTGATTCCCGCTGGGCCGCAGCAGCGTTATCAGCTAACACCAGCGTTGCTGGAGCAACATTGGTCACCGGCCACCCGAGCTGCGCTGGTGGCCAGCCCCGCCAACCCGACGGGTACCGTATTAAGCCTGCCAGAATTGTCCCAATTGGCCACTACAGCTGAACGGCTGGGAGGTGAGTTATGGGTGGACGAAATCTACCAGGGGCTGAACTATGGCTCAGAACCACAGAGTGTCTTGTCTGTTGCCGATAATGCCGTGGTGATTAACAGCTTCTCCAAATATTTCGGCATGACCGGCTGGCGGCTGGGTTGGGCGGTAGTACCGGAGCACTGGTTGCCGACGCTGGAAACACTGGCCCAGAATGTGTTTCTTGCGCCGCCAACACCGGCACAGCACGCAGCCATGGCGGCCTTCGAGCCGGAAACCCTGGCGATTCTGGAGCAACGTCGGTCGATTCTTGCCGAACGCCGTGAGTATCTGCTCACGGCCTTGCCAGAACTGGGTTTTGTGGTGCCCGTGGCACCGGATGGGGCCTTGTATGTGTACGCAGATGCCAGCCGCTTTACCAACAATAGCCTTGAATTTTGTTTGCGCGCGTTACGTGAAACCGGCGTGGCGCTGACTCCGGGTATCGATTTTGGCGAGTATCAGGCCCAGACCCATATACGATTTGCCTTTACCGCCGATCTTGCTCGACTGAAACAGGCTGTCGAACGCCTGTCAGACTGGTTGGTAGCCATAACATGAAGTACTCATCGGCACTGATTCCGGGCCGCCTGATCAAACGTTACAAGCGCTTTCTGGCCGACATCGAACTGGATAACGGCGACGTCATTACTGCCCATTGTGCCAATACCGGTGCCATGACCGGCTGTGCCGACCCCGGTTGCCGGGTCTGGCTGTGGGACAGTGCCAACCCACAACGCAAGCTGCGCTACAGCTGGGAATGGACCGAAGTGGCGGGTCAGTACAAAGCCTGTATTAATACCGCCAGAGCCAATCAGCTGGTGGCCGAAATGCTGCAGCAACTCCCGAATACCGGTTGCTTGTCTGATCTGCTGGGTGGTTATACCCGAGTGCTGCGGGAGCCTAGGGTAGAAGATGGGCGATTGGATTTTTTGTTGCAGGGCGACGCTGTGCCAGATCTCTATATCGAGGTAAAAAGCCTGACGTTACGGCGTGAGGATCTCGCCGCCGGACTGGGTTGTTTCCCGGATGCCCGCACCGAGCGTGGGCTGAAACACTTGCGACGCTTGCAGCAATTACAGCAGCAAGGCCATCGTAGCCTGCTGCTGTTTTGCGTGGCGCTGGAGGGAGTAACGGCCGTTGCAGCGGCAGCTGATATTGATCCTGAGTACGCAAAAGCACTGGCAGAGGTTATTAATACTGGCGTTGACGTCATTGCACTGCCGGTACGTTTTGATGAAAAACAATCCAGCGTGAGCCTGTTGCCTGAAGGCAACATCGCTGTGCTTGCCGGTAATGTTGTCCTGAACGAGTGAAAACAGCCAGCGGACACTGTTTGTTTTGACGCCCGACATGTTTAGCAGGCTGTTGATTTTATCCTGATGCCTACTGGCTTTGGTAAAATACTCTTTTTCAATGAATTCTCGGACTCCCCATGCGTGGCGCTGACATTACTCAGGAGCCTCTGTTCACCACCATCAAACAGGATGAACGGGTTCCACACGATCACCCTTTACGATCCATCAAAACCCTGTTCGATCAGGCGCTCACCCACATCGATTGGAAACTCAGCCTGATCTATTCCGAGTGTGGGCGGGAGTCCATTCCTCCGGAGCGTTTATTGAGAGCCTTGCTGCTGCAAATCCTCTTCAGTATTCGCAGCGAACGGCAACTGGTCGAACAGATTCAGTACAACATGCTCTATCGCTGGTTTGTCGGCCTGAGCATTGATGAGCCGGTCTGGGATCATTCGACTTTCAGCGTCAATCGGGATCGCTTGATCCACCATGACGTCAGCGCCGAATTATTTGCCGAAGTGGTTGCCTCGGCCCAAAAACAACAGCTCCTGTCGAACGATCATTTCAGTGTCGATGGCACTCTGATGCAGGCTTGGGCTTCCCAAAAGAGTTTTCGGCTGAACCACCGTATCACGCCCCATGTTGCCCGCAATGACAAACGGCCCGGCGGCTCAGCGATCGATGGTCGAACCAGTCATAAAACGGGTTATGCTGCCAGCCAGATTGTGCGTAAACGGGTCGAAGAACCCTTCGGCTGGGGCAAGACCGTTGGCCACTTACGGCAGTTAAAAGTGAAGGGGCTGGCGAAGGTCAACAGCGCTCTTGAGATGACCATGATGGCCTACAACCTGGTGCGAATGGCAAAGTTACAGGGTCAATCCGTCTGATAATCCGATAGACAGGGATCGCCGTTCACATCCTCAACCGATCCATCGGACTTTCAGTGCCCGCAAAATGCTGGCCGATCACATGGGTATAGATCTGCGTGGTGGCAACATCCGTATGACCCAATAACTCTTGCACGGTACGAATATCCCGGCCCGCACGTAGCAACTCAGTAGCAAAACTATGCCTGAATGTATGACAGGCAACGCGTTTGTGGTTGAAGGCATTCGGATACTTTCTCCCCAGGGCATCTGGCAACGAGGGGCCAACACCCAGAGTATTATCAATTTTCTGAATTTCTATGGCACTGGCCATCGCTGCTTCAATTTCAGTCTGAAGCGATAAGGAGAGAATTGTCACCCGGTCCTTGTTTCCTTTGCCGCTGTGTACGGTCAGTGCTCGCCGAGAAAAATCGAAATCCTTGATTCTCAGCCGTAAACATTCAGAAATGCGCAAACCGGAGCCAAATAGCAGCGAAAATATCAGCCGATCCCGATTGTTCATCACGGCAAGAATTCGTCCGACCTCCTGCGATGAGATCACCACAGGCAATTTGGCAGGTTTATTGGCATGTTGAAAGCCCAGGTCGCCCAGAGGCAATTCCAGATACGTGTTATAGAGAACCGCCAACGCATTCAAGGCCAGCTTCTGAGTATTGACCGAGACACGACGATCATTCGCCAGAAACCCCAGAAACTGCACCACCTCAGCAGCCCCCATCTCTTTGGGATGTCTCCGCTTTTGGTAACGATAAAGAACCGAATCCAGTAAACATAGGTTTTCTCGGTTCGCAGGCTGTAGCCGCGGGTGCGCATAAAGCGGCGAATGTCATTGAGAAAGGGGCTGGAAGTCATTGATCACTCCTTGATCTGATGTGTATGCATATCCAGTATGATTGAAAGTTTGCCCAAATCAATGCGCGCTTTTTCAGAAGCCTTGCGCGCTTTCCCGGACGTTGTTATCGTTAAGGCATTGATACACGGAAATTTGTTGCGCAGGTTTACAGATTAATGCGCAAGGCACAAAGGAGTTAATGCGCATGCTCGCTTTCACAGAATGGACTGATCTGGAAATGGATTTTACTTCCTATTATTCAAGTAGTTACGGTGATTTCTCAGAAACCGGCTTGCCCAGAAACCGCGCATGCGCACTAATAAACTGTTAAAAGTTTTCAATTTCGAAGATCGAGGAATATATGGAATTCAATGAATATGAACTACAAAGGCTTTTTGGGCATGAAGCTGCAGAAGATGAAGATCCAGAGAGATTGAGGCAATACTATTTTAAAAACAAAACATATTCACAAGTTGTCAATGACTTACCTTTGAGGATTCTCGTCGGGCACAAAGGAATTGGAAAGTCAGCATTATTTCAGGTCGCGATAGATGAGGAGTCTTCAAAGAATAGGCTCACACTTCTTATAAAGCCTGATGACATTCTTGGTATTGCCGAAGATGCCACCGATTTTTTAAAGCTAATAAGAGACTGGAAAGCTGGTATAAATGAAATTATCGCAAGGAAGGCATTGACCTCGTTTGGTCTCCTTTATGAAGGATGGAGAGGAAAGCTAAATCAATATGGAGGCGCCGCTCTAGATTTTCTTTCATCGACATTGAAAGCAGAGAATACTGTAAATCTCTCTGCCTCTAAACAAGCTGTTCTAAAAGATTTTCTGTGCCACAATAAGATATCGGTGTACATCGATGATTTAGATAGAGGGTGGGAAGGTAGAAAAAGTGACATTCAAAGAATTTCAGCACTTTTGAATGCAATTCGAGATATATCAACAGAAAATAGGGGGATATATTTTCGAATAAGCTTGCGCTCTGATGTATATTATTTGGCAAGGACTTCAGATGAGTCTACTGACAAAACAGAAAGCTCAGTCATTTGGCACACTTGGTCAAATTACGAAATTCTTGTTCTTCTTGTTAAGAGAATAGAGAGTTACTTCGGTAGAGATGTAGATGAAGAAGAGCTCCTCAAGAAGCATCAGTGGGATATTTTTGGCTATTTAAATGAGATTATTGAAGAACGCTTTACAGGGAAAGGGCATTGGAATAATGCACCGATGTACAGAGTGCTAATGTCTCTAATTCGAAAGCGGCCACGAGATCTTGTCAAGTTGTTAACCCTTGCTGGTAGGGAAGCAAATCGTTTAGACGCTACAATAATATCTACAAACCATCTTGAGGCAGTATTTGAAGAATATTCACAGGGGCGTTTACAAGATACCTTTAACGAGTATCGATCGGAGTTTCCTCAAATTGAGAAATTAATTCTAGGTATGCGTCCATCAAAAATTCAACGAAAAGCATCGCAAGGTTACGTATATTCCACCGATGAATTACTTAAGAAAATTCGTGCGATAGAAGAGCAAGGAAAGTACAAGTGGGCTAATGGAAATACGGCAGACACAAAAGAGCTAGCGGCTTTCTTATATAAAATCAATTTCATCACCGCGAGGAAGAAGGTGGCTAATGGAATTGATCGTAAGTATTTTGAAGAAAATCGCTACCTATCAAACAAATTTACAGAGTTTGGCTATGATTGGGAGGTCCATCCGGCGTATAGGTGGGCGCTACAACCGGACGAGCCTCTTGCTATCTTTAACGAACTTGAGCTTAGCTCGGTAGAGTAACTCTCCTAGTATCAAGTTTGAAGCGCGACAATAGTCATTAGATTCCATAGTACATCTCCTCAGGGGTTTTGTAGTTAAACCGTTTTCTTGGTCGTGAATTCAGAGCAGCAGCAATGTTGTTACATTGCTGCTGAGTGATGTCTTTCATACTTTCAGTCTTAGGAAGATATTGCCGGATAAGGCCGTTAATATTTTCGTTGCTCCCTCTCTCCCAGGAATGGTAGGGAGTGGCGAAATAAAATACTGTGTCACACCGGTCTTCTATTTCCTTATATTGATGAAATTCAGTGCCGTTATCTGAGGTGATGGTTTTGAATGCATCAGGATCTCGATTGATTAGCCTGATTGTTTTTTTGTTTAACGACCGGGTTGACTTATCGTTAAGTTTTCCGATCATGACAAAGCCTGTTTTTCGTTCAAGTAACGTCACTATGCAGTGGCTGCTGCCTCGTCCATGAACGGTATCTATCTCCCAATGACCCATAGTTTTGCGGGTTTCTACGCTTGATGGACGTTCACTGATATGCCGTTTATTCGCGAGTCGACCACGGCTGTCATAGGCTTTGTAGCGCTTTCGCCGCTGCTTTGATGACTGGCGTAAGTGTAGCCAAAGATTCCCACCATTGGCTTTATCTCGCCAGATATACTGATAGATCGTCTCATGGCTCAAGCGTCGTCTCATCAAGCAATTACGGCGAATGTGACCAACTATTTGTTCAGGTGACCACTTTTGCTTCAGGAGCTTGCGTACAGTACTGAAATCACTATCAGAATAGTGTTTGTTTCTGCGAGATCGGCTGCGTCTTGCTCGCGTTCTTCGCTGTGCTTTTGACGGACGATAAGCCCCATCAGTGACGTAGCAACGATTACGCTGAAATTCCCGATACAGAGTCGAAGGATGACGCTTCATTATTTGAGCAATATTGCGCACAGATAGACCTTGCTGGGACAGGGTTGATAGCGTTATTCTTTCTTCATAGGTGAGCTGTTGATATTTCATGATGCTTTTCGACTTCTTGGCGGGAGTGAAAAACAGCAGATATTACAGCTCACCTTTCTATTTTTGAAAGGTGTCGCGGTTAGTATATGAATTCGGGTCTTTTAACAAACGCATGTTGTCGGACTGGTTTTCCGCTACGCTCCAAACCAGCCGCAAATGCGGGCGTTAGGGCTGCGCGCAGTTAATGGTCATCATAATGTCCACCAATGGCAAAAATATAAATAGAGTTATCGTCAAATTTATAAATTAATCGGTCTTTTTGAGAAATGCGTCTAGACCAAAATCCGGTGAGATTGTGTCGAAGTTGTTCTGGTTTTCCCGTGCCTTGGCTGGGATCTTCACGAAGCATTTCTTTTAAATGTTTGCAGAGAGCTTTGTATAGTTTTTTATCTTTTTCACGAAGCTCTTCATAGGTGATCCAGGTCCTACCTTCAAATACCAGTGATCTCATTTAGTTCCTCTCTGGTAGGGGTATAACCGGAGCCTTTATTGTGAGTTGCCATAGATTCAGCAATCTGTTTCATTAGGCTGTTGTTCTGTAGAACGTAGAGTGTTTCTTGCTCTCTCTCCCAGTCGTCGGCGCTCATTACTACGAATGCGTCACCGGCTCTTAGGGTAACTTTGAGCGGAGTGTGGTTTGTAACTACCTGTTCTACAAAGGTTTTTAGCTTATCTCTAAATTGGTTTACGCTTACTGTGTCCATATCTAATACCAAGTGTACGGAAATACGGTACAAATATAGCAGGTGGGCCCTAACAAGGCTATCAACCTGACGTCCAAAGCTCCGCTGGTCTTTGGGCATGGCCTGCGGCCATTTTAGCCCAAATCCAGCTCCACTTTGGCCGCAGGTTATAGCGGCGTTAGATGCTCACAGTAGTATGTAAATAACAAGACTGTTCTAAATTTTAAAATTCTTTAGAATCTCCCTTTAAATTTTTATAGTCGGAGAAATGAAATGAGAGAATGGTTGTTTTTATCTGTTGCAATTTTAGGAGAAGTAGCGGCAACTTCAGCATTAAAGGCTAGTGATGGGTTTTCAAAATTAACTCCTTCCGTTATTGTTATTGTTGGCTATGTCGTTGCATTTTATTTCTTATCTCTCGCATTAAAGTCTATTCCTATTGGCGTGGCTTATGCTGTGTGGGCCGGCCTTGGTGTAGTATTAGTGGCAATGGCAGCTTGGGTTATTTATGACCAAAAATTAGATTTAGCATCAATTATAGGGATGGGATTTATTGTTGTTGGGGTTATAATTTTAAATGTCTTTTCAAAATCGAATATCCATTAATATGCATCTAAAAAGTTGCTGCATCGGACGTGGTAAAGTTGTCACTTTTTGTGCAAAAAAACGCACAAAAATCGCCAACTTCACCACGCCGCTGAGCCGGGCGTTAGAGTTTGTGAAAGGTTGAAAGTAAAAACTTAATCCCCATATATTATATGATTTCTAATTTTGGAAATTATAAAAAAGGGTAGTTGTATGACATTTAAAAAATCTGATATGCAGTACACTCACTATAGTTGGACTGCTATTGATGGAGATGATCCAAAAATCACTGGCACACCGGATAGTACGCTTTTTAGTCGAAAAGAAGGCTATGAGGTTTTGTACATGATAAACAAGGTGCTAAAGAAGCGAGATCTTACAAGTACAACTTCGGGACGTAAAGCTGAATCATTGATTAAAGATGAATTACCTAGTACTAGTCGTAGTCAGATTAATGTATTCAATTGGTTGAATGATAACTGGTAAGTCGCTTATTTATTCGAGGTGCTGAAAACAAGCACCTTTTTTAATTGTGTAAATAAAGCTCTAACAAGTTAATCAACAAGGACAAAATACGGCTGGCTATCTCGCTACGCTCGTATTTTAGCCAACCGCATTTTGCCTGTTATTAAGGCGTTATGGCTCAAAAATAAGGAATGAAAAGTGAACAAGGCCGTAACTTGCAAGTCCCTTGAGGAAGTCCGTTCCAATAGCGACGCGATTGATCACAAGATCGTAAGCCTAATCGCTGAGCGTGGCGGCTTTGTCATGCAGGCGGCGCGCTTCAAGAAAACCAGCGATGACGTTAAGGCTCCGCAAAGAGTCGAGCAGGTAATTTCTAAAGTTCGCGCGCTTGCACAAGATTCTGGTGCAAATCCCGACGTAACCGAGGCCGTCTATCGCTCCATGATTTCGGCTTTTATAAATGCGGAGATGGTCGAACCAGTCATAAAGCGGGTTATGTCTCCAGTCAGATTGTGCGTAAACGGGTCGAAGAACCCTTCGGTTGGGGTAAGACCATCGGCCCCTTACGGCAGTTAAAAGTGAAGGGGCTGGAGAAGGTCAACAGCGCTCTTGAGATGACCATGATGGCTTACAACCTGGTGCGAATGGCAAGGTTACAGGGTCAATCCGTCTGATGACCGGAAACGGGATGGATAATCCCGTTTTAAATGGAAAACCTGGCTAGAAAACAACCAAATAAGTGTGATTTATAAGGCGGAAGAGCTTCTATCAGCGAATTAGATACGAATTTCAACGGCCTGTTAGACAATCCCGTTACTGCGCTGTCACTCAGGATTGAACGGCCACTCTGTCCGGCAAGCCTGTAGCCTGTATAGTGGCTCGGTAAATTCACTGATATCAATAAACAACCTGCGGAGTACCTGTATGAATGTAATAACCAAGCTGATGTCTGTCGCCAGTATGGCCGCCCTGCTGGCTGCTCCTGTCTATGCCGAGGATGAACCATCCTGGTGGGATAGCATGGTTAGCAAGGGTAAATCCATGTTTGGTGGCGCTGAAGAAACGGCAGCAAGCAGTGTCGACAAGGGCAGTGAGCAAGTGGAAGAGAGCACTGACGATGGCAAGAGTATGGCGGCGGAAGGGATGGAGAAGGGTAAGGAATTAGCCAAAGACGGCTATGAACACGGTAAAGAAGCCGCCAAAGAAGGTTATGAAAAAGGTAAGGAATTCGCCAAAGACGGCTACGAGCATGGCAAAGAAGTGGCCAAGGAAGGTTATGAAAAGGGTAAGGAGTTAGCCAAAGACGGCTACGAACACGGCAAGGAAGCTGCCAAAGAAGGCTATGAGTCCGGCAAAAAAATGGCAAAAGACGGTATGGAATCCGGCAAGGATTCACTGAAAAAGACCTTCGACTGAGCGTATCAAGCACTGTTGGCCGGTAGTAAACAGCGTCTTGGTCCAAGTCCGGCAGCGCTTTCAGTCCAGTAAAACCAGTAACTGGCCGTCTTTGACATCGTACTCGATGGCGGTCAGGGGCTGGCCAGCGCAAGGGCCTGCGATACACATACCATCCTCAGCCTGAAACAGAGCACCATGGCTGCTGCACTGGATAAAATAACCATCCACATCAAGAAACTGATCCGGTAGCCACTCCAGCCGAATACCCAGATGCGGACACTGGTTAACAAAAACAAAAAAACGCGCAGACCGGCGGATAACAAACAACGCCGTATCATCCAGCTCAAACCCCTTGCTATCACCCTCGGCAATATCCTGCTCGGCACATACCCAACGCCATGTACTGGCCATGATAGATTCCTGTTAAATATTGCCTTAATCGCGATGGCGACTGGTCGATGGAAGACCGGTGCGGTTGATCAGTGCGGCTTGATGAGCGTCAAGATTAATAAATAACCGGTAGTACAGCCAGTCCGCGTTTCGGGAATCACTATGTCCAAGGGACGTTCTCAATGATTAAACCGAGTTTGCTGAGAGCCGGTTGGTTTCAGAACAAGGCATGAGGAGCGCGGTTTGGCTAGCTTAATAAGTGACGAATAACGCTGTGCTGGCAGTCACTGGCCTCAGCTCGAAGAGCATCTTGCCATGCGGTGTTGTCGGACTTGAAAAGGACGCGTCATTCTCTGCGTCCAGCGCTTTGCCTGGCGGAATTTTTCTTCCTGACAGGCCGTAGCAAATAATTGAGAGCGCCCCCTGGTCACCGGGTCTTGGTTGATGCTATTCGATAAACCATTCTTATCCGACTACTGATGTGTTGCCTGATCTCCGCCCCTTGCTCTCTGTAACGTTCTGGCGGTTATGGGCTACGATGGTCAGGGGCAGCCGACTTGGTGCCGGAGTGACGTTTAAAAAAAAGTGGGTTGCTGCCTTGTCGTGGGTTCTGGGGGTGATAAGGGTTATTGCACGCTTTTGCTTGACAGAATTGTAAGGCGAACGTATGTTTCAAACAGTTGTTTGAAAATGTGTGCAGATACACCTATTCGACAGCCTGCGCTGACATTCACCGTTTTAGCTGTCAGACGCTAGACTAATAACAGATAACGCCTATCAGGCGACCCAAACAGTAAGGCGACGAGGTATCCGCAATGCCAGAATACAAAGCCCCCCTGCGTGAAATTAAATTCGTTATGGACGAGCTGCTGGATATGCCGTCCCATTACGCCAGCATTCCTGCCTACGCCGAAGTAGCGACTCCAGACATGGTGGACGCCATCATTGCTGAAGGCGCCCGTTTTTGTGAACAGGAACTGGCACCCCTGAATCGTGTGGGTGATATCGAAGGCTGCAAGCGTAATGAAGACGGTTCCGTGACCACACCGACCGGTTTCAAAGAAGCCTATGCCAAATTTGTTGAAGGTGGCTGGCCATCGCTGGCTCACGAAGAAGAATTTGGCGGTCAGGGGTTGCCTGAATCGCTGGGGATCGTTATTTCGGAAATGGTCGGTTCGTCCAACTGGTCCTGGGGCATGTATCCCGGTCTGTCGCACGGAGCCATGAACACTATTGACCAGCACGGTACTGCTGAACAGAAAAACACCTACCTGACCAAACTGGTATCGGGCGAATGGACTGGCACCATGTGTCTGACCGAGCCCCATTGCGGTTCTGATCTGGGCATCCTGAAAGCCAAGGCTGAGCCCAATGCCGATGGCAGCTACTCCATCACTGGCACCAAAATCTTTATTTCTGCCGGTGACCACGACATGGCCGAAAATATTATCCACATCGTACTGGCGCGTCTGCCTGGTGCACCTGAAGGCACTAAAGGTATTTCCCTGTTTATTGTGCCCAAGGTGATGCCAAATGAAGATGGCAGCCTGGGTAATGGTAACGCGGTAGAGTGTGGTTCTCTGGAACACAAAATGGGCATTCATGGTAATGCCACTTGTGTCATGAACTTCGACGGTGCCAAAGGCTGGCTGATTGGGCCGGAAAACAAGGGTCTGAACTGCATGTTCACCTTTATGAATACCGCCCGTATCGGTACCGCGTTGCAGGGTTCATCAGCGATGGAAGCATCGTTCCAGGGCGCGTTGGCATATGCCAAAGAGCGTCTGGCCATGCGTTCACTAACTGGCCCGAAAGCCCCTGAGAAAGCCGCTGATCCGATCATTGTTCACCCTGATGTGCGTCGTATGCTGCTGACACAGAAGTCGCTGAATGAAGCGGGTCGGGCACTGGTGTACTTTGCCTCGCAGCAAAACGACATTGTTAAAAAAGCCGCATCTGCAGAAGAACGCAAAGAAGCGGAAGAGCTGTTGAGCTTCCTGACGCCGATTGCCAAGGCCTTCCTGACCGAAGCCGGTTGTGAAGCCACCAACCTGGGTATGCAGGTGTATGGCGGCCATGGTTATATTGCTGAATGGGGCATGGAACAGCTGGCGCGTGATACCCGTATTGCCACTATTTATGAAGGTACAACGGGTATTCAGGCACTGGACCTGTTAGGACGTAAAGTTCTGATGACCCAGGGTGCCAGCCTGCGGACGTTCACTAAGATGGTGCACAAGTTCTGCAAGGCCGAGTCTGGCAATAAAGAACTGTCGAAAATGATCAAACCTTTGGTGGAAGCCAATAAAGAGTGGGGCGACCTGACCATGAAAATTGGTATGAGCGCCATGAAAAACCGCGATGAAGTCGGTGCCGCTTCGGTCGATTACCTGATGTATTCCGGCTATATGGTGCTGGGGTATTTCTGGGCCAGAATGGCTAAGGTTGCGCAGGAAAAACTGGCAGCGGGTACATCGGAAGAAGATTTCTACAAAGCCAAGCTGACGACTGCACGTTTCTACTTTACGCGTATTCTGCCACGTACCCGCATGCACGCGGCTACCATGACCGCCGGTGCTGCGAGCCTGATGGATATGGATGTGGAGCACTTTGCCTTTCTGTAAATGCTTGTTTTATGTGCCCTATGCTCCGGATCAGGTTTGATCTGGAGCAAGAGCAGAGGCCACTCTTTGGAGTGGCCTTTTTCTTTACCGGTTGTTTGTGCCAGCCAGAGTAGAAAACACAAAAAAGCCGCTGACATCAGCGGCTTTTTTGTAGTGGCTTAAGCGGTAAATTCAGCTTCAGTTGCCATTATATCTGGGGTGTTCAGGTGGCTTGGGCGACAACAGTTGTTGCTCGACGGTTACGATCTACCCGCTTTTCATGAATCTTGCGGATCTTGCGTTGGGCCTTCTCGAACGCATCCCTGACGGCCACATACATATCTTCGTGGTCAGAGTTATCGTGGTTGTCGTGAGTGATTGCTACCGTTTCACCAGGTAATCCCACTTCCAGTGACACATGGGCCAGTCGGCCTTTATAGCTATGGTTGTGCGGCATGGCGACAACAGCACGAATACCGGTGATGTCATCAAAGGTGGAAGTAAGTTTGGTGGCTTTCTCGCGGATAGACGTTTCTATCCCATCTGAATGTTCGATGTCACGAAAACTGATTGCCAGACCTTTCATAAATGCTCCTTGGTTAAAATAAGCATGAGGCTACGCCGGGGAATCCGGCGGACGTCTGCGCGTTGGCGCAGTTGTCATTACGCACTTGCTAAAGGGCAGATCCGTATAGGTATACAGACCGGTTTCTGGATCTTGCCGAGTGCGCCTGGATCGGTATTTTTACCCTCCTTCACGTTACGGTAGTCTTGAAAACCTTTATAAAACAATAACTTGATAACAAAAAACTGCAACCGGAAAATACCTTTTACCGGTTTGCGATCAGGCGTTTCTATTGCTCCCTGATGTCTTCAGACTACATCAACTTGTCACAAGGTCAATCATCTGGATGTAACATTTTTATGTTTTTTGGGCGGAACTTTTGAGTCTGCATGCAACCGTGAGTTGACGCGACGAATTCGCATTGGGAAGGATTTGAATGCATGTTAGTCTGAATGGACGCATTGTGGGCAGAGTGTCATGCAGGTATACAAGGTAAAAGTCGTTTTTTTTGATCTCGACGACTCACTGATTAACAAGGATGCCAATAGCCTCTGGATCAAATGGCGGGTTCGCCGTGAGCGTTGGGCGCTGGTTGAGGCGACTCTGGCTTTGGCCTCGCTGTATCGCGCCTATAAAAAAGGGCGGGTGACTCACTGGCGTTTATCGAATTATTACAAAACCCGTGCCCGTGGCATGGCTTTATCGGTGTATCAGCAGCGGGTGGCGCAGTTTTTTGAGGAGCGTGGCCATCTGCATATTTATCCGCAGGCGGCATCGCTGCTATATGCCTATCAGAGCCAGGGTGTCGAGCTGGTGATGATTACGGGGGCCGATGATTATGTGGCTCGGGCCTACGCTGATGCATTGGGTATCACTCATGTGATCAGTAACCGCCTCAAGGTGGTTGATGATCGTATTGTCGGCTTGCAGCGACCACTGTGCTACGGCAGTGGCAAGGTGGGTTTGGCCCGAACCTTTTTGCGAGAACGGGGTTTGAAATTTGCAGATGCCGCATTTTATACCGACAGCCATGCCGATTTGCCCTTACTGGAAAAAGTGGCCCAGCCTGTAGTGTTGAATCCGAATGCCCGTTTGCGTGACGCGGCGGAATTAAGAAGCTGGCCTTGTCTGGACTGGCGTCCCCTCAAAAACTGAAATCAACCGCCGCAAGGCTTGCCGGAGATGGGCCTTCTGGTATGATCTCTGTTCGATTAAATCACGACTATGGAGCCCGTGGTGTTCTACCCTCTGGATCGTCCTCAGCAACAAGGCCAATTGCTCGCCCGTCGATGGTGATAAACGCCTGATTTCCTGCATCACCCCTGTATTTCATGGAAGGATGCATCCGCTATTGCGTTTAATCACACTCAGGTTCCTATTATGACTCCGCAAGAATTTGAAACGCTGGTTGCCCAGGGCTACAACCGTATTCCTGTGTCGCGCCAGGTTCTGGCTGATATCGACACTCCTCTCAGTACCTACCTGAAATTGGCCAATCGCCCTTACTCCTACTTGTTCGAATCGGTTCAGGGTGGAGAAAAATGGGGTCGGTATTCGATGATCGGCTTGCCCGCACGACATATCATCAAGGTGTCGGGGCATCGGGTGGTACGGCTGGAAAATGGCAAAGTGGTCAGCGAGCTGGAAGTGCGTGACCCGTTGCAATATGTCAGTGAATTACAGCAAAGTTACAAGGTGCCAGACTTGCCAGGCTTGCCGCGTTTTCAGGGCGGGCTGGTCGGCTATTTTGGTTACGATACCGTACGTTATATTGAACCCCGGCTGGAAAAGGGTTGCCCTGTCGATGAATTGAATACTCCGGACATTCTGCTGATGGTGTCAGAAGAGGTGGTGGTATTCGATAACTTGAGCGGCACCTTGCACCTCATTGTACTGGCTGATCCACAGCAGCAGGATGCTCTGACTATTGCCGAACGGCGTATTGAGCAGTTGCGCGAACAGCTGCGTCAGCCTTACCAGGGAGAGGTGGGTCAGCCATTGGTACAGCCACGCCAGGTGGTTGAAGATGATTTCCGCTCAGTGTTTGGTGCAGACGAGTTCCGCTCGGCGGTGTCTGCCATCAAGGATTACATCCTGGCCGGGGATATTATGCAGTGTGTGATATCCCAGCGTATGCAGATTCCGTTTGCGGGCGATCCGGTCAATATCTATCGTGCGTTGAGAACACTGAACCCGTCGCCTTATATGTATTGTCTGCATCTGGATGATTTTCATGTTGTCGGTTCTTCGCCAGAGATTCTGGCACGCCTTGAAGACGGTGAAGTCACCGTACGGCCGATTGCCGGGACGCGCAAACGGGGCCATACCGCCGCAGAGGATCTGGCACTGGAGCAGGAGCTGCTGGCTGATCCAAAAGAGATAGCAGAACATCTGATGCTGATCGACCTTGGGCGTAATGATGTTGGCCGGGTGGCGCAGACTGGCAAGGTGGAACTGACCGACAGAATGGTGGTGGAGCATTACAGTCATGTGATGCACATCGTTTCCAATGTCACCGGTCAGGTAAAAGATGGCACAACCGCGATGGATGTTCTGAGAGCCGTGCATCCGGCGGGAACCTTGAGTGGCGCGCCGAAAATTCGGGCAATGGAGATCATTGATGAACTGGAAACAACCAAACGGGGTGTGTACGGCGGCGCGGTGGGCTATTTGAGCTGGAACGGCAATATGGATACCGCTATTGCGATTCGTACCGCTGTTATCAAGGACGGTGTGCTGAATATTCAGGCAGGAGCCGGGATTGTGGCCGATTCAATTCCGGAAATGGAGTGGCAGGAAACCCTGAACAAGGGCCGGGCCATGTTCCGTGCCGTTGCTCTGGCGGAAGCCGGGCTGGATCAATAACGGCCTGCCAGACAGGCCGCCATCTTCCGAATGAATGTGACAAGGCGTCAGCTGTAGCGGGCGCCGCTGGAGTACAGCATGCTGGTAATGATTGATAACTACGACTCCTTTACTTACAACATCGTGCAGTATTTCGCCGAATTGGGTGCAGATGTGCGGGTGTTTCGTAACGACGACGTTACACTGGAGCAAATCGAAGCCTTGAAACCGGATCATCTTGTGATCTCTCCTGGGCCTTGTACGCCGAATGAAGCCGGAATCTCGATGGACGCTATCCGTCACTTTGCCGGCCAGTTGCCGATCCTCGGAATTTGTCTTGGCCACCAGTCGATCGGCCAGGTATTTGGAGGCACGATTACGCGTGCTGGGCAGGTGATGCATGGCAAGCTGTCAGCAATACACCATGCCAATACCGGGGTGTTTAGCGGCCTGACGAATCCGTACCAGGCGACTCGCTACCACTCTCTGGTGATTGACAAGCACAGCTTGCCTGCTTGCCTGGAAGTGACTGCCTGGACGCAAAACCCGGATGGCAGCATGGAAGAAATTATGGGGATTCGGCATCGGGAACTGGCGATTGAAGGGGTTCAGTTCCATCCCGAGTCCATTCTTACCGAACATGGCCATGACTTGCTCAACAACTTTTTGCAAATGCGGCTGAACTGATCAGGAGACCGTTATGGAAATGCGCGCTGCCCTTGCACGGGTTGTCGAAGGTGAAAATCTGACGACGGAAGAAATGACCGATATCATGCGCCAGATAATGACCGGCCAGTGTGAAGATGCCCAGATCGGGGCATTTCTGGTTGCCTTGCGGATGAAGGGCGAAACCATTGACGAAATTGTCGGTGCGGTGCGTGTGATGCGGGATTTGGTTAGCGGCGTCAATGTTCATCCGCACCATGCGGTGGATATTGTCGGTACTGGTGGCGATGGCTCGAACTTGTTTAATGTCTCAACAGCCTCGTCCTTTGTGGTTGCGGCTGCAGGCGGCAAGGTCGCCAAGCACGGTAATCGTGGCGTGTCGTCGAAATCAGGCAGTGCCGATTTACTTGAGGCAGCAGGGGTCAAATTGACGCTCAGCCCCGAGCAGGTTGCCCGTTGTATTGAAGAGTTGGGAGTGGGCTTTATGTTTGCTCCCCAGCACCACAGTGCCATGAAACATGCCATTGGTGTGCGCAAGTCGCTGGGGCTAAGAACCATTTTTAACATTCTTGGGCCCATGACCAACCCGGCCGGTGTACCCAATCAGTTGATTGGTGTGTACAGCAAGGCGTTGGTGCGCCCGGTGGCGGAAGTGATGCAGCGGATGAACGCTGGCCACGTCATGGTAGTGCATTCCGATGACGGACTGGATGAAATCAGTCTGGCTGGCCCTACGTACGCCTGTGAGCTTTACATGGGTGAACTTCGTGAACGTATTATTCGTCCAGAAGAGCTGGAAATTGAACCACGCAGCCTGAATGGTCTGATCGTTAATAGCGCGGCTGAAAGTCTGGAGTTGATTCAGGATGCGTTGGGCAAACGTAAAACGGAAGCAGGCAAGAAAGCCGCAGATATGCTGGCTTTGAATGCCGGTGCTGCCATTTATGTGGCTGGTTTGGCGCTGAATCTGAAAGATGGTGTCAGCATGGCACAGGATGCCATCTACTCGGGTCTGGCACTGGAAAAAATGAAAGAGCTGGTCAGCTTTTCAACCTGTCTGGTTGAAGATGGCGCTGCCTGAAATCGGCGAAACAAAAGGCGAATAACGCAGTGAATAACGATACACCGACCGTACTCCGAAAAATCCTCGCAACCAAAGCACTGGAAATAAAGCAGCGTCGGCGTAACTTGCCGCTGGCTGAATTAAGAGCACAGGCGCTGGATCAGGATCCGGAACAACTACGCGGCTTTTATCGAGCCATGCGTGCCCGCATTGATGCTGGTGATCCTGCGGTTATTGCCGAAGTAAAAAAAGCATCACCATCGAAGGGCGTATTACGTGAACATTTTGTCCCTGCAGCCATTGCCGAGTCTTACGAAAAGGGCGGTGCGGCGTGTTTGTCGGTACTGACGGATCGTGAGTATTTTCAGGGGCATGAGGATTTTCTCCAACAAGCCCGTAGTGCCTGCTCGCTGCCGGTCATCCGCAAGGATTTTCTGGTGGATCCCTACCAGATTTACGAAGCACGGACGTTGAATGCCGACTGTATTTTACTGATTGTCTCGGCGTTGTCGGGCATGCAGTTGCAGGATCTGGAAGGTCTGGCGCAGGAGCTGGGTATGGATGTGCTGGTCGAGGTTCATGATCAGCGTGAACTGGAATCTGCGCTGACGTTGACAACGCCGCTGTTGGGTATCAATAACCGCAATCTGCATACGTTTGAAGTGACGTTGGAAACGACCTATGGTTTGTTGGCGGCGGTGCCAGACGATAAATTACTGGTAACGGAAAGCGGTATTTTGAGTCGCGAGGACGTTGAAGCCATGCGTCAGCACCATGTTCATGGCTTTTTGGTCGGAGAGGCCTTTATGCGGGCTGATGAGCCTGGTGTCGAGCTGAGCCAACTGTTTTTCTGACCGATGGTTTTTTATGATCACCACAAAAAAACACTGCCATGGCAGTGTTTTTTTGTTTGTGCTCGTCAATAAAGCATTGAATCCGGTATCAAATTCAGCGGGTGCCGTACACCACCATGGTTTTGCCTTTAACGGATACCAGGCCGCTGTCTTCAAGGTCTTTTAATACCCGACCGACCATTTCGCGGGAGCAGCCAACAATGCGGCCGATTTCCTGTCGTGTAATCTTGATTTGCATACCATCCGGGTGGGTCATGGCATCAGGCTCCTTGCTCAATTCCAGCAAGGTGCGAGCAACACGGCCAGTGACGTCCATAAATACCAAGTCACCGGCTTTGCGGGTGGTATGGCTCAGGCGATGCGCCATTTGGCGGAACAAGCGGAAGAGCAGCGCAGGATTCAGTTTGACCAGTTCTTCAAACTTGCTGTAGCTGATTTCGGCAACTTCACATTCGATTTTGGATTTTACCCAAGCGGTGCGGGTTTTGTGTTCTTCATCGAACAGACCCATTTCACCAAAGAAGTCGCCAGGATTCAGGTAGGCCATGATCATATCGCGGCCATCTTCGTCTTCAATAATGACGCTGACGGAGCCTTTGACCAGATAGTACAGGGTGTGACTTTCTTCTCCAGCATAAATCAGGGTGCTGCGCGCCGGGTAACGACGACGGTGACATTGAGACAAAAAGTCTTCCAGATAGGGATCCTTTTGGGGCAGTCTTACCAGGCTCATAGTTGGGCTTCCAATCCGGTACTGATGCGATTATTGCTCATGAACAGAATAAGTTAAACAGTATGTCAGTTTGTGACGCAGTGCGTTAGTGCTTTTACCATTACAGACAGTATGGCTTTCAGTTCCGTGAACCAGATCATTAATATCAGTAAAATCATGTAAGCCTTTGATTTGTCTTGTAGGGTTCGGGTTTGCCCGGCATAACAGCCGGATTTGGTAGCGAGCCTAGGGTGGTGGCATCAAATGTATCGACAGATTGGGCTTTTTTGTCAGGGTGACAAAACACGGCGACAGGACGTGTTGCCCGGGTGAGACAATTTAACCGCGCGCGCAGGTTATGGTACGCTCCGCGCCTTTCTTTAATAACTGTGCTGGTTGACGAGATGAAAGCAGAAATCAAATGGGTAGACGGTGCCATGTTCCTGGGTGAGTCTGGCAGTGGTCACACAGTTGTCATGGATGGTCCAGAAGATCACGGTGGCAGGAACATGGGTGTCCGGCCGATGGAAATGCTGTTGCTGGGGCTGGGCGGTTGTACCAGTTTTGATGTCATGAGCATCCTGACCAAACAGCGTCAGCAGGTCACCGATTGTGTTGCCTCCATTGAAGCGGAACGGGCAGATTCCGTGCCGTCGGTCTTTACCCGTATACATGTACATTTCAAAGTGTCCGGGAAACATCTGAAGGCGGGCAGTGTGGAGCGCGCAGTCACTCTGTCGGCAGAAAAATACTGCTCGGCATCGATTATGCTCGAACAGGCGGGTGTTGCCATTACCCACAGCCATGAAGTGATTGAAGCCTGATATCAGGTTCAATGAAATTCAAATTTTAACATCCACACCACCGCATCAGGCGGGGTTGATGAGGATACGCTATTGAACGACAAGTTGCGCCTGCATGGCTTCAACAACCTGACCAAGTCTTTGAGTTTTAATATCTACGATATTTGTTATACCCAGACCGAGAAAGAACGTCAGGAATACATCGAATACATTGATGAACTCTACAACGCCGACCGCCTGACTCAGATCCTGGGTGATGTAGTGGATATTATCGGTGCAAATATTCTCAATGTGGCCCGTCAGGATTATGAGCCACAGGGCGCAAGTGTGACCATTTTGATTGCTGAGCATGAAGTACCGCCCAGCGATGACCTGATGGAAGAGAAGCCTGGCCCATTGAGAGATTCTGTCGTTGCTCATCTCGATAAAAGCCATGTGACAGTGCACACCTACCCAGAGAGTCATCCGGATGGCGGGATCAGCACTTTCCGGGCAGATATTGATGTCTCGACATGCGGTCTGATCTCGCCGCTGAAGGCATTAAATTATCTGATTCATGCACTGGATTCAGACATCGTTACGGTGGATTACCGGGTGCGCGGTTTTACCCGTGATGTTGATGGCAACAAGCATTATATCGACCACGATATTAATTCAATCCAGAACTATCTGACCGAAGACACCCGCAACGCCTATCAGATGATCGATGTGAACGTGTATCAGGAAAATACCTTCCACACCAAAATGTTGCTGAAGGATTTTGAACTGGATAACTACCTGTTCGGAGAAGCGGCACTGAGCCTGAGTACTGCAGAGCGCGAAGTGATTGAGAACAAGGTGCGCAAGGAAATGCTGGAGATCTTCTACTCCCGTAATATGCCTGACTGATTCGGGTAAACGCCCACAGGGCAGTGCCTTTGACTGGGGCGCTGTCCTGTTTTTTTGTCTTTTGGGTCTGAAACTCGACAGGGGTTCTCCTGTGTTTCGGCTAGCCTTCCTTGCGTAATTGCAATTGCCAGCGCCATTCGCTGGCGCTTTCTAACTGGAAATCCGGATCATTGCTGCGGTAGTCACCGGTCAGGTGTTGGCTGATGGATACACCGATACGCCAACCACCTGTCCAGGAGTAGTCAAGATAGCCACCACAATCATGGGAAGGCGTGTTCCGTACGCTGATTTCGTGCGTGTCGCCAACCGCAAGATGGGCCGATTGACCTTGATAAAACCAGTAGGCTCCGAGTCGGGCATGACGGAAATACCAGTACTCCACGCTGGCTTTGATCACGGAGTCCGGAGACTGATCCAGCCGTCGGCGTTGTTCTATTACTTGCCCACCCCGAACATCCGACTCATAAAGATTAGCTCCCAGTTCGACAATCAGTGGTCGCTCAGCCAGCGATAACGGTCGCCGTACAGACAGACTAATACCGCGCAGAACGGCAGGAACAGCACTGTTGACCGGTGTGATCTGATATTGCCCTGCGGCCAAAGCGTCATAGCGATAATGGATGGGCTGGTAGAGGCTGCGCTGGAAGACTGACAGAATCAAGCCTTCTTCTTCCGCCCGGACACCGGTCTGGAATTGGCGCTGATAGCGCATCACGTAGGAGGTTATCTGCTCGTCCACCAGGTTGGCATTGCCCATCCATAACAGGTTCTCGTCATCCAGTTGGTGGGGAACCCGATCCCTGGCGCGGGCTGAATGAATGCTTTGGCCGAGGCTGAACTGCAATTGTTGATGATAGTCGAGGCGACGATTGAGGATTGCACTGGGCAACCAGTAGGTCGCGGTTGCGATCTCAGATTGGTCGGCAAGACTTTGATCTCCTTCATTGTCTTGGCTGAGTTCATAGGATTCCAGCCGTAATCCCAGCGTAAGACGGGTACCGGGCGTTACCTGCCAAGCATCCTGTATAAAGGCAGAGGCCCGGTTTTCCTTGAATATCAGCTGTTGTTGCTGGCTATCGCCAGCATGGTAGGTGCTCTGCTTTCGTTGCTGGTAGCTCAGCCCCAGTGACCAGCGGTGTTCATCGCGGGTTTCTGCCAGTGTCCAGTTCAGTCGATAGCGGCTGTCGTCTTCGTCATCGTAGGTGTTGTCTCGTTGTTGTTGCTGTTCAAATTGCTCACCTGTCAGCGACAGTCGGGTAATACGGCTATCAATTTGATGACTGGCACTAAAGCGAAGATATTGATTGGTGCGGTCATGCTGGTAGGTCGTATCGGCCAGGCCTGGGTGACTGGCATCATAACGTAACGTTAATGGCAGAGCGGTGTGATTGCGGTCGAAGTCGCTGTTCATCAGCATGAGTTCACTGCTCAGGCGTGTTGCTGCAGATAATGAAGCTTGGTGATACAGCCGCAGCGTATCGTCTTGCTGCTGACGGTGTTGTGACCAGGTTTGCCGGGTGCCATCGTCATACGTCCCCTGGTTGTTGCTAGCCTGGCGAATACGTGAAAGACCGATTCGCAGAGTACGAGATAGTGATACATCGGCCAGCAGTTGATAACCATCCTCCGGACCACTGATGCCTGCCAGGTAACTGCTTGGGCTGAATTGATCCTTCAGTATCAGGTTGATGGCACCGGCAGCGCCTCCCCCCCAGTCCTGGTCTGACTGGCTGTTTTCACTGATGTCAATTTGCTTGATCATGGCGGCCGGAATGCGCTCAAGAGCCAGCCGCTGGGCATTGCTGTCTCCCAGTAGCGGTTGGCCATTAATAGACAAACTTTGGTAGCTGCCGCTCATGCCATAAAGGAGTACGTCGTCCTCTATATTGAGATTCTTACCCATCCCAGTAGTGGGGAGCTGGCGTAGCAGGTCGAGGGCTGTCAGGGGCAAAAAGCGGCTGTAGTTTTCCGGGTCGTAGGAAAGTGTTGCATCATTTGCCTGACCCGGAGCAGAGAATCCGAGCAGTGCTACCAGTACACTGGCTGGAATCAGCTGGAGCAGGGGATGTCGACGCCTGACACTGATGTGTTGCTCGTTCCTGAACATGGTGTTCCCCCTGCTGTCGGACTCCGGCGGTTAATGGCTGATACGGAGTATCTTGAAGCCGTTGGCTGTGGCGACTTCCTCTACCTGGCTGAAGTGGTGTGTGGCCCACTCTTCATAGGGCAAGTGGCGGTTGGCGACGACCCAGAGCTTGCCTCCTGCCCGTAATTGTTTGCGGGCACTGGCAAACAGTTGTTCGGCAAAATGGTAGTCTGTCTCTTTGCCAGCGTGGAACGGTGGGTTGCTGATAATGGTCTCAAAATAGCCGTCGACCTGGCTCATGCCATCACTGGCGATAATATCTGCCTGGATCCCTAACCGCGCCGCATTCAGTGCGGCGCTGCGCAGTGCAAAGGCGTCGGTATCTGCCAGCGTCAGACTGATGTCCGGGCTACGCAGCGCCTGGCTTAGGCCCAGTACGCCACAGCCGCAACCCAGATCCAGCACCTTGCCGTGCAGCGGCTTGAGTTGTGCCAACAGTAACTCGGTGCCCTTGTCGAGAGCCCTCTGACTGAATACGCCGGGCAGGGATAGATAATCCCGACCATCGTAGTGTGTTGCTTTGGCGAGTGCCAGCCAGTTGAACGCTTGTTGCTGAGGCCGCAGCAGCGCTGACCACAGGCTGCAATGGCGGGCACTGTCGTGCTTCAGTGGATCCGCAAGGTGCTTGATGGCGTTATTGATGCTTTTGCCACCGCTGTCATTGGCGCCGACCAGCCAGACTTCAGGCAGATGGCGGTGAGCGGGTACCCGAGTCAGCATTTGTACCAGAGCGATGGCCAGTTGCTTGGCTTTAGGCCAGACAATAACGACGCGTTCGGTGTTATCCGGTAGTTCGGCTTCGGGAATAGCAAAGGTGACCTTGTCTTCGCCCAGCGCCGCTGACATGGCGAGGTAGCAGCGCCAATCCCAGGTTTGCAGGCGACAACCGGCGCTACGCACCATGTTGAGCCACTCGGGATCGGTGTCGCTCTCGCTGGTAAGGATCAGCGTGGTAGCCGTCAGCAAATCCGGGTGGCGGGTCAGTAATTGGTAGGGGGCCTGGTTCATGCCGTCATTCCTTGTACTATGTCTCGTACGTTTAATGCTGCGATCTGGTAGTCGTCGCCAAGTGGGACCAGCCCTTGCTGACGTAATTGACTGTCAAATTCACTGGATTGTCCGGTGACAAACAACGGACAGCCGGTTTCTGCGGCAATCTTGTGTAATTGCTGAATACGTTCTGTCGAAGGTGTTGCTTCTATTTGTAGAACGGCAACAGGCCAGTGTCGACATTCGTTCAGCAACGGGATGATTTGCTCCAGCGCCATTAAACCGGACAGACGAGTAGCGCCCAGACCGAGTTGTCGGATCAGCAAGCCGAGCAGTAACAGATTGATTTCGCTGTCTCTGGTGCAGTTTGCCAGCAGTATTCTTGGCTGTTCTGGCGTTGTTCCGCTTTCTGACAGGCGCCAGGCCAGCCTGGCTTGCAGGAATGAAGTAAAAAAGCACAGCCGGGCGCTGCCCAGTGTCTGGGTGCTGTTTTCCCTGAGCTGACGATAAAAAGGCACAAACAGAAATCGCAGCGCCAGCTCAACCGGAAAAAACTGGCTGACTTCATCAAAGGTGGAAGCCAGCAAACGGTCGTCAAAGTCTTGCGTCGCTTGCTGTAATAATTCCCGATAATGCTGCCACTGGGAAGGTTTTGCGGCGGTGAGCGGAGTATCAAGATCGGCCTCGCCATTCGCCAGCATGGCCTGGGCCTGGGAAATGGGGATGCCGCGATTCAGCAAGGCAATCACCCGTTTGATCAGCTGTATGTCTTGCTCGGTGTAAAGGCGATGCCCCTTGGCGGTGCGTTTGGGTTCGATCAGTCCATAGCGTCGTTCCCAGGCGCGCAAGGTGATGGCATTGATGCCTGTTTCCGCAGACACTATCCGGATCGGATAATACGCAGCGTGAGATTCGGAACCATTGCCAGTCATGTCATGGGCTCTTGCGTTATCTGGTAACAAGCAGGCTGTCACCTTGGGTGGACGGTGACCGGGTACGATGATGAAATCTTCTTTTGTAACCGGTGGTGTACAAGGGTGTACAGATTCTATTCTTACATCGTTACAAAGTAAAAGTCGCGTCCCAAAGGGGCCAAATACTTGACCACGGCGGTGACGCTGATTAACTTGCCGGAATATTCCAATGGAGAGCATGTATGTTTGCTGACGCGTCAGACCCTCAGGGGCCGATCAGCCTTGAGCTGTTGAAAAAAGCGGTCGATGCCTCCAATGATGGCATCGTCATTGCCGAGCAGGAAGGTGACGACAATATTCTGGTTTACGTCAACAAGGCGTTCGAGCGTCTGACTGGCTATCAGGCCGATGAGATTCTCTATCAGGATTGTCGTTTTTTACAGTTGGGCGATCGGGATCAGGCCGATCTGGGTGCAATCCGCCAGGCGATTGCTGAAGGACGACCGGCACGAGCCACACTGAGAAATTATCGCAAGGATGGGTCGTTGTTCTGGAACGAATTAAGTCTGTCGCCAGTGTACAGTGATGACGATCAGCTGATGTATTACATCGGTGTGCAGAAAGACGTCACCGCGACCGTTGAAGCCCTGCATCGTGCTGAAGTGGCAGAGGCCGAGTTGGCCAGGTTGCGTAGCCTGCCCTGATCCGTTGAGCACAGCTGTAAAAGTTACGCTGTTAAAAATCATCTCAAAAGGCTCATTCAGCACGGTTAAACTGCGCTTTTTCGTTGATTGTTGCCTCGGTCTTTTATCGCTCACTCTATTTTTTAGATGCCAGGGTGGGCTTTAACCATCCAATAGGAAGCATAAAAAAAGCAGAGTCGCGGCTGCGCTCTGCTTTTTTATTGATACTGATTGGTTGGTCTGTACCGGATTACTTGTTGTTGTAAGCTTCGGCAGATTCCATGATCAGGCGACGTGCTTCGTCGGCATTACCCCAGTCGCGCACCTTGACCCATTTTCCGGCTTCCAGATCCTTGTAGTTTTCAAAAAAGTGGGCAATCTGGTTGCGCAGCAACTCAGGTACGTCGTTTACGTCCTGAACGTCATCATAAATCTTGCTGAGTTTGGTATGAGGAACGGCGAGTAACTTGACGTCTTCGCCACCTTCGTCTTCCATGTTAAGTACGGCAACCGGGCGAGCGCGGATGACAGAACCCGGTTGTACTGGATAAGGCGTGATCACCAGCACGTCAAGTGGGTCACCGTCACCTGCCAACGTATTTGAAATATAACCATAGTTGGCCGGGTAGAACATCGGGGTGGCCATGAAGCGATCGACCATCAGGCAATCCATGTCCTTGTCTATTTCGTATTTGATGGGGGCATGGTTGGCTGGAATTTCAATGACGACGTAAACATCGTTTGGCAGGTCTTTACCTGCGGAAATGGCGTTGTAGCTCATCTTGTTTTCCCTGGGTCGGTTGAGTTATTTGGCCGGATTATAGCCAAGCGGCTCTTGTTCTGTCAGGTCTACATCAGTATAAAACTGCAGGCATCGACCAAAAGATGCAGGCAGCCGGTTTATTATCCTGATCAGCGAGTAAAAGAAATACGACTTATGGCGATGTTAATTTGGGCCTTGGTGGGCATCCCGTTACTGTGGGTGTCTGGCAATGCGACGGCCAGCGATTTCGACGATAAGCAGCTGCCAGACTTTGCGGAAGTCTTTGGCCTCGGTGATGATGATATTCCGGTTGTCCTGACGGCGACGCGCCTGCGCCAGCCGCGTGCCGAGGTACCTGCCAGTGTCACCGTGATTGAAGCAGAGCAAATCGAGGCATGGAATGTCCGAACCCTGCCAGAACTGATGCGTTTTGTGCCAGGCATGTTTATTGGTCATGGCGATGATGAGAACAACGCATCGATTGCCTATCACTCTTCCAGCCCCAGTGTGATGAGGCGCTTACAGGTGATGGTGGATGGCCGCTCGGTGTTTAAATCCGGCATTGCCTCGGTGGTCTGGGATGATATACCGATCGCGTTAGAGGATATTCAGCGGATTGAAATTACCCGAGGCCCCAGTTCGGCAACCTATGGCTCCAATTCCTTTCAGGGGGTCATTAACATTATCAGCAAGCACCCGGGTGACACTTTGGGGGTGCGTTTGCGTTACCGTAATGGCAATCAGGGAGAGGATGACAGTTTGGCCAGTTATTCCTGGCAAGATGACAGTGTTTCCTACCGACTGACAGCACAACTGAATGCATCGAATGGGTTTGATGGTATCGATAGCACGAAGGGGGCTGATGACCTGCGCGACAGCAGCCGTCATGGTTTTGTCAGCCTGAATCGGACTCAGGGGTTTGAGGGTGGCTGGCAGCTGAATACCCAGGCGGCCTACAAGGCGGGCCATACTGACATTCGCCAGGGGGATTTTGATCAGGGTTATCCAGATCAGGATACGCGTCAGGGAATGGTCATGGCCAAGCTTTCTCGGGATTTCAGTGCCAATCATTCGTCTTCGGTACGTGCCTACTGGCAATATGATGATCGCACGCAGGAGACTTCTGTCCGGGTGCCAACGATATTGCTGGATCCGAACCTGTATGCCCTCTATCGCAACAATCCGGATCTGGCTCGGTTGGCATTAAATGAATCCATGATTAATGCCGTGGCATCCGGGGCTTCTGCCGAGCAGCTTGAGGCGTTGGCAACGTCAGCTGGCCATCCGGTTGAGGTCAGCAATTCCGATCTGGATCAGCTGCAGGCGATGCTGGCGAGTACCGGTGGGGACGTTGCCAATGTGTCGCAAGAGGTGACGGGACAAACCAATTGGAATATCGCTGATGAGCGGGTTGATATTGAATTTCAGGATACCCGGCGCTGGAGTAACTCACTGCGTACGGTCTTGGGTATCAATATGCGACGGGATCAGGTGACGTCCGAGACGTATTTTGGCGGCAAGGTAAATAACGATACCTATCGGGTGTTTGGTAATCTGGAATGGCGCAGCTATGATCGTGTCATTGTCAACCTTGGTGGCACCTATGAGCGCGAAGATGCCAATGATGATGCCTTCTCTCCCCGGATTGGCCTGAATCTGTTATTGACCCCCCAGCAGAGTATTCGCCTTATTCACTCAGAAGCCGTGCGTTCACCGGATTTGCTGGAGCAGAACCCTAATTATACGGTGGCCGTCAGCGGCCTTGGGGATAATTACCTCGGCTTGTCGGAAGGACAGTTTTTTATTCATCAATGGCCGGAGTCAAGGGATCTCGATCATGAGCGAATTGTCAGCACCGAAGTAGGCTATTATGGTCGTTTCTCTGATCCTGATATCGAAATTGATCTGAAATTGTTTCAGGAGCATATGACCCACCTGATTTCGGATCCCATTCAGATTCAGAGCCTGGCCATCAGTTCGGATACCCAAATGGATATTGATGGGGCAGAAGTACAGCTTAACTGGCGCATGACTCCCACAGACTGGATCTGGTTGTCGTCTGCCTATATTAATGTCGAGCTCAAGGGTGAGGATGGCGTGCAACGCAATCAACGTGTTGATACCCGCCTCAGTGCGAAAGACAGTGTGGTTGCGAGCCGGCATCATCAGGGCAGTCGCTGGAGTCTGACAGGCTCGCATTTCTGGTACGACGCCTACAATAGTAAGTACAGCGGCAAGGGAAATCGCTATCGTCGCTATGAAGTCAGTCTGAAAGTATTTGACCGGATCGGCCGGTATAACCCTTGGTTGGGTTTTCATTTACAGCATCTGGTTGACGACAGTAGTCTGGTGTACGCGAACCAGCGCTACTCTACAAATAATCTGTACAATGTACAGCTTGGCCTTAATTTCTGACAGGGAGCGGATGCTTGCATGGATGCATGGCTTTTCAAGCAATGGTTTAAGCTACTGGTTTTTCCCCTGTTAGTCGGGTTGAGTGGTACTGCCAGTGCGCTTGAGTTGCTGTTTATCACCCATAAGACGATGGACTCGGTTAATGAGCTGGCAGCACAGACGGCTGCCGGATCTGGCGCCAGCTCGACGGTACGGGTGTTGTCTGACGGTCATCTGGACAGCGCCATTGCCAGTGCTGATGTCGTGGTGTTGGTCGGCCCTGTGGCAGTGCGGGAAGCGGCGTCTCTGGCGTTGCCCATTGCTTTGCCAGTGTTGGCTACCCTGGTAACTCGTGAAGACATCTTCAGGGCAGATCATCTGTCCAGTGCTGTGTATCTGGAGCCACCCTTGATGCGTCAGGTTAGCCTTGCCCACGAGATTCTCGGTCGCCAGACTCCGCTCGGCTTGCTGGCCAGTAGTCCGGAGCGTCTGCTCACCTTGTGTTGCAACGAAAGTGCATTACGCAAGATGGGAGTCACTCCTTATTTTATCAGTGACTATCCGGGTATGAATCGAGCGCTGGTGGATCTGTTGCAGGACAATCAGGCGCTGGTCGGCATTTACGATCCCGAGTTGTTCAGTGCTGCCAATATCAAGAATATCCTCATTACCGCCTATCGCCAGAATCGACCATTGATTGGTCCATCCAGTGCTTATATCCGTGCTGGTGCGCTGGCGACGACCTATAGCGACCTTGACGATGTTGCCAGTCGACTGGTGGATATCATTCGGCAGGGGAGCAAGTCGGGTAGCTGGCCAGAGCCGGACTACAATCCCTATTTCAAGGTGCGTTACAACGAACAGGTGGCTCGCTCCCTGAATCTGGTGCTGCCCGATGAAAATGACATGGTAACCCGCCTCAAGGACAGGGAACGTCGATGATTTCGGTTCGGCGCTGGTCGATCCGCCTAAGAATCATGTTGGTTGCAACAATTCCGGTGGTGTTGGCAGCGATTCTGATTACCAGTTATCACATGATGCAGCGCTGGGAGGAGTTACAGCGGGAAACTGACAGCTTGGCGAATATCGCGCTGGAACACCTGGTGGCAGGCGCAGAATATCCTATTTTTTCAGGCAACTATCAGTTGCTGAATCCGGTGGTGATGGCGGTGCTCAAGCAGCCTTCCATTGCGGCCGTTGAGATCCTGGATATGAGTGGCAAGCGGCTGTATTTCCAGCAAACCGAGCGTTACGAAGAAATCCCCAGAAAGGATGTTCGTACCTTGACGCGGGAAATTTTTCCTGAAATTCCGGCGCTGGACAGCTTGTCCGAGTTTGATTCCCAACAGCCAGAGGTACACCGTATCGGGCTGGTCAAGATGGAAGTGGCGGATACCTTTATTCGTCAGCGTCAGGACGCCATTATGTATCAGTCCATGGTGGCAGGTCTGGGGTTTGTACTGGTCTCCATGCTGGTGGCTGGGGGAATCTCGACAACGATTATCCCGCCGCTTGAACGACTCACTGGCTTTATCGGCCAGCTGGCTTCTGGCAATGTCAAACAGCGTATTACGATCGACAGTGGGGCAGAGATAGGCAATCTTCAAGATAGCGCTAATCGGCTGGCTGAGTCGTTGCAGCACGCTCAGGAAGCCCACCGGCGCTATACCGCAGAACTCCGGGAAGAACAGCACAAAAGCCAGCAGGCCAGTCAGGCCAAAAGTGAATTTCTGGCGATGATGAGCCATGAATTACGTACGCCATTAAATGGCGCAGTAGGGATGCTGCAGTTGATCGCACTGGATAACAAGGCTGAGGAATTTTACGAATACAAATCGATGGCTGAGCAGTCGCTGACCAATCTGGCACAGCTACTGGAAGATGTGCTGGTGGTTGTAGACACGGAAAAGAATAACTTGCCGGTGGTTTTTGCCGAGCATCCGCTGCCTGAAATACTGGCGACCCTGATGCACGAGTTCAGCCTTCGGGCACTGGAAAAGCGGCTGTCTTTCGTTGTTGAATACGATGATATCCTGTCGCAAGGCAAAATTCGGGTGGATCCATCGCTGGTGCGGCAAATTGTTCGCCACATCATTGACAACGCGATCAAATTTACCGAACAAGGGTATGTGGTGGCATTGTTCTCGATTCATCAGCAGCCGACCAGCCACTGGCTCAGAATCCAGGTGAAGGATACCGGGATCGGCATTCCGCCCGATAAACGACACAAGGTTATGGAAGCCTTTTCCCAGATAAGCTCATCTTTCAGTCGTCAATACGACGGGATTGGGCTGGGTCTGACCATTTCACAGCATATCAGCCATATCCTCGGCGGCAGTATCCAGTTACGGGATAATGACGGTGGGGGAACCCAGGTATTAATCAATCTGCCGATCAAGCGTTCTGTCGTGTCCGGTAACCAAGACACGGATGTGCTTGGTATGGCGCTTGCCGTTTTGGTGGTAGAAGACAATGTGGTTAACCTCAAGGTGGCAGAAAAAATGATCCTCAAGGCGTGTCCTGGAGCCAACGTGGTTGCTGCCGAAAACGGCGAACGCTGTCTGGAATGCGTGGCGGAGCAGGATTTTGATCTGATTCTTATGGATTGTCAGATGCCGGTTCTGGATGGCTTTGAGACAACCCGGCGTTTGCGTGCCAACGGCGTGACAACCCCTATTGTTGCCTGTACCGCCAATGGCTCGGATCTGGTGTTTCGGCGCTGTATCGGCGTGGGAATGAATGACTACCTGGGTAAGCCGCTGTCATTGGCTTCGCTGCAAGCCACTTTGCTGAAGTGGGGCCGGAAGGGAGGAACGGAGGTCAGTACGACGGATCGCTGACCTCCTGATAATCGACCGTTAATCAGTGATGATACTGCTCAACGATGCTTACTTCCTCAGCGGAACCCATCACGACGGAGACGCGCTGGTGAATGCCTTGTGGTTGAATGGCCATAATAGCTTCACTGGCGGTACTGCAGCGGCCACCAGCTTGTTCCATCAGCATGCTCATCGGATTGGCTTCGTACATCAGCCGGAGTTTGCCGGGTTTGGCGGGATCACGGTTGTCGAACGGGTACAAGAAAATCCCCCCTCGAGTCAGAATACGATGGATTTCCGCCACCATGGCAGCCACCCAGCGCATATTGTAACGTTTACCCAGCGGGCCGGTTTCGCCCTTCAGCAAGTCATCTACGTATTGCTGCATGGCCGGTAGCCAGAAGCGCTGGTTCGACATATTGATGGCAAACTCGGCAGTAGCGGCGGGCACCTGAATATTTTCTTTCATCAGCAGGAATTCGCCCATGCGGGTGTCCAGTGTGAAGGAATATACGCCGTTACCCGTGGTCAGCATCATGATGGTGGATGGCCCATACAGAACATAGCCAGCGGCCACTTGCTGGTTGCCTGGTTGCAGATAGGCCGCTTCGTCACTGCCATGGCTGCCTTCCGGCGCCGCCAGAATCGAGAAAATGGTGCCAACCGTCACGTTGATGTCGATATTGGAAGAACCATCCAGTGGATCAAACAGCACCAGATAAGCACCGTTTTCATTGCATGCCACAGGATCCGGCTCTTCTTCGCTGGCGATACCGCGTACAGCGGGTAATGCCGCCAGTGAGTCCTTCAGCAGATCGTTGGCGATCACATCCAGTTTTTTCTGGCATTCACCCTGTACGTTTTCCTGCTCGGCGCTGCCAAGAATGCCCGCTAGGTCACCGAGGGTGAGCTGGTGGGCAATGTCTTTGCAGGTCACTGCCAACTGGTCGATAACATCGATCAGTTCTGCATTGTCGCAGTGCTGCTGTAAAAAAGTCCTCAATCTAAGCATAGGTCGCTGGGCCTCATTGGTCACATTCGTTCCGTTGCGGCGATACTACCGGAATCAGGTTCTGATTACAGTGCCAGCCGTGGCCGCCTGACCTGATTTCGCCTTCTTCTACCGACAGACAGGCCGATTTATCTGTGCTTGGGTCAGCGCGACCCAGCGGCTACACTAGCGGACTTTTTGTTGGTTTGTGGGGATGATTGGCCATGCGCGTTCATATTTTGGGAATTTGTGGCACTTTCATGGGGTCGCTGGCGCAGTTGGCGAAGGCGCTCGGCCATCAGGTGTCAGGCAGTGACCATGGTGTGTATCCACCCATGAGCGAGCAGCTGTCGGCTGCCGGGATCGATCTGATTGAAGGGTTTGACCCCGCTGCGATTCCTGCTGATACCGAGTTGGTGATTATCGGTAATGCCATGTCGCGGGGGAACCCATCGGTCGAGTATGTACTGGAACGAGGTATTCCCTATTGTTCCGGCCCCCAGTGGATGAATCAGCATCTGCTGCAAGGTCGCTGGGTTGCTGCGGTAGCAGGTACCCATGGCAAAACATCAACAGCCAGTATGTTGGCCTGGATACTTGAGTGCGCGGGAATGGCACCGGGCTTTCTGATTGGTGGTGTGCCGGGAAACTTCCCGGTGTCCGCCCGCCTTGGTGACAGCCCGTTTTTTGTGATAGAAGCCGATGAATATGACACGGCGTTTTTTGACAAGCGCTCGAAGTTTGTTCATTACCTGCCCAGAACCGTAGTGATGAACAATCTGGAGTTTGATCACGCGGATATTTTTGACGACCTGGCGGCGATTGAGCGTCAGTTTCATCACCTGGTGCGACTGGTTCCGGCTTCTGGCCGTATTGTATTGCCTGCATCTGAACCGGCGCTGGAACGAGTGCTGGCGCAAGGTTGCTGGAGCGAAATCGAACGTTTTGGAGAACGAAGTGGTTGGCATATACGCAAGCATGCGGATGATGGCAGTCTCTTCTCGTTGTGGCAGGGCGAGCAGCAATTGGGTCAGGTGCAATGGTCACTGAATGGTGATCATAATCTGAATAATGTCTGCGCTGCGCTGCTGGCTGCGCGGCATATGGGTGTACGGCCCGAGCAGGCACTGGAGGCCCTGACGTCGTTCAGATTGCCGCGCCGACGGATGGAATGCCTGGCAAATACCGGCAGGGTGCGTGTGTATGACGACTTTGCTCATCACCCTACGGCGATCAAGACCACTCTGGCCGGTGCCAGAGCGGCGATGACGAATGACGAGCGGTTGATTGCGGTACTCGAACCACGTTCCAATACCATGAAAATGGGAGTGCACAAGGAAGCACTGATACCCGCTGTGGGCGCTGCTGATTTGTCCTTCTGGCTGGAATCGCAAGGCCAGGGCTGGAGCCTGGCAGACCTTCTGCCTGAAGAAAAAGGGCGCTGTTTCCATACGGTTGAGGAGCTGCTGGAGCATTTGCAGCAACAGCTGCGTCCTGGTGATCGGGTGGTATTTATGTCCAATGGCGGATTTTCCGGCCTACCGGCACGGTTTGCTGCCTGGGTTAACCTGCAAGCAGAGGAAGAACACGCGTGAATGACTGTCGTATCTGTGTCGCGGTCACCGGAGCCTCTGGTTCACCCTATACCTTGCGCCTGATTGAGGTTCTGCTGGCGGCGGATCAGAATGTTGACCTGATCTTTTCTCGCGCAGCCCTGCTGGTGATGGCAACGGAAACCGAATTGCAGCTGCCTGGCAAACCGCAAGGTCAGGCCCGTGCGCTGCACCACCATTTTCAGGTGGATGCGCAGCGTCTGCGAGTGTTCGGCCGTGATGACTGGATGTCCCCCTGGGCCTCTGGTTCCGGTCAGCCCGGCACGTTGGTGATCTGTCCGTGCAGTACCGGCACGTTGTCGGCGATTGCCGTCGGTGCCAGCGATAATCTGATCGAACGGGCTGCCGATGTGGCATTAAAAGAAGGTCGCAAGCTGATTCTTGTGCCCCGTGAAAGTCCATATTCGGAAATTCATCTCAGCAACATGCTGACACTGAAACGTATGGGAGCGACCATTCTGCCCGCTAGTCCGGGTTTCTACCATCAACCACAATCGGTTCAGGATCTGATTGATTTTGTGGTGGCCCGTATCCTTAACCAACTCAATATACCCCAGTCGTTAATGCCACTGTGGGGAGTAACCTACCCGCCAGGAGAAATATCCGGTGACTGAAACCAATCACGAATCACATCATAATCCGGTCGAGCCACCGGATATCACCCGCTGGGCATTTATCGGATTTGTCGCCGGGATCATTTTATCTGTGCTGGCAATGGAATATTACGGCTTTATCAAGCATCCATCCGACGCTGACAGCGCCCGCATCGACGAGTTTGTCTTGTTGTCGCTGGAACCTGGTTATGACGTCAAAGTTTCGAACAAGGCATCTGGCAAAGAGGCGTTCTGCGTTGATGGCTATTTGCTGCTGCGGCCGACCAATGGTCATGAAGTGGCCGGCATCCTGGTGGATGGCAAAAACCGACCGGTAGCCTGTCAGGAGGCGCTGGGTCATGGCCAGCCTGAGTTGAAGGCACCGAGCGAATAATCTGGCTTGTCGGCTGACTGCTGGCAGTGGATTTTCGACAGCCTGCTAGACTGCAAATATATTCAGATATTTGGAATCAGCCAGCATGTCGTTGAACTGTGTATTTTGCCAAAAAGTGGTTTTTGGCAGTAGTGGACAGACGGTACCGGGGATGGGGCCAGCCCATGCTCATTGCTATCAGGCCTATCGCACCATGAAACGTACCTTCAAGTCGATGGATATTACCCAGCTGACGGATGTTGAACTGGCGGATCTGAAAGATCTGGTACTGGCAGAAGAAAATGACAGGAAACGCAAGGCCAGTGGTGGTACGGACGAGGGTGATATTGAGCTGTTCTGAGACCTTTTTCTGATCGGCCCATACCGATGTTTGTTTCATTGCTGTAGAGATAGGACCCCCGGCAATGTCCGGTAACAACACCAACCAACACCAACCATACCGGTTAAACGGTGTTATTGGTGTTGGTTGAGGCCGGATTACTTCCCAGAAAGATACTTGATCAACTCATCCGAGCCGCCAATGTGCTCTCCGCCAATGTAAATTTGCGGTACGGTTTCACGTCCGGTGATAGCGCGCAGTGAGACGATACTGGCATCCGTACCCATGACGATTTCTTCATAATCCATCCCTGCTGCTTCCAATGCACCTTTGGCTCGCGCACAAAAGGAGCAGCCCGGCTTGGTGAATAACGCCACCGATTGGGGTTTTTCGGCATCGGCATTGATAAATTCGAGCATGGTATCAGCGTCAGATACCTCAAATGGGTCGCCCGGTTTTTGTGGCTCAATAAACATCTTTTCGACAATGCCGTTTTTCACCAGCATGCTGTAACGCCAGCTGCGTTTGCCAAAGCCGATATCATTCTTGTCTACCAACATGCCCATGCCAGCAGTGAACTCGCCATTACCATCTGCAATCATACGAATGTTTTCAGCTTCCTGATTGGCGGCCCAGGCATTCATCACAAAGGTATCGTTGACGCTGATGCAGAGAATTTCATCAATGCCATTGGCGCGGAACACACTGGCCAGCTCGTTGTAACGCGGCAAGTGGGTACTGGAACAGGTGGGCGTGAAGGCACCAGGAAGCGAAAAGACCACCACGGTGCGATTTTTGAAAATGTCATCACTGGAGATCTGAACCCAGTCATCTCCAACACGGGCGGGCCAGGTGACTGAGGGTACTGTTTGGCCTTCTTTACTGATCAATGTCGTCATGCTTGCTCCTTGAATGGAAAGATCGATGTTGCATCGCGTCTGCCGGAATGTTGCGCGCCGAATAAAGCAGTTACTTGGTATGTAGCCAGTATGGCTGGTGCTTATTATTCCTGAAATTAATTGAATTTATTTTTTCAATAGTTTTTTGCTTTATTGAGGGCCATCTCTCGCTGTATGGTTTTAGGGTGCATCTAAGAATGTAGCGCGCTCGGTAATTCATAGATGATCCCTTTAGAGTATGATAGCTGATCGGCGGTAATGCAGTGGTAGCCTTGTATGTTGATAGAAACCAGTTCAGATCTGATTGTCTCAGATCATGTCACAACACTGGCCAATGGTGTCCGTGTTGATGCAGCCACATTGCTTAATGGTTGTGTACTGACGATTGGCCGGGATGGTCTGGCGTTATATCGTCACCTGGATGCGTTGCAGGATCCTCTGGGCAATGGTCTGATTCGCAGTGTGGCATTGACGGACGCGGCGTGTTTACCCGATTGCTCGCCGCTGATCCGGGAACATCGAGCTGGCTACGTCGGTTTGGCCGAAGGCTTTGTATTGCTGATTGGTCTTAATGATGTCCGCCTGTTTGCCAACAAGCAGGATGCGCTGGCAAACACCCATGAATTGCAGCGTATGTCGCTGGAATATCAATAACCAGGCAGTTGACGGGGAGTAAAACGTTTGTTGGTAAATCCTTTCTATAGCTATGTGATCGGTGCAGACCGCTCGGTGGGCCAGTGTCTGACCAGAGCGCTGGCAACAGAAAACTATATCTACAAAGGCGTGGCGATTGAAAGGCAGGAGCGGCTTTCCGTACAATCGGCCGGGCAGCCGTTTTTTGTGCTGACGCCCTCGTTGTGTCATCCCAGCGACTTCAGTGATGCCATGGCCTGGGCTGATCTGGCCGATGAACATGATGCTCCTGTGGTACTGGTGTCGTCGCTGGCGGTCTTTGCAGCGGATGACGGGCATCGATTCTCCGAACAGGACAATGACTACTGTTCCAGTGAACTGGGTATTGTGTTAATGGCTGCTGAGCAACGGATCCGTCAGTGTCGTCGGCACCTGATTTTGCGGGTCGGTCAAGCTTTTGCGGTACAGTCTGGTGATTTTGCCCATACCTTGCTCACCCGCATTCGCGATAATGGCCTGATTCAGGTGGATGACCAGCGTACCTTCAGCCCGACACCGGATGATGATATTGCCAACGTGCTGTTGGCGATGCTCAAACAGGCCGACTGCAGTGATGATTTATGGGGCACCTATCATTTTTGTGGCGTAGAGCCAGTCACCTCCTACGCTTTTGCCGAAGCTTTGTTAGCAGAGGCTGGGCAATTTGAAGATTTGTCCGAGGCTCGTCTGATGGAGCATAGCGAGGGTCTAGCTCCGGTAATCTGGACACCAAATGCGGATGTGTCACAACTGTTTTATACCTTCGGGATCAAGCGCAAGCCATGGCGAACCGGTTTGGGGCGACTGGTTCGACGCTACTACCGGGCAGGCAGTACGGACAGCTGATCTGGATTGATAGACGTAAAAAACGGGCAATCAAGGCCCGTTGTTTTTGACAGTCGATCCAGATCAGGCCAGGTTCAGAGCACTGGATTCCTGATACAGCGTCATCAGCTTGTCTGTGATCACGGCACGAATACTTTCGCGATCCAGTGATGACAAGGCTTTTAAGTCTTTCAGACGCAGGCGATGCAAGTGCAGACAGGGAAGCTGATCGTTAAATTCGCGCAGGTCACCTTTCATCAATACCGGCAGGAAAGGATCCTCGGTGTTGGAGCGACGCAGAATCTGGCGAATACCTTCCTGGAATGGAATAGGCACTGAGCGTACGTTTTTATCCCGGTGCGAAATAATCAGATACAAACCACTTTTACCAATCAGATTGCCAGGAATAACATGCAGTCCGGTGGACTGGACAGCTTCCGGGTTCAGGTGGCTGAAAGTGTCGTGGAAAGCATAGGGATCAGGCAAGATAACCAGTTGGCGGTTGGCTTCTTCAGGAAAAAAAACGTTGTAGTTGGTATAGAGCTGACGGACGGAAGAAGAGAACACACAAAAGTGATTCTCAAACTGTTTTACAAAGTTGACGGCCCGCTTGTGCTGATGGATCTTCTGGAGATCCCACACCAAATCCGCGTTACGTTGTTGCTTCACAGAATTCATCCTGTCTACCTTCACGAGTCAAATGCAGTTTAACGTATAGATCGGGTGTTGCTAGCTATTTTTGCAGTACAGCAGAGGCTAAGTGTTACTCTTTGTTACCGCTGACAAAATTTGTCAGCGGTAACGCCACACTGGGTGCTCATTTACTCATTGTGTCGCTTACTGACCATTTGTGTTAATAACCAACAGGCAGCAGTATCTCATCTTATATACACGAAAACTGTGCGTTAGTCGGACTGCCAAATGTTAACTCTGTCCCAAACGCTGGTTGTGGAACAAGTGGGTTGATGTGACCAAAAGTGTCAGTTCGCTGATGAGTAACCAGCAATCGCCACCCTGACCCTTGGCGGCTGTGTCGACTTTTTCTGCCAAAACAAGTGCTTGCTGGAGTTCTTGTCGCGTCAGTCGCGTCAGTGCTGTTTTATAACTGCCCTGTTGTCGCGGCCAGACCCGTGCTTGTTTGAAGGCTTCGCTCAATGATTGCCCGGATTTGCCAGACAGAACCATTAGCTGGCGAATTTTATGGGTCAATGCGCCAAGAATAGACAATACTTCGACCCCTTCGGCACGCAAGTGCGACAGAATCCGGCTGGCCTCCTGTACCTTGCCGTCGAGGCAGGCATCGGCGAAGCCAAAAGCGTCAAAACGGGCACTGTCGCCCAGTGCTTCCTGCAATAACTCTTCTGTGATACGTACTGCGCCACTCATGCGCAGTTTTTCAATTTCCTGAACCGCTGCCAGCAGGTTGCCTTCGGTTTGATGGGCCAGCAGAGAGATGGCAGCCGGATCTGCTTGTAAACCCGCCTGCTGCAAGCGGTGGCGCAGCCAACCGGCATACTGGTTGCGTTCAATCGGCCAGATTTGTACCAGGCCGCCGTGCTTGTCGATGGCTTTGTGCCAGGCGGTATTTTGTGACTTGCTGTCCAGTCGCGGGCAAATAACCAGTAACAGATTGTCGGGGTTCGGCCGCTGCAACAAGGCCTTGAGCGTATCGCCTTTATCGCTGGGCTTGCCGTTGGGGATGCGTACTTCCAGTAACCGACGACTGGCAAACAGCGACATGGCATCGGCTTCATCTCGAAGCTGGTTCCAGTCGAAGCCAGCTTCGGCATGAAAGAGCTGGCGCTCCTCAAACCCTTGTGCACGGGCGGCTGCCCGCAGTTGGTCGCAGGCTTCCATGACCAATAAGGGTTCATCACCAGAGACCAGATAGACCGGCAGCAGTGATTTGCCCAAATGGCCCTGCAACTGGTCGGTACGAAGTTTCAATTCTCGCTCCGGATGTGTTGCAAGCGGAAAATCAGTAATTCAATCATGCGTGCTGTGAGGCGCTCACGCACGGCGTCTTCTTCCAGAGCCGTCGCCGTGACTCGGGTGACGTCATTGTCGAACCAGGACTGGGTGGACAGCTCGATGGAGTAGGCAGCGGCAGCGGCGGTGACCAGACGACCCTGCAGCTCGGCCTCCAGTTGATACTCAGCAATTTGTCCGGCGCTGTTAATCGTCAGAGTCCGGCGATTGATAACAAACGACTGGATTTCAAGGACTGCCTGGGCGTCCTCGCGGTTATTTACCAGTAGCCAGCCATGACGCTGCAGTGCCTGCTCTATACGCTGGTTAATGTTGCTGCTTGCCTGGCTTTGCAGCATCAGTACCGTGGTATCGGCAGGAGGCTGATAGTCTCCACGCAGCTGCCAGCCGCAGCTACTGACCAGTAAGGTCAGTAGCATCAGCAGGCTATGTGGAACGCGAAGATAGCTCAAAATGGTCAGCCTGTTCAGTTCGCGACGATGTTGACCAGTTTGCCAGGCACTACGATCACTTTTCGCACCGTTTTGCCATCAAGCTGCTTTTGCACTGCCTCGTCGGCCATGGCTTGTGCTTGCAGTTCTTCCTTGCTGACACTGGCCGCAACGTCGAGTTTGGCACGCAGCTTGCCATTCACCTGTACCACGACCTGAATGGTATCAGCTACCAATGCGGACTCATCCACTGCTGGCCAGCTGGCATCGATCACCAGGCCTTCGTTGCCGAATGCGACCCAGAGCGCCTGAGTGATATGCGGCGCCATCGGGCTGAGCATGCGAATCACGGCGTCCATGGCTTCGGCCGCAACGGCACGGCTGGATTCCAGCGCGAGGTCGAGCTTGGTGAGGGTTTTCATCAACTCCATAATGGCAGCAATACCGGTATTGAAGTTGTAACGGCGACCAATGTCGTCAGATACCTTGGCAATGGTCTCGTGCAGTTTACGGCGCGCGTCTTTATCGGATTTACTCAGTGCAACGGCGCTCAGTTCAACCTGATCGAGTTGCTTCAGTTCGTAAGCCAGACGCCATACCCGCTGGAGGAATTTCTGCGATCCTTGTACGCCGGAGTCAGACCATTCCAGTGTTTGCTCTGGCGGCGCTGCGAACATGGTGTACAAACGCACGGTATCGGCACCGTAGTGCTTGATGGCTTCTTGCGGGTCAACACCGTTGTTCTTGGATTTGGACATCTTGCTCATGCCCGAGTGGTGCAGCTCGAGGCCGTCCGCAGTGCGTTTGGCAGACACCATCCGGCCTTTGTCATCACGTTCAACGGTGACTTCTGCCGGATTGACCCATTCCTTGCCGCCATTGACGTTGGTGTAATAGTAGGCGTCGGCCAGTACCATGCCCTGACACAGCAGGCTTTTGAACGGCTCGTCACTGTCCACCAGACCAGCATCTCGCAGCAGTTTGTGGAAAAAACGGGCATAGAGCAGGTGCAGGATGGCGTGTTCGATGCCACCGACGTACTGGTCGACCGGCAGCCAGTAGTTGGCTTCGGCTGGATCCAACATCTGGTCGGCCTTGGGCGAGCAGTAGCGGGCGTAGTACCAGGATGACTCCATAAAGGTATCGAAGGTGTCGGTTTCGCGGAAAGCCGGAGCACCGTTGAATTCGATGTTTTCGAATGCCGGGTTGTTCTTGATGGGAGAATTGATGCCGTCCATCACCACGTCCGTTGGCAGAATCACCGGCAGCATGTCTACTGTTGCTGGAATAGATTCACCACTTTCTGTCCGGATAATGGGAATCGGTGATCCCCAATAGCGCTGACGGCTGACGCCCCAGTCGCGCAGTCGATAATTGATTTTGACTTCACCCTTGCCCAGTTCGGCCAGTTTGGCGGCGATGGCATCGAAGGCTTGTTCGAAAGCCAGACCATCGAATTCGGCGGAATTGATCAGGGTGCCTTTTTCCGTATAGGCCGCCTTGCTCAGGTCGATTGCGTCACTCTCGGTTGCTGCAGCAATCACCTGAGTAATCTCGATACCGTATTGATTGGCAAATTCCCAGTCACGCTGGTCGTGGGCGGGAACGGCCATCACTGCACCGGTACCAAATTCCATCAATACAAAGTTGGCCACCCAGATATCCACTTCTTTGCCAGACAGGGGATGAATGGCAGTAAAACCGGTCTTCAGGCCTTTCTTTTCCTTGGTTGCGACATCGGCTTCGGCGGTGCCGGACTTGCTGCACTCGTCAATAAAGGCAGCCAGCTCGGTATTGTTCGCGGCGGCTTCTTTGGCTAATGGGTGGCCAGCCGCGACTGCCACGTAGCTGACGCCCATCAGGGTATCCGGACGAGTAGTGTAAACTTCCAGCGCTTCGTCCCGGCCTTTTATACCAAATTGCAGTTGTACACCACGGGATTTGCCAATCCAGTTACGCTGCATGGCCTTGACCTGATCCGGCCAGCCTTCCAGTTGGTCGAGGTCGTTTAACAGCTCTTCCGCGTAGGCTGTGATACGGATAAACCACTGCGGGATTTCCTTGCGTTCAACCGGTGTGTCACAGCGCCAGCAACAGCCTTCGATTACCTGTTCGTTGGCCAGTACCGTCTGGTCGTGGGGGCACCAGTTAACGGCAGATACTTTTTTGTAAGCCAGATCCTTGTCGATCAACTGGGTGAAGAACCATTGTTCCCAGCGGTAATAGTCCGGGTCGCAGGTGGCAATTTCGCGTTCCCAGTCGTAGCCAAAGCCCAGTGATTTGAGCTGGTTTTTCATGTAGGCAATGTTTTCCCGTGTCCACTTGGCTGGCGCAACCTGGTGCTTGATGGCGGCGTTTTCAGCAGGCAGACCAAATGCGTCCCAGCCCATCGGTTGCAGCACATTCTTGCCCAGCATGCGCTGGTAGCGAGAGATTACGTCACCGATGGTGTAGTTACGCACATGGCCCATGTGCAGGCGGCCACTGGGGTAGGGGAACATCGACAGGCAGTAGAATTTTTCCTTGCTGGCGTCGGCCACAGCACGGAATACCTGGTTTTCCTGCCACTGTTGCTGAACAGCAGGCTCAATGGCGTGGGGAGCGTAAGTCTCTTGCATCATGTTGGCTTTGAAATCGGATACGTGATTGGGAAAGTAGGGCAGGAGTTTAACCGAATGCGTCCGGCGCGAACACCGATGTCCGTCGTGAGCGGAAAGGACAAGTCGTGACAAGGTCTTTCTTATTCATTACTGAACGATTGTACTCTGTTTGGGCTGTTGACTCAGATCAGTGGCAGTCCTACAAACTGGCGAAACAACACAGACAGGGGTTGGAGCCGGGGAGCGAGGCCGGTATTTTGTTGGATCGTCACTGGAATATCCTGGAAATGAAAAATATCATTCAACCTTTATTGTATGTGCTGCTGTTAAGCGTGTTGTCCTTTCTGGCACGGGCGGAGTCCGTTGACGAATTGTTGGCAGATATGGAACGTATCCAGCAAGATCCGGCTGCGCTGCGAGCCGCCATTCAGCAGGGGGAGTATCGCGGTACGTTGTGTTTTTCCTGCCATGGCAAGGATGGCAACAGTACACGGGATTACATTCCCAATCTGGCCAGCCAGAATCCGACTTACCTGTTTACCCAGTTTGAACATTTTGCCAGCGGCGAGCGCAAAAACTATGTGATGAGCAAACTGGCCACCCAGCTAACGGATTCGGATCGGGTGGCCGTTGCGTTGTATTTTGCCGGTCGGGCAGTTAAGCCGAGACAACAACCCGTTGTCCCTTCGGCCGAGGGTAAGGCCCTGTTTGACTCTATGTGTTTCGCCTGTCATGGCGCCAGTGCCCATGGCTCCCGCGAATATCCTCGTATTGCCGGTCAGCCTTATGAATATCTGGAAGCAACGTTGCTGAAATTTCGAGATAAAAATCCGGACAGGGCGAAATCGCCAATGATAGGTGTGGTGCAAAATCTGACCGAACAACAGTTAAAAGACGTCGCGGCGTATCTGGCCCATATGCGCTGATAGCGGTTGCTGCTGTTATTTCATGGTTGGATCCTGAGTCATATTGCTTAGTTCGCCGGGTTATTCAGGGATTCCCTTGCTCTGTTAGACTGACAGGCCCGACCGACCAGCGATGCCGTCATGACCCAACCAGCCGCCTCTTTATCTCCCCATCTGAATACTCCCGCCAGCCGCTGGCAGTTCTGGATTGATCGGGGAGGTACCTTTACTGATCTGGTGGCGTTGCGCCCTGATGGTGTATTGGTGACGCACAAACTGCTGTCCGCAAACCCCGACCATTATAACGATGCCGCGATAGAGGGTATTCGCCAGCTGTTGCGCCGATATCCCGAGCAGGGAGGTCTGATCCAGCAAGTAAAAATGGGTACTACGGTGGCCACCAATGCGTTGCTGGAACGTAAGGGCGCGCCAGTTGCACTGCTGATCAGTCGTGGTTTGAGAGACCAGCTCCAGATTGGTTATCAAACACGCCCTGACCTGTTTGCCGTCGCTATCGAACAGCCTGAACGGTTGTATCAGGCGGTGTATGAAGTGCCGGAGCGGATATTGGCCAGCGGCCAGGTCGACTGGCCGCTGGATCTGGAAGCTGCCCGTGTGCAGCTGCAAGAAGCCTGGGATGGTGGCTTGCGCGCTGTTGCCGTGGTGCTGATGCACGCCTATAAATACCCGCAGCATGAGCTGGCACTGGCAGAGCTGGCACGTGTCGTGGGCTTTGAACAAATCTCTCTTTCCCATCAGGTCAGCCCGCTGATCAAACTGGTCGCCCGTGGCGAAACCACGTTGGCGGATGCCTATCTGACGCCGGTGTTGCAGCATTACTTGGCGAATGTCGAGCAGCAGTTGCAGGGCATTTGTGTCGATGCCACGCTGGCGCTGATGCAGTCAAACGGTGGCTTGGCCCCGGCAGCCATGCTGTCTGGCAAGGATGCTGTATTGTCTGGTCCGGCCGGTGGGGTGGTGGGGATGGTACGCACGGCCACGGCCGATGGTTTCGAGCGTCTGCTCGGTTTTGATATGGGAGGCACCTCTACAGATGTCAGTCACTTTGCCGGTGAGCTGGAGCGTGAAACCAGCACCCGTATTGCCGGTGTTGGCTTGCGAGTGCCAATGATGAATATTCATACCGTGGCGGCCGGGGGCGGTTCGATCGTCACGTTTGCCGATGGACGTTTGCAGGTTGGGCCACAATCCGCCGGGGCTTTTCCTGGCCCTGCCTGTTATCGCAACGGGGGGCCATTAACCGTCACTGACTGCAATGTATTGCTGGGCAGAATCCAGCCGCAGTATTTTCCCAGTCTGTTCGGGCCGGGTCAGGATTTACCTCTGAATGTGGATATTGTTCGGCAACAGTTTCAACAGCTGGCACTTGAGGTGAGTCACCAGACCGGGCAAGCGCAGACCGCTGAATCACTGGCGCAGGGTTTTCTGGCTATTGCCGTCGATAACATGGCCCGTGCTGCCAAAAAAATCTCGGTACAACGCGGCTATGATGTACGGGATTACGCCCTGGTCGCCTTTGGTGGTGCCGGTGCCCAGCATGCCTGTCAGGTGGCGGAGGCTTTGGGCATTGAGCAGGTTTATCTACACCCCATGGCGGGCGTATTGTCGGCCTTCGGCATCGGCGTTGCCGATCAGCGCTGGCTGGGTGAGCAACCGGTAGAGACCGTGCTCGAACAGATGGCCAATCAGCAGCAGCGAGTGTGTCAGCAGTTGCAGCAACAGGCGCAGCAGTCATTACCGGCAACCGCCGAGGTGGCTGATCACTGGCGTGCGTATGTGCGTTATCAGGGTGCCGATACGCCTTTGCTGGTGGCATTGGCAGCGCCGGAAACAATGGCAGCCGAGTTTGCCATCCGTCACCAGCGACTGTTCGGGTTTGTGTCAGCGGATCAGCCACTGATCTGCGATGCTATTCAACTGGAACGTATTCAACCGGGTGAGCCATTACCTCGGCTAATACCGAGGGCGGGTGACACTCCCGAGCCATTGGCATCCGTCGAGATGGTCTTTCCTGCCGGTCGCCAGTCGGTGAAAGTGTATAGCCGAGAAAGCCTGCCTAGCGGCTTTTGCGCAGCCGGGCCGCTGTTATTCACCGACAGCAATAGTACCTTGGTCGTCGAGCCAGGCTGGACATGCCAGGTTATCGCCAGCGGTGCGCTGGTGTTGGAAAAGGTGCGGGAAGACGTGCAGGAGAAGATGCTGGAAAGCCAGTCAAAGCAGCAGACCGAGCAACCATCTGATACGGAACTGCCTGATCCAGAACCATCGGGTGCTGATCCGGTGCAACTGGAGGTATTCAATAATCTGTTTATGGCTGCTGCCGAACAGATGGGACTGGTGCTGGAAAAAACCGCCAGCAGTGTCAATATCAAGGAACGACTGGATTTTTCTTGCGCTATTTTTGATCGTAACGCCGAACTGATTGCCAATGCACCGCATATACCGGTGCATCTCGGTTCCATGAGCGACAGTGTGCTGGCCGTTGTCCGTCGCCACCCAGAGATAGAAGCAGGCGATGCCTTTGTGCTGAACTCACCCTATGAAGGGGGCACTCACTTACCGGACATCACCGTTGTCAAACCGGTCTTTATTGCCGGGAACACCACAGGGACGGCCGATTTTTTTGTGGCGGCCCGTGGCCATCACGCTGATATAGGCGGCATAACACCCGGTTCGATGCCCGCCAACAGCCAACACATTGATGAAGAAGGCGTACTGATCGACAACCTGTTGCTGATGCGGCAGGGGGTGTTACTGACGGACTCAATCCTGAATGTGTTGACGAATACCCGTTACCCGGCACGTAATCCGCAGCAGAATATCGCCGATCTGAAAGCTCAGCTGGCCGCTTGCGAAACCGGTGCCCGAGAACTGGCACGCCTTTGCCAACGTTATGGCCGCAGGTTGGTGCACCAGTACATGGGCTATGTGCTCGACAATGCCGAAGACACTCTGCGAACCTGTCTGGCACAGTTGCCGTCCGGTCAGTTTGACCAATTGATGGATGATGGCACCCGGTTTGCTGTACGGATCGAGGTAGACCAACAGACGCGCAGTGCATTGATTGATTTTACCGGCACCGGCTATCGGCCGGATCAGGCAATGCATCCTGGCAATTTTAATGCGCCCACATCGGTGGTTCGTGCCGCCGTGCTGTATGTGTTCCGGGTGCTGGTGGCTCGGCCGATTCCGCTGAACGCTGGCCTGTTCCGGGCGTTAACCATCCGAGTACCGGACGCATCGATTATTGCCCCCTGTTATCCGGCAGCGGTGGTCTCCGGCAACGTCGAAACCGCCCAGTACCTGGTCGATACCTTGATGGGGGCGTTGCAACTGATGGCTGCCTGTCAGGGCACCAATAACAACCTGACCTTTGGTAACCAACGCTATCAATATTACGAAACTCTGTGCGGTGGGGCTGGTGGCAGCGCTTTTGGGGCCGGTGCCAGTGGGGTGCACAGCCATATGACCAACTCACGGCTGACCGACCCGGAAGTACTGGAGCAACGTTACCCGGTGGTGCTGGATCACTTTCATTTACGCCGTAGCTCGGGTGGCGCTGGCCAATATCCGGGCGGCATGGGCGTTGAGCGGCATATCCGTTTTCTCGAACCAATGACCGCTAATATCATCAGCGGCCGCCGCCAGGTTGCCCCCTTTGGGATTCAGGGCGGTGGTGCCGGTAGCTGTGGAGTGAATATGGTGATGCGCGGACGTACCGCCGCAGGAGAACCGAAATCGGTGTTGCCTGTCGCCGCTTGTGCCCGGCTGGAACTGGATGTAAACGATACGCTGGCAATTCATACGCCAGGCGGTGGCGGTTACGGTACCGCCACTGTACCAGTGGCTGGACGCTAAAACCCAAGCGTGGCTGTCAGGATTAGCCAGGATTGTGGTAATCTGAACGCTGTTGATTCACCTGACGAGAGAGTTGTCACCATGGAAATTATGGAAGTCATCAAAGACCAGATCGAAAGCAACGATATTCTGTTGTACATGAAGGGCTCGCCTAACCAGCCTATGTGTGGCTTCTCGGCCCGCACTGTTCAGGCGGTGATGGAATGTGGCCAGAAGTTCGCTTACGTCGATATTCTGTCCAATCAAGAAATTCGGGCCAATTTGCCCAAGTATGCCAATTGGCCTACGTTTCCCCAGTTGTGGGTCAAGGGTGAGTTGGTGGGCGGTTGCGATATCATCACCGAGATGTTTGAAAAGGGTGAGCTAAAAACCCTGCTTGATGAAGCGGCGCCGAAGGCAGCACCAGAGGCTTGATGCTCCGGTGCGAAGCCGGCTGGCTTCGCACCTGTTTCTCTTGGCTGTTTTCCGCCATATCGCCCGATTGTTATCTTGTTGCCTTATGGGCATTTGCTCTGTCTTCTATATCGACCGTGGGTTCGGTGTCGATGGTTGCTGTGGGCTGATGAAACTCGCCATAATGTCTCAAATCGTTACCGCAGTCTGCCATGACGACCTCTGAACACTATTCCCATAACACATCGCTTGCTGCGTTAGCGGATGTCCTTGCGGCGCCGCTGTTACTGGCGCGGCGGTGTCCTCCTGCCCCCTTGTCACCCTGTATAAAACGCCTCGATTATCCTCTGGATGCCACGACTCCGGGGTTGGTGTGGATTCATGCTCCCGCCGGATTTGGTAAAACCCAATATCTGCTGGAGTGGTATCACCACTGGCAGGGGCAAGGGCTGAATGTCATCTGGTTCAATTGTGAAGTGACGGATGATGCGGCCTTGTTGCTGCAGGCTTTATTGGCTGGCGATGGGTCTGCAGCGGCGATTGAGTTGGCCCGACATTGTTGGCCTTTGGCTGAAACGCCTGCGTTTGCTGCCGGACAGCTGGAGTCGATCCTGATCAACTGGTTGGCGCTGATCGACCGGCCGCTGTGTGTGTGTGTCGATAATCTGCAGAATCTTGATGAGACTGGCTGGCGTCTGGTTCAGCTGCTGATCAGTCGGGTGCCAGAGACTTGTTCTCTCGCTTTGGCGACCCGTCGGGCACCCAGTGGTGCCAGTGTGGTGTTCCGGCATCCGTCGTTACTGGCGGTTGCTGTGCGTCAGCTTACCTTTAGCCTGCCGCAGCAGCAACGCTGGCTGGCGGAGCATGGCCTGTCGCTTGATCAGGATGAACAGTTGCTGCTGGATCGCCGTTTGGGTGGCTGGCCGGCAGCGCTGGGGATCTGGCTGGCCTGTGTCCGGGCCTATGCAACTCTGGAAGTGATGGCCCCCGGGTTGGGGATGTTTGAGTTGCAGGATTATTGGTTCAGTGATGTGGTTGCTGACCAGTCGGCTGAGAATCGATTACTGTTGCAACAACTCGCGGTGCTGGAGTATGGCTGTGAGGATCTGTTAAGGCGGTTGAATCAGTGGGATTCCAGCGCTGGCATCGATGAATTATTACGCAACGGATTTTTACAGCCGTTGGATCAGGCCGGTTGGGTCAAGGTAGCGGCTCCGTTTCGACGGCTGATATTTGCGACCGTTACGGAGGTGCAGCGGGAGCAATGGCACCGTCTGGCTTTTTATTGGTACGGCGAGCATCAACAGCCTGTGCGGGCGTTGGAGCATGCACAAAAAACGGCCATGGCAGCCGAGCTTGCCCCCTGGATGGAGTCGCAGGCGGAGGCTTTGCTGGCGAGCCTGGACATCGCTGGTCTGATCGACTGGTGTGAGCTGGCTGGTGATCAGGTGCTGAATCAATCGCCACGCCTGATGCAACTGGCCTGTTGGGCCTGGCTGGTCAGCCATCGGCAGCGTCGGGCCGAGTCGATGTTGCGGCAGCTGATGCATCGACAGTTACTGGATGACGCCGAGCTGGCGGCATTGCAAGGGTATCTGGCGCGGCTCAAGGGGCAGCAAAAAAGCGCCATAAGTCTGTGTAAAAAAGCGCTTGATGGTTTGTCGGGCGATCGTTACAGCATTCGCTTTCTGATGTGCAGCACGTTGACCTATCTGAGCCTTGGCGAAACCGATCTCGACAACGCCCGCGCCTGGAATCGACGTGCCATGCAACTGGCACGGCAACATGGTGGTTGGGCGCTGGAGGCGCTGGCGATGTTTGACCAGGGGCGTATCGAACTGCACCGGGGTCATCTGGAATTCAGTCTGGATCTGATTGATGCCGGTATTCAGCTGTTACGGGACAAACCCGGACGTATTGCGGTCGTGCCAATGGGTCGACTGATGGTGTATCGCGCCTTTTTGTTGTGGGTCACTCATCGTCATCCGGATACGCTGCCAGATTTACTGGAACAGGGCAGCCGTTACTGCCGTGAAGGGGCGGATGTGATGATCTGCTACGGCTACGGCCTGCAGGCCATGATTGCTGCCGCAGATGGGCACTGCCGCCAGGCACTGGATCTGCTGGATGAGGTTGAGCGCTTGATGCACAGTTGGGGCGTCGAATCGGCCAGTTACCTCTGGCTGATTCTGGTAAAAGCCAATGTCTGGATTTCCCAGGGCAAACACCATCGCGCCCAGGGTTGTCTGGTTGAATTGTTGCAGGGGCAGCCGGTAGCGCACCTGCCGCGTCCGGAAGTATTCCCGTTGTTACCAGACTTTGCCGCTGCGACCCAGGCGCGGTTGTATCTGGTGTGCGGTCGCTTTCATGATTGCCTGGCGGAAGTGGATGAGTGGTTACGCTGTAATTCCAGCCCGATGATCATGATGCTGATCCAGTTGATTCGTGCTGCGGCCTTGCGTGGTTGTAATCAGATTGCTGAAAGTCAGCATATTTTTAATCAGGTCGGGCATCAGTTGCGCCAGGAAGGCATTAGCATGAGTTTCAAAGCCTGGTTACCGGAGCTGTATGCTCCGGCACGAGAAGCAGAATCCACGTTTACCACCACGGCCAGGGTTCAGCTTAGTGAGCGGGAGCACGATGTGCTGCGCAAGATTGCCGAGGGGTTATCGAATCAGGAAATAGCCTCGCAATTGTTTATTTCCCTGCATACGGTCAAGACTCATGCCCGCAAGATCAATATCAAACTGGGGGTAAAAAACCGTACCCAGGCAATTCACAAGGCGAAGGAACTGCTGTTGCTTTAGGGGACATCTCTTTAATCCGGCAGCCTCCGCAGGGCGCGGGTTGCCGCCGTCCAGTGCGGTGTTGACGAATGTGAAAAGGACGGGTCATTTCGCTGCATTCGCCACCTTGCCCTGCACAACGGCAACACTCGCGCAGAGCCGTGCAGGATTAAATAGTTATCCCCTTTCGTTTAGTTGACCATTGGTCTTGATGTCATCGGTCTTGATGCCGTTGTTCTTTTATGTGTGGCGATGGTACGTGTGATGATGGTATGAGTGGTGATGGTATGTGTGGTGATGCAAAAGCAGATGGTCGCTTGATAATACTCGCTGTCACTGGCGAATTGCACGGCTGTCGTCTAAACCTTAAAAGGTTTACTGGATGCAATGGTTGGTAACACATGGAAACGACATATCACGCCGTCATTCTGGCGATCGGGCCACTTCCCGAGATAGAAGCGGTGCTGGACGACGGTTACACACTGCATCAGGTTGGGCAGCTGGACGCCATTCAGGAAGGGGTGTGGCAATACGATGCCAAGCTGATTCTGGTCGATCTGGTCAGTATTGGCCCTAAAACTGGCATTGCCGCCTGTCGTCAGCTCAAGGATGATCCGGCCACTGCAGAAGTACCGCTGGTGATGCTGGCCAACAGTGAAACCCTCAAACATCGGATGAGTGCTTACGAAGCCGGTTGTGATGACTACCTGGTTCGCAGCGACCTGGATGAGATGAAGCCAAGGCTCGATCGGGTACTGTTTAACAAGGTTGCAAACGATCAGCTCAAGGTGCAACTGAAACACGCCAATGAAATGGCATTTATTGCCATGTCCGATACGTCTGATCTGGGCGTTAATATCCAGTTTTTACTCGACGTGAATACCTGTAACAACCTGGATGAACTGGGTATGCGGCTGTTTCAGGCGTTAAAAAGCTACGGCATCAATTGCAGTTTGCAAATACGCTCCCGTTTTGTGGTCAAGAACATGGAAGCCAACGGCATGGCCAAGGAGCTGGAAGCGGCGCTACTGATGGAGTGTCGGGATCAGGGCCGCTATGTTGATTTTGGCAAGCGCTCCATTATGAATTACGGCTCGGTATCCATCCTGGTGAAAAACATGCCGGTGGATGACCGCAATAAATATGGTGCCATCAAGGATAACGTGTTCTCGCTATTACAAGGGGCTCATGCCCGAACCATGGCATTGGATAACCTTTACTCCCTGGAGATCGAAGGTCAACTGGTCAGGCGCCTGGTCAGCAGCATGCGCGGTCTGATGGCCTCGGTCGATGATTCCTATCAGCTCGTTATGCGCGATATTGCCAATGTGGTTGAAGGGATGGCCGAAGGTGTGGAAAGCAGTTTGCAATTTCTGGGGATGGACGAACAACAGGAGAGGGCAATCCAGAACATTATGGAGCAGGGCGTAGCCGATACCTCGAAGGTCTTTAACGAAGGTATCCGGATTGACGATGGTCTTGGTGTCGTACTGGACAAAATCAATCGTGCCATCGGCAGTGGCCATGGTGATATGAAAGAGCTGACACGGCTGCTGGAACTGCTGCCTTCGGTGGTCGAGTAATACCGGTTTGACCAACCATGCCATTAACTCAACAAGATCTCTCTCCCTTTGTAGAATGGCCACCAGTTGCCGTGGTGATATAAAAGAAAAGGGGGTGGCTATTGGCATCCTGCGAACTTTCTGATCATTTTTGATCACCCGGTAAGCCTGTCGGACGACTTGGGCGTTGACCTGATTTTCTGCAAACCCCTTTTACTGCTGCGTCAGCGCTGCAATTGCTGGTTTTGAATTGAGTGGCGCTGGATATACACGGTGACCGCCGGGCTGCGCAGTATTTCCTTGTTATTGGCGTCTTTGATCACAGCTTCGAGCAAATGTTGGCCTCGTATCAGTTGGTTGATGGGGATGCTGTTGTCGTGCCCGGAAGCGATCGGGCTGCCATCGACCAGTACTACAAAGGTGTCTTCTGCCCGCAACGCCGGTATGACGTCAATCAGGATGTTCAGGCTGGCGGCCAGGCCGGTGGGGATGTTTTCCTGATTGGAAGGGCTGAGTATTTGCAGGCTGGTGTAATAACGTTCTGGTTGAACGGGTGCTGCAGTGGGTGGCGCCCGGTCTGCTGAGAGTGGCACAAAGGCAGGCACGGTTGGCAGTTCATTCACATCGTGGGCTTCCGAGTCGGCACTGGCGCGATCGCTGAACGTCAGGTTGCCGGCGGCATCTCGGGTTACGTACACCTGGGTACTCGCCTGGGCATAACTGGCGGCGGTCAGACAGAGTATGCATAACAGCCGTGCGATTGAAGACCGTCGGGAGGATATCAGGCACATCATAAAGTCTGTCCTCTGTCATGGGGTTTTGATGGCGACAGCTTACCCGAGTTTCTGCAGCAAAGGCGAACGATGTGCAGGGGTTGAATTCATCGTTATGCTGCAGGCGTTAGAATTGTGAACCAGTTTAAACAGGAAGACAGATGATTGGGTTGATTCAGCGGGTTTCTGACGCCAGTGTGGCGGTGGATGGCAAGGTGATTGGCGAGATTGGTGGTGGTTTGTTGCTGCTGTTGGGGGTGCAACCGGACGATACGTCGACAGAGGCCGACAAGTTATTACACAAGGTGGTCAATTACCGGGTCTTTGCGGATGACGAAGGCCGTATGAATCGAAGTTTGCTCTCCGCCGGAGGACAGCTGTTGGTGGTCTCGCAGTTTACCTTGGCAGCAGATACCGGCCGTGGCTTGCGGCCGGGCTTCTCGACGGCGGCAGCGCCAGTCTTGGCTGAATCCTTGTACGATTATTTTGTCGCAGCAGCGGGGCAGTGTGTTCATACTGCCAGCGGCCGCTTTGGTGCTGATATGCAAGTGGCATTAACGAATGACGGCCCGGTCACATTTTGGCTGCAAGTTTAAATTCGTACTTTTCTGAGGATCTTATGGACTACTCTGCTGTAAAACACGCTCACGCTGGCCTGGCTTATTTGTCAGCGCTGTTGTTTCTGATTCGTTTCGGACTGGTGTATGCCGGAGCCGGGATGGCCTCCAGCAAACTGGTCAAGATTCTGCCGCACGTGATCGATACGATCCTGCTGGTATTTGCCGTCTGGCTGTGTGTGCTGATTGGCCAGTATCCACTGGTTGATGGTTGGCTGACAGCCAAGGTGGTGGCGCTGGTGGTATTGATTGGCGCAGGTGTCATCGCGGTGCGACAGCGCAGTATCCCCGCCGCTGTGGTGACTCTGTTAATGTACGTTTATATGGTCGGGGTAGCGAAGAGCCATCATATATTGTCGTGGCTGGCCTAGACGTTCCCTGCGTTCAACGCCTTGGCTGATGAAATTTTCACCGACAACAGGCTTTGTTCTATCATGGAGAGCGCCCGCTGATCTGATGTCTGGCCGATCGTAAAAGACTTTTACGGTCGGCTTTGGATCTTGGATTTTGACACCGGAGGCGCTTTACTGGCTCCCTGATGTCATATTGATACCGCCTCTGTCACTGTCACCTGATCAGGTATGGGCGGTTGACCGGAGCTGTTATGAGTAAATCTGATTCTGTCCTTGCTACGGCCCGTGCAGCGGGTGCCCCGACGATCGTCGGTGGTGGTCCGAAAAAGGTGCTGTATACCCTGCAGACCGTTGGGCGTATTGGTCTGATCAATTCTGCCAAGGCGCTGAAAAGCCACAATACCTGCAAGGCCTGTGGTTTGGGTATGGGGGGGCAGCATGGGGGAATGACCAACGAATTGGATGAGTTTCCGTCGGTCTGCAACAAAAGTATCCAGGCGCAGTCGACGGACATTCAGGCGCCGATTCCTACCGCCGTCTTCAAACACTCGCTGGACGATTTTCAGCAACTCAGTCGCTACGAGCTGGAACACCTCGGTCGTCTGAACACCCCGTTGTTCAAGCCCGCAGACAGTGATCATTATCAGGTACTGAGCTGGGAGTCAGCGTTTGAGCGTATCGCCGAACGTATGCAGGTGACTCCGGCGGAGCGGAGCTTTTTTTATTCTTCCGGACGCTCGTCCAACGAAGCCGGTTTTGTCTTGCAGCTGCTGGCGCGGTTATCCGGTACCAATAATGTCACCAACTGTTCCTATTACTGCCATCAGGCGACGGGCGTGGGGCTGCAATCCACCGTCGGGTCGTATACCGCGACGGTGGAACTGGCCGATCTGGCGGAATGCGATCTGGTGGTACTGATAGGCGCCAACCCGGCTTCCAATCATCCTCGTCTGATGCACAAGCTGATGGCACTGCGTGAACGTGGCGGCCATGTGGTGGTGATCAATCCGGCGAAAGAGTCGGGGCTGGTGAAATTTGCGGTTCCCAAGAGTCCCCGCTCGATGCTCAAGGGGGGGAGTGACATTGCCTCGGAGTATCTGCAGCCCAGGGTGGGGGCGGATATCTGGTTACTGTATGGGCTGGCCAAATCGCTGCTGGAACAAGGGTGGATGGATGACGCATTTATGCAGGCCCATACCGAAGGGAGTGATGAATTCCTGACGCAGGTGGCCGGGCTGGCGTGGCCGGACATTGAAGACAGGACCGGTGTTGCCCGCGTTGATATCGAGCGAGTGGCGGCATTGTACGGGCGTTCCACCAAGGCGATTTTTGCCTGGGGGATGGGAGTCACACATCACACCCATGGTGCCGATACCGTTGAGGCCATTGCTAACCTGGCGCTCTGTCGGGGAATGGTCGGCAAGCCGGGGGCTGGGCTGTTGCCCTTGCGGGGTCATAGTAATGTGCAGGGGATTGGCACCATCGGCGTTAAACCTGTGTTACCGGAGCAGGTGTTTCAGGCGCTTGAACAGGAGTTGGGTGTCCGTCTGCCAACCACCACGGGGCTGGATACGCTCGCCAGCCTGGAACAGGCTCATGCCGGAGCCGTCGATCTGGCTGTCTTGCTGGGCGGTAATCTGCTCGATGCCACACCGGATACTCGCTGGGCCAGGGAGGCGCTTGACCGGGTCAAGACCAAGGTGTTCCTCACCACAACTCTGAACCGTGGCCATGTCTCCGGTATGGAGCACAGTGAAGCCTTTATTTTACCGGTTGCCGCCCGGGATGAAGAATTTGAGCCAACCACGCAAGAGTCGATGTTCAACTACGTCCGCCTCAGTGATGGCGGAATTACCCGGCTGGACAATGTCAAAGCGGAGAGCGCTATTCTGCTGGAGTTACTCAAGCGGGGTGTGTCTCAACCTGGGCTGGATCTGACGGCGATTGAATCCCATCAAGGGGTGCGCGAATGCATTTCACGGGTGGTTCCCGGTATGGCAGGGCTGGCGGATATCAGTGACAGCCAACGGGAGTTCCATATTCCCAACCGGCTGATCAAGACCCCGAGTTTTACCACACCGTCTGGCAAGGCGCATTTTCAGACCCACAGGCTTCCCGGTCTGAAAATGTCGGCGGCGTTTCCGTTTGCACTGATGAGCGTGCGTAGCGAAGGGCAATTTAATTCCATCATTTATGAAGAAGCAGACAGCTATCGTGGCACCCCCAAGCGCTGGTCGGTACTGATGTCGCCGCAGGATATGCTGGAGCTGGGTATCAAGCCACAACAGGCCGTGACCTTGCGTTCCCGTAATGGCTGTATGGAAGGGGTAGAGGTGTACCCCTATGGACTGACTCGGGGTGCAGTGATGGCCTATTACCCGGAAGCCAATGTGTTAACCGGCATTGAGCGTGACCCCAGAAGCCATACGCCTGCATTCAAATCCGTGGCAGTGGCGGTGGAGGTATGACTAGGGGGCGTTCTCAATTGGTCAATCGGATCTGCTGAGAGCCCGTTGGCTTCAGAACAAGCCATGAGGAGTGCCTCCTGTGTTTAATAAACAGGGCGAGCTCAATAAGCGACGAATAACACCGTTCTGGAGTCAACTGGCCTCAGCCCGAAGGGTTATGGTTAAACATCCATCATGCGGTGTTGTTGAACTTGAAAAGGGCCCACCATTCTCTGCGTTCAACGCCTTGCCTGATGGATTTTTTCTCCATAACAGGACGCATTAACTAATTGAGAACGCCCCCTAAGCCCCGTTAAAACCCAGCTCAGCTTTGTAATGCCTGAGCAGAAGGAGCTGTTCAGGCAAAAGAAATACAAATAGCAATTGTTCCGTATCTGGAAAACAGCGATTCGGAATGACTAACACTTCCAAATATCCCGACTCAAGCTATCAAAGTGTGACGTGAATAGCATAACTGATGCTAATGGCTCACAAATTATGTGTATTTTTGATTTTTATTTCCTAAATGTCGGTTTATAAAACGACTTGGGTGCTTGTCATCAATTGTTAACAAACTGTTGTTAGTGGCAGGGCTAATACGGCGACCCCTAGGGCTGGTTCAATAACGTTAACACGTTACCGGTTGTCTGAACCGGCCCATGGAATTGCACTTATGATGATTACCCACGTAAAACTGCCTTGGCTGGAGGTATCCCAGGCGTTTGTCTGTTTCCAGTTATCGCGTCAGCTGCCTCATAACGGTGTACGAACGGCTGATCGACTGATTATCGATCATACGCCGTCTACGGTTGCCGTCACGGCTAATGGTTTGTCTGTTCTCCAGTTGATCAAGGCACGCAGCTGGCACGAGTACGTCAAAACCTTCTGGGCGCACAGTCGCCTGTTCAAGGAAGTGAAGGGCAACCGTTTGCTTACCCGGTTGGGTATTCATGTGGCTGCTATTCATGAAATGGGTGTCGGGCTGTTACCGGGCCGTCGCTATCGTTATCTTGGCTACTACATCATGGATGACCTCGCCGCTGCGGGGGCGCTGGAAGTCTTTGAGCTGTTCAAGTCTGGTGGTCTGGACAGTGCGCAGCGGATTAGCTGGCTGGATTCGATTCTGGATGATCTGCGTATTATGCGAGATGCCGGTGTGGTGTTTTCGGATTGTCATTTGAAAAATGTCTTTGCGCATCCGCAAGGTAAAGTCACCTGGATAGACACCGGTGTTACTCGCTATTTTTGCCCCAGAAGTCGAAAATTTGCTCGCAAGTTCAATTATTCAATACGCCGTTTTGCTGATTATCATGATGCTGAACTGCCACTGAGTCATGAAGAAAAACGCCGGATTCTGGCGCTACTGCTGCCGCAATAGTACGACTTTCGGCCACTCCCATTCGGGCCGTCTGGTCCTATAGTAGCGCTGGCCGCCGACGGCCCTCCGATCTAACATAAAACCCCATAACGATAAATAACATCACTACATCACTACATCACCACAGGTGGCGGTATGCATTACCCCAGCCCTTCTCAGAATCCTTATCAGGTCTTTTTGCACTGGCTGCTGTTACTCGGGCTGATGCTGTTTGCGGCCCTGCTGTTACTGGATCTGGGGGTGCTGAATACCATGCTGGCACAGGATGTAACCCGGATTACCGCAGTCACCCTGCTGGTGTTTGTGGTTGGCTGTGGCCATTGTGGCGTACGCAGCTGGGTACTGGCACGCGAATGTCTGGCGTTTGATCACCTGACGCCTGCTCATAAAGCACCGCAGTTGGCTTCCCTGACGCCGGAATGCTCGCTGGGCAGTCAATATTTACAGGGACTCGGCCCGGATCAACAAGAAAACGCGCTGGCGGCAGAAATCCTGGCGGAACGTCTGCGTGGTAGTCACCAGATTGGCTGGTTTGTTACCGGGGTACTGGTAAAACTCGGGCTGTTGGGCACCGTGGTCGGCTTTATTCTGATGCTGGGTTCTGTCTCGGGGCTGGAGAATCTGGATACCTCTGATATCAAGGAGCTGATGCAGCAAATGACGTCGGGCATGGGGGTGGCGATGAATACCACGCTGGTCGGACTGGTTTGCAGCGTGCTGCTGGGTATGCAATATCTGCTGCTGGATCGGTGTGCTGACCGTTTGGTGGCCGACACCGTGGCATTGGGCCAGATGCTTAACACCCGTTCCGGGTCGAGCTGATGGCGCTGTTTCGCCGTAATCCACACACTGAAATCGACCCCTTCACCGATTTGCTGTTTAACGCTCTGTTAACGTTCACCTTTCTGTTTCTGATTGCGCTGGTGTTGCTGAACCCGCCCGCCAAAACCGGCATTGTGGATCCCAAGGCCGAGTTTCTGATTACAGTCAGCTGGCCGGATGGCAATCCCAACGACATTGATATCTGGCTCTCCGGTCCGGATGGCAAGCAAGTCAGTTACAAGCAGCCGCAGGCTGGTTTGATGCACCTGGACCGCGATGATCGCGGCATGATCAACGACGTTCAAACCGTCAACGGTGTGGAAATCAATAACCCGTTGAACCAGGAGGTGCTGACCATTCGCGGCCGACCCCCAGGGGAATACATTGTCAATCTGCACTACTTCAAAACGCAGCAAGCCGATACCTCAATGCCTCAGCCTGAGACAGAGGAGGTGCCCGTCACTGTCTATCTGGCAGAAGTGAATCCGCGCATGAAAGTGCTGTTTTACAACACTAATGTGCTGGGCAAGGAAGGGGACGAGGTCACGGCCTTCCGCTTTACCATCACGCCGGAAGGCAAGGTCACCAATATTAACCAGCTGCAAAAAAGTCTGGTTCGGGGAGAGGATAAATGACTGAAACCATGTTGCTACTGCTACTGGCCTACACCGCCCTGGTGGCCTTGCTGGTGCTGGCACTGATCAGCAGTCGCTGGCCGGTTGTTGCCAAACTGGTGCTGGTGGTACTGGCCAGTGGACTGTACTGGGGCAGTTACCTGGGCTGGAAAGATACCCAGGGGTGGCCTGCCAGTGTCGAGCTGCCGGACAAGTTCCTGCTGCATTTTGCCGTGATTGAAGAACCGGATGACAGCAGCGGTGCGCCAGGGGCGATTTTTCTCTGGTTGACGGATTTATACGACGACCAACTGGCTGCGGAGCCGCGTGCCTATCGCTTGCCGTATAACCAGGAGTTGCACGCCAGGGTCGAAAGTGCCATGCGCCGTGCCAAGGCGGGTAACCTGCAATTGGGACTGAAGGCGGGAGGCGATGATTTGCCCGAGGTCAAACGCTTCCGCAACCAGTTGGGAGACCGCCCGCTGGAGCTTGAATTTGTTCCGGTGCCGGATCCGTCGTTACCGGAAAAGTAGGAGCAGACTATGAACAATCAGTCGATGTATCGGTATCGGTATTTTCCTGGCCTGCTGCCGGTGCTTGCTGCGGCGCTGCTGTCGGGCTGTGGTCAGGCTCCGGCCGCAGATGATTATTTCCCCCTGGAGCCGGGTTTACGCTGGCAGTATCAGGTGACGGAAGACCGCACCGATGCCCGTGAGGTGCGTCGCTTTGACGTGGCCACCCGGCGTATTGATACTCCGGCCGAACTGGTCAGCCTGATCGGCGCTGCGCAAATGACGGTGCGCCACACCAGTGATGGCACCGATTATTATCTGCTGCGGAATATCAGCGGCACCTATCGGGTTGGCAAGCGTACTCTGATTGAAAAAGCCCCCCGGCTGGATACCGAACCCGTACTGGTGCTACCGCCAGCGGATGAACTGGAGCAGGGCATTACCTGGAATCAGTCAACCCGACCGTATGTCATTCACAGCACCCAGAGCCATGTTGCCTGGAATCGGGGCAGCAATGAATTTGATATGACCTACGAGCTGGCTGCAACCGGGCTGGAGTTATCCACTCCGGCGGGCGAATTTCACGATTGTGTGAGGGTGGAAGGCCGCGCCGTGATCGGATTGTACGCCGATCCCAGGCTGGGTTATCAAGAGGTCGAGATTGTGCAGTCGGAATGGTACGCACCCGGGGTGGGACTGGTACGGCTGGTGCGAGAAGAACCGCTGGATCTGGCCATGTTCAAGGGCGGCACTCTGACGTTTGAGCTGATCGATTTCCAGCACCCTTGATAACACGGCTGACGGAGCAGATTGGACAACGCGGGGGGGAATCCGGGGCTTGTCATTAATGAGACAGTCGGTCTAATATATACGAATGAATAAACCAACGACACCAACGCCCGCCGATATCACCGCCGCCGAGTCACCCCGTCGCCGCGGACGCCCGCCCAAAGATGGTCGCAGTGTCAGCGAGACCCGTGCATTACTGGTGCGTAGTGGCATAGATGTACTGACGGAGCAGGGCTTTGCGGCAACCGGTATCGACCAGGTACTGAAGCGGGTAGGTGTTCCGAAAGGGTCTTTTTACCACTTCTTTGCCAGTAAAGAGGCCTATATTGCGGCGGTAGTAGCAAGTTATGGCCGCTATTTTGACAAGGTACTGGCGCGCAGCTTTCACGACAGCGAGCTGCCCGCACTGGCACAGATCGAACATTTTACCAATAGTGCGATGCGCTGGATGGAGCAGCACGACTACCGCAGTGGTTGTCTGGTTGGCAACCTGGGGCAGGAAGTGGGCCAGTTGCCGGAGAGCCTGCGCCAGCCGTTACAAGCCATCTTGGCTGGCTGGGAGCTGCAGCTGCAGCAGTGCCTGGAACAGGCACAGCAACAACGGATGATCGCTGTCAACGAAGACTGTGCAGTGTTGGCTAATATCTTTTGGGTTGGCTGGGAAGGTGCGGTGATGCGGGCGCGGCTGGAGCGCAGCACCCAACCGATGCGACGTTTTCGTGATTGGTTTCTGGCTTCTCTGACACGGGGGTAAATCAACCTTGGGTAACGCCAGGGTATAACAGCTGGGTGTTTTTCAAATCAATAAAAGACGATCGGTCTAATTTGGCCGTGAGTGTCATAGATTCACAACACCGGCGTAGCCGGACGGAGGCTGTAATGTTCAAGGCGATTCAGATTAACAAGGATGACAAGGGCTACCACGCCGAGTTGACGCAACTGGAGGACGATACGTTACCAGAGGGCGATGTGACGGTACGGGTTCATTATTCTACCCTTAACTACAAGGATGGGCTGGCGATTACCGGCAAGGCCCCGGTTGTCCGCCGCTTTCCCATGGTGCCCGGTATTGATCTGGTCGGCACGGTCGAAGCCTGCAGCAGTGATGCCTTTGCGGTGGGTGACACGGTGTTGTTAAACGGCTTTGGTGTGGGTGAAGTGCATTGGGGCGGGCTGGCCCAGCGTGCGCGGCTGAACAGTGATTGGCTTATTCGATTGCCAGCAGGTCTGTCTGGCCGTGAGGCAATGTCGATAGGCACTGCAGGGTATACCGCCATGCTGTGTGTGCATGCCTTGCAGCGTAACGGCGTGACGCCAGAGCAGGGCGATATTCTGGTCACCGGTGCCAATGGCGGTGTTGGCAGTTTTGCGATCGGCTTGTTATCCCGTTTGGGCTACCGGGTGGTGGCGTCAACCGGACGCCCGAATGAAGTGGATTATCTGCAACAACTGGGTGCCGCCGAGATTGTCGATCGTCAGTTGTTATCCGGGCCGGGCAAACCGTTACAGCAGGAACGGTGGGCTGGGGCGGTGGATTCGGTGGGGAGTCACACGTTGGCCAATGTGCTGGCGAGCACCCGTTATGGTGGCACCGTTGCCGCTTGTGGCCTGGCTCAGGGAGCCGATCTGGCCACCACGGTGATGCCATTTATTCTGCGTGGTGTGACGCTGGCGGGAATAGACAGCGTGATGCGACCGAAAGCCGATCGGGTGTCTGCCTGGGATCAGCTGGCCGGGTTGGTGGATGAATCCATGCTGACGGGGATTGCTCATGAGATTGGTCTGGAGCACGTCATCGAAACGGCGACTGCACTGCTGGAAGGTAAAGTGCGTGGTCGAGTGGTGGTGACACTGGATTAATGGAAGAACCATTACAACCACAACCGTCATTTGGCACTGCAATCCGACTTGGCATTTGTGCCGGATTTGCAGTGCCGGATTGCAGTATCTGCTGGCGGTGAGGGTGTTGCTCAGACCTTGAATCCTGCGACCTGATGGTTAAGGCTGGCCGCTCTGGAGCGCAGGTCGCTGACCGAGTTGTTCACGGTATCAGAACTGCTTTTGCCCTGGGCACTGAGCGTTTTGGCACTCGACAGGTTATGGTTGATGTCGGTGATAACCGACGTCTGTTCCTCGATCGCAGAGGCGACTTGCAGGATGTTGTCACTGATATTCATCAGCGAGTCTGAAATGGTCTGGATATTTTCTTGTGAGCGGCTGGCATGAGTCACGGTTTGTTCGGCCTTGTGCTGGCTTTCATTCATGGCTCCTACCGCGCGTTCGACACCGGCTCTCAGGCGTTCGATCATTTCATTGATATCGCCGGTCGACTGTTGGGTGCGGCTGGCCAGTGTACGTACCTCGTCGGCGACCACCGCGAAGCCCCGACCTTGTTCTCCGGCTCTGGCGGCCTCAATGGCGGCATTCAGTGCCAGTAAATTGGTTTGTTCGGCAATCCCCTTGATCACATCCAGTACCGAGGCAATATTGGTGGTTTCGGCTTCCAAAGCCCGGATTACTTCGCTGGAATCATCGACCCGTGATACCAGCGTGCGTAATTCGTCCATCGCCAGGCCAAATTCTTTGGCGACGGTTTTGGCGGTTCGATCGGATGCTTGTGCTTCTGCAGATACCTGCTGTGTATTGCTTGATACTTCCTGGATGGCCAGACCCATTTGCTCATTCGCGGTGGCTACCATATCCATGGTGTGGCTATAGTCGTTACTGACCCGCTGGCTGACTTCGGCACTGCTGTGCAGCTGATCGGTGGTGTGCTGAATGCCACTGGCTTCATGACGGATATGGGTGATCATGCCCTTGAGGTTGTCGAGAAAGGCGTTGAAGTGGCGCGCCAGTTCGCCAATTTCATCCTTGCGGTTGCTGTCCAGGCGGGTATTCAGATCGCCCTGACCATTGGCCAGGGTTTGCAGTTCTCTGGCCATGCGATTAATCGGCGTGGTAATGGCTCTGGGGAAGAGTACGGAGAAACTACCGACAATCAGCACTGCCAATACCAGCATCAGCAGAATACGGTTGCGGGAGTCGATTCGATCCTGATCGCTCAATACATGCTCCGACAGGCTTTCTTGGGTAACGGACTCACCCAGTGCGTCCAGTAAAGCACGTATTCTGTTGAACTCGTCGTAAAGTTTGCCGGTGCTGATACTGGCAGCTGCGTCAGGATAATGGGTATTGGTGGCGAGCTCGCTGACAAAGCGGGTGCTCTTGTCTCGCCAGACGCCGAAGGCGCTGAGAAAGGTATCCGCCTGGTTATGGATTGAGGCAGACATATCCAGTGTTTTGATCTTGCTGATACGGTCTGCTACCTGCTGTAAGTTGTCGGCGTGCTCTCTGACCAGTCCCGGATTTTTCAGACCTAGTGCAAGACTGCGTTCAGCCAGTTGGGCCTGATACAAATCCCTGTCCGCATTCAGCACCAGGCTGATGCCGGGAAGGTATTCGGTGGAGATGTGACCGTATTCCTTGGCGAGACGCTCAAGAGTGGTGATTTGCATATAAGACAGTACCAGCATCAGTGCGCCGGTAAGCAAAATAGGTAGCAGTATTTTGGTGGTCAGGCCAAGGTTGGACCAGTTCATGGGCGATGCTCCGGTTATACAGTGTCTAGGTACCTGGAGTGTTATCGGCCGCATCTGCAATTAATTAACGGGGAGGATCAACCCGATTACTGACACTGCTGTTGAGGCGGAACCAGCCTGCAATACTGTAGCGGTGCCGATTAGCCGCCAGTACTTCGTGAGGAAACTCTTCGCTTAAAAACGTGACCAGGGTGCCAAGTTGGGGCAGTAATCGGGATCTTACCGAGTCGCTTTCCTCGTCACTATAAATCAGCAGTTCGCCGCCATCGTCTGGTTGCCAGTCGGGGTTGAGATACAGCACGGTACTGAGAATACGGTTGGACTGGCCGCTAAAGGCATCTTTGTGTTTTTGATAGAAGTCGCCAGGCTGGTAATGGGCAAAATGGCACTCGTAGCTGAACAACCCCAGTAACAACGTGCGATTGAGGTGTTGTTGCAGCTGCGCCATAAAGTCCAGCCAGGCTTTTTCAGCCGGGTCTTGTGCTGTTAGCCAATGAATCCGGTCGCGGCGTATCTGACGATTCAGCTGGTGTGACTGTTCTCGGCCAGTGCCAGCGAGTTGTAATTTTTTTTGCTCCCCCAGATTCAGAACGCGTGTTCGGAGTGGATGCGACAGCTCCGACAGAGGCGTCGATGGCAGCTGCAAATCGAATGGCTGACAGATGGCCAGGCCGTTACACAGCAGTTGCTCTTCGATATGACGGAACAGAGGCGTATTCAACGGGGCAGGGGGACTCGGTTGGTGCTGGTTTGCGGGGGCGCAGATTTTGACTGCGTACCTTGATGAAGACCAACGAATTTTTCTTCTCGACAGGATAGTGATAATTCACTTCCTATTGGGGAATTCTCTGGATAAACAGCGCATTGAGTACGGTGTCCCGTGTCATGAACCAAAGGAGGTCAATATGCGCCCGTCTTTCCATGAATCTGAGAATAATCACGATGATGATGAGGATCAGCCTCCGCGTCGCTTGCGTCATCGCAGTGAAGATTATGAACGTAAAAAACGTCGCGCCGAGGCGATTATTGAGCGGAGGAGGCTTGAGGATTTACTCGGTTTTGATGTCGATTTTTCCGATTAGTCAGTAACTGCTCTCGAGTCTGCGAGGTATTTTTACTGCATTCATTGGCACCGGGTACTGTTCCGGTGTCATCTGCTCTTTTTCGATTTTTGCTTTCAGGATTTGCCATGACCTTGCCGGCCCCTTTGTTGGACATTATCAAAAGCCTTATCCGCAGCCCGTCAGTGGTGGGTGCCGAACACTCGTTTTTCCGGGTGTTACAACGTGAGCTGGAAGATCGTGGTGCCAAAGTCACCTGGTATGAAGGCTTGCTGGTGGCACAGGGCAGTGAACCGGAGTCGTTGATGTTTTCTGCCCACATTGACCGCCATGGATTGATATGTACTGGCCCGAACGAGTTTCAGTACGCTGCTTTTGTCTGTGGCGGGCGTTCGGATCTGTTGGGTAATTCGGTTTCTGAAGAGCTGATGTTGCAGATTGTTGACCGCTTTGTGAGTGAAGGGGTGTTTGCCTATGACCCCTGGTCGGGGGCGTATCGTGGACAGGGCAGCATTCGTAATGCCTACATTTGTCCTTACCGTAATAACCTGATTTTTGAGTTGGACGGTATGTCGCATCTGGTGGCCGGTACGCCGGTCGCTTTTCAGGACAAGTTGCGGATTCTGCAGGGCCGGTTGTACGGACAACTGGATAACGTGCTGACCGCTGCGGTTCTGGTGTATCTGTTCGAGCTGGGTTTTCGTGGTACGGCGTTTTTTACTGCGCAGGAAGAGGCAGGACGCAGTTGGCGTTATTTGCTGGAGTGGTTCCGGCGTTTTGGTGGCTCCACCAACCAGTTGGTGGTGGTGGATACCAGTCCCTATCCGGATATCGCGGCGGCCAATGAGCAACAGCTGGTACTACGGCACAAGGATGCCAACGCCGGGTTTAACCGTGACTTGACTCAGGCGCTGGTCACCGGCTGTGAGCAGCTGGGCTTGAGTTATCGTTTCAAGGATGAATATATTGAAGATAATAATCGTCGTCTGGTAGCCGCCGGACTGTCTCCCAAATCCCTTGGCAGTACCGAGATGGGACGTATCGTGGCAGCGTCGGGTGGCTTGGTGGATGGCACCACGCTGCAAATTCCGACGACGGGTTATCACACCATGGATGAAAGCGCTGATCTGGATAACTGCATGGCGTTTGTGCAGTTGCTGTGCAAGCTGGCGGGGTTGTCGATTGATTAACCGCTGCCCGGCCTTCCCACACAGAGTGCTGGTTGGGAAGGCCGGGCGGGTTAACGAACGAAATACTCCCGACTGACGAGGGTATACGCGAGGCCGCAGGGGTTTAGCGATCAGGCAGGGTCACGTTGAGTTCAAGGATGGATGTCTGGCCATGGTTTTCCAGATGAACATTGACGTCTTCGTCTCCAACTTCGACGTATTTTCGAATCACCGCGAGTATTTCCCGTTCCAGTTGTGGCAGATAGTCCGGGCCGTTGGTACGTAGCCGGTCGTGCGCGACCAGTACTCGCAAACGCTCTTTGGCGACAGACGCGGAGGTGGTGCTTTCCTTGCGAAATCGTTTTAACAAGCTCATATCAACCTCCAAAAACCCGTTTCAGAAAGCCTTTTTTTTGCTTCTCAAGAAAACGGTGTGGACGATCCTCTCCCAGATAACGGGCGACGGCGTCGGCATAGGCCTGACCGGCGTCGCTGTCGCTGTCGTGCACCACCGGAACGCCCTGGTTGGAGGCTTTGAGTACGGCTTCGGATTCCGGGATGACGCCGAGTAATGGAATTGCCAGAATGTCTTCCACATCGGTGACTGACAGCATTTCGCCACGTTCAACCCGTTCTGGATTGTAGCGCGTGAGCAGCAGGTGCTCCTTGACCGACCCGCCCTGTTCCGCCAAGCGGGATTTGCTTTGCAGAATGCCGATGATGCGATCTGAATCCCGTACGGAAGAGACTTCAGGATTGGTCACGATAATCGCTTCTTCGGCAAAGTAGAGCGCCATTTGAGCACCATGCTCAATACCGGCGGGTGAGTCACAGACGATAAAATCGAAGGTTTTTGCCAGTTCGTTAAGCGTCTTTTCGACCCCTTCAATGGTCAGGGCGTCCTTGTCACGGGTTTGTGAGGCTGGCAGCACGTAGAGGTTTTCAAGCCGCTTGTCTTTGATCAGGGTTTGGGACAAGGTGGATTCCCCCTGTATCAGATTGACAAAGTCGTAAACAACTCTGCGCTCGCAACCCATGACGAGATCCAGATTACGCAAACCTACGTCAAAATCGATAACAACGGTTTTATGGCCTTGCATGGCCAATGCGGCTGCAAATGCAGCGCTGGTGGTTGTTTTTCCTACTCCGCCTTTTCCGGAGGTCACCACGATTATCTTTGCCAAGGTATTCATCCTGCAGGTTTGGTTATTTTTCCGAGCCGGTGATGGTTAATTGGTCATCGACCAACCGAACCAGTACGCTGCTGTTTTTCAATGTGTGGTCATCTTCAAATAGCTGATAGTGGCCAGCAATGGCGGTCAGCTGGGCATCAAATTGCAGGCAGCTGATCATGGCATCAGGATTACCCTTGATACCGGCGAGCGCCTTGCCGCGCAACGCGCCCATAATCTGGATATCACCTGTTGCCAGCACTTCGGCACCAGGGCTGACCATGCCCATCACCACCAGATCACCATCAAAGTACAGTTGCTGGCCGGAGCGGACGTTGCTGCTGTGAACCTTGACGGCACGGGCCGCTATTGGCTGTAGTTCCTGTTCCTGACTGTCCGGCTGCGTTGGCGTCGGTTGCTGCCGTACCGGCTTGACCGATGACTGACCAAAATCTGCCAGACACAGGGCATCGCAGGCAGAGTGCCATGCCGCTGAGCTGTAACGTACTCCGACGGGCGCCAGTCCATGTTGGCGCAATAATGTCGTCAGACTGGCAAGGCTGGTCTGCTCGGGATCCAGATGCTGCAGGGAAATCAGGCAGGGAAGGCCCTGAAACAGTGCCGGAGCCTCGGAGCGTCGGCGTTGCAGATCGGCGCTGATGACCTCTGGCTCAGTGCTGTGAAATGTCAGTGTGGTCAGGGGAGTCATCCCGGTTTTCATATCCAGCACAGGCGTGGCCATACTATTTTTTTCTCAATGGCAATTGTTCGAAGCGTACGCCTTCGAGGCCATGTTGTTGTAACTGGCGAATGTTCTGATGACTGTCACCGCTCGGGCTCGCCAGAACATCGCGATAGTGTTCGCCAAAGCAGCACAGGGTTTGTTCATCCGTCAGTTGCAGCAGCTTGGCCAGTGCCAGTACCCGACATGAGCCCTGATTCTGTTCCTGGCTGTTTTCCAGCTCACCGTTAGTAAATGCGGCAGCGGAAAATTCGTAGTACTTGTCAATGTAGCCCAGTGTCACTGAGAACAGGTGATCATCGTTCTCGATCCGGGTTAAAAATATTTCTTTTGCCTGGTTGTCGTCGTTCACTTTGGGTTCCTTTTTTCAACTGCTTCAGGCTAACACTGGTTGACCGTATGCGCCACGACAGTGAGTGCTGTATGCCCCAAATTATGGCCTGGTTGGCGGTACGATTTGGGTATTCCCCCATACCTGGGTATCTGATACTGTATGGATGTACAGTTTATGGGGCTGCATTATGGATACTTCTCCACGTCAGGTACTGCATATCGATTGTGACTGCTTCTTCGCTGCCATTGAAATGAGGGATCAGCCAGCGCTGCGGCAGCTGCCTCTGGCGGTGGGGGGTGACCCATCCGGACGCGGCGTGATTTCGACCTGCAATTATATTGCACGGCGTTATGGGGTGCGATCGGCCATGGCATCAGGGCTGGCGCTGCGATTGTGTCCTGATCTGGTGCTGGTAAAGGGAGATATGGTGCGATACCAGCAAGCATCCAGGCAGATTATGGCGATCATGCGTCAGTATGCGCGGGTGTTTGAGCAGGTCTCCATAGATGAAGCCTATCTTGAATTGCCTGTTGGTGAGAACGCCCTGGCCGTGGCCCAGGCTATTCGCCAGGAAGTGGCACACCAGGTCGGTGTGACGGTGTCTGCCGGTATTGCGCCCAACAAGTATCTGGCTAAAATCGCCAGTGATATCAACAAACCGAATGGTCTCCGGCAGATTCCTGCCGATGAGGTCGCGGCGTTTGTGCGTCAGCTTGAGATACGTAAAATTCCCGGAGTCGGGCCAAAACTGGGTGAGCGGCTAGCGGCTGATGGCTTGCACCTTTGTGCCGATTTGCAGGCGTTATCCATGGGGCATCTGATCCATCGTTACGGCCGTATGGGGGCAATCCTGTACGAGCGTTGTCATGGTATTGATCATCGGCCGTTGCGGGAGGTTCGAGAACGCAAGACGGTCAGTGTCGAGCGAACTTTTCAGAGCGATCTGGACAGTGAAGCCGAGTGCCTGCTGCAGTTACCCGATTTGTGGCTGCGCTGGCAGCAACGAGTGGTGAATACTGGCTGGCGTGCGGAAGAGCTGGCCCCTTTTGTGAAGGTCAAATTCGCTGATTTTACCCAAACGACGATGGCCGATAATGATATTCCGGCCGATCTCAATGGGTTTACCCGGCTGATTTCCAGCGCCATGCGACGTCAGGATAAAAAGGTACGTCTGCTGGGGATTGGTGCCAGACACTGCGGTAGCGACCCGGCCCAGGGACGCCTGTTTTGATGCTTGTTTGGGTGAAGTGCAGCCGAGTGTTGCAATAACGAGTGTTGCGACCAAGCCGATAACGTGTGGTTCTTAGTAAATAATAAACGCGAACATACCTGCCGGCCAAATAGCCAGAGAACCATAACTGAGCAACATACCGAGTGACGCGCCAACCAGCACGTCGGTCGGGTAGTGCATCCCCAGAATAACGCGGGACAGTGCCACCAGCAGGGCAAAGGGGGCAACCACCCAGAACAGTAGCGGGAAGAAAAAGCTGATCAGCACGGTAAAGTTAACCGCATTCATGGTGTGTCCCGACGGGAAACTGTAAAGATCCAGCGGAGCCGTGTGTGCTTGAATGGCTGCAAACGAAATATAAGGCCGCTGGCGTACCAGCCTGTTTTTCAGTTGGCTGTAGATGCCGACACAAAGTAAGCCGGTGATGGCCATATGGCCGAGTGCGGCCAGTCCTTCAATGCCGAATATCAGCGGCAACAGCAGCCCCAGTACATACCAGAACTCGCCGTCGCCTGCGCGGCTGATGCCTTTGAAAAACAGGCGTACGCTGCGATTGTATCCCATCCGGTTCATCAGCTGGCACAGGCTCAGCTCGAATCGATCGGCTTTACTGAACAGTAGCGCTGTCTTTGGCTGTAACTGCTTTGCGATTGCCATTAGGGGTTACCTTGGTATTGGCGCCGCTAAGGCGCTGGATGAACTCGTCCACAATGCTGTTCCAGGAAATCTTTTCTGCACGTGAACGGGCTTCCTGACGAATTTTTTGCAGTAAATTCGGGCTGTCGGACAGGGTTTCTACCTGCTTGATATAGGCTTCGTCTTCGCCGAATGGGGCAAGCATACCGGTTGTGCCGGAGGTGATATGCTCGTGACCGGCGGCATAGTCAAAACTGACAACCGCCAGCCCGCTAGCCATGGCTTCGGTGACGACATTGCCAAACGTATCGGTTTTGCTCGGGAACAGAAAAATATCACCGCTGGCATAGTGAGCGGCCAGATCTTCATCACGGCGCATGCCACAACAAATGATTTCGGGATGTTGGGCGCGAATGGCGGGTAATTCGGGGCCATCGCCAACCAGCACCATACGTACCTGTTCATCGGTATTGAGCAGTCTGCGGTAGGCCGCCAGCGCCAGATCCATGTTTTTTTCTCCCGCTATACGCCCCACATACAGCAGCACCAGGTCATGTTCGCCCGCACCCCAGGAGCGGCGCAGTGCGTTACTGCGATGGCAGGGGTTGAACTTCTGGCTGTCGACTCCCCGTGATAACACGCGCACATTGTGGAAGCCATGGGCGTCCAGTTCGTCACGTTGAGTACGGGTGGGTACTAGTGTCGCGGCGGTCCGGTTGTGGAAATAGCGCAGATAGCGATAGGCGAGTTTTTCCAGCCCGGCCATACGATAATGTTCAATATACTGATGGAAATTGGTGTGGAAGCCGCTGATGACGGCCACGCCGGTTTTACGTGCAGCACGAACGGCCGCCCATCCCATCGGGCCTTCCGTTGCAACATAAATAACATCGGGAGCAAAGTGTTGCAGGACGGAAGAAATGCGGCCAGTGAGGGGAACGCCGAATTTCAGCTCCTTGTATCCGGGTAATGGCATGCCAGGCAGCAGCGCGGTTTGTAGCCCATGTTCGTTGGCTGGCTGATCCTGTTTGTGCTGGCGTGGACGAATGATTTGAACCTGAATACCGCGCGCTCTCATGCCATCAACGAGTTGCGACAGCGTATGCGCAACGCCATTGATCTCGGGGGCAAAAGTTTCCGTCACAATCGTGACGCGGTTTACGAGTGCAGTCATGGTGCCATCAGGTCTCTACATATGACTCTTTACTCTGAGGTGTCAGTGTGACAGTTCTTTTTCAGCTCCGTGACATTAGGGTGAAATGCAGTACTCAATGCAATAGTCAATGCAGGCAGACTGGACAGTAATCAGGCTGCCTGAGGAGACGGCTGGGCGGATGCCAGGTTGTGGAAGAGTGCCTGTAAGCGTTTGACGGCCTGCTGTTGCTGATACGGTTGCTCCTGTGCGGCAAGGTGATCCAGTAACTCAACGGAGTTGGTTGTTGTTTCTGCCCCCTGCATGGCTTGGCGTAAGAGTGACATACCGGACAAGTCGCGGGGGCTGATCAGACCGAACTGCTGCAATGAGTCTTGCAGATGATTGAGTGTTGTATCGTCCAGTTCGTTCACATTGATATCACTGGCAAGCGCGCTGATCAGGATTGCACGGGTTGAAGGCTGATAGCTGTCTGGCGTATTACGAGATGTCAGAGACGTGTCGCCGCTGGGCTGTGTAACCGCGCTGGTCGTGTCACTTTCCCGTGTTATGGAGGCGCTCTGGTGCTGCAAGTAGCTGGTGAGTGCATTGAGTAGCATGGCTGTGAACCTCAGGATATGTGACCTGCTCTTCAGTGAGCGGGTTGGTTAGCATCTATCCTGTTTTAGCAAATATTATACCTCTTTTATTTTGTTATATTTTTCAAACACTTATTTGATTTCAGATGACAAGGGGGCAGTGATTTGCCGATAGTAGCGGCATGATGACGGTGGTGGTATCGGCTATGCTGACACAAATTGCCGTCGGTAGTATGTGACCGCCCAGATAGTGGCGAGCCGCGATATGTATAGCATCAGGAAAAATAGTAACCGGCCTGGGCCAGTACCAGACGGGTAATTTCAAGCTCTGCCTGAGTGAATGCACGCCTGGCTCCGCAATGCTGGCAGGTAATCGGTGCCAGCGCTTTCAGATCAGCAATACTGACGTTGGTATCCGCTTCACACTGGTCGCACGTAATGGGAATCTGGGCCTCACAAGGCAATATCGTACTCACATTGTCCTCGATAATGACGGTGGCGATTGGCAATGGGTGAATCATTTGAGCTCCCGAACGGTTCCTGACATATCGTTATCATCCCAGCCTAGCAGGCCATTGTTCTGTCGGAGACAGGTGTGATGGTAATACACCGATGAATTGGTGACGATTCGTGTGTCGTGAGTAGCCGGGATTGGTTATACCAGTGAAATGTTAGCGTTTGTCATTAAACATGGCGACTGTTGTAGTGTTAGTGCGACACATTGTCAGTAATGCCCCGTGTTATCCGATTTCTGCCGCCAGTTTTTTTTCAATAAGCTCCGCTATCGCCAGTGCGGATGTCAGCCCCGGACTTTCGATACCCAGCAGGTGCCATATCGGTGGTGTACTGATATCGCTGCGGGTGATTACAAAATCGACCGCAGGACAGCCTGGCGCGCTCAGTTTTGGCCGGATACCGGCGTAAGCCGCGTGCAGATTATTTTCGTCCAGGCCTGGCCAATACCGGCGTATGGCTCCGGCAAACTGACTGCGCAAATCGGCGCTTACGGCATAGCGCGAAGGGCCAAATGCCGTGTGCTGATCCAGATATTCGACATCCGGACCAAAACGCAGTTGCCCCGCCAGATCGAGCGTGGCATGAATCCCCAAGCCAGCCAGCCCTGGTTCGGGTAATGGATACACCAAATGCCGGAACGGGCTTTTGCCCTGATAACTGAAATAGTGCCCCCGAGCCGGAAACAGTTGGGGGATACGGGTATTGGTGTGGACAGAAGTGTCAGTGGTATGGGTGTTAATTCCTTCAAGTGCTGCCATCAGTGATATGGCTTGCAGACCGGCAGCGTTGATGACGGCCCGGCAGTGAATGTGCCAAGGGCCGTCAGGGGTTTCGACGTCAACCTTCCAGAGCGGCCCGCTGCTGTGAGCACCGGTGACCTGGCTGCGACAAACCAGTAGTGCTCCGGCTTGCTCAGCCTGATGTTGCAAGGCTTGCATAAACTGGTGGCTGTCGATGATGCCGGTTTCCGGCGACCAGAGTGCTGCTGCCGCCGCGACTTCCGGTTCCATCTGTTTTATTTGCTGGCTGTCCAGATGATGCAATGGAATATTGAGGCGTTTGGCCGTTTGCTGCAGACGTTCCAGTTCCGGATGAGCCGCGCTTGGGCTGACAATAAGCTTGCCCGTTTTTTGATGGGGAATGTCAAACTGCTGACAAAACGGATAGGTCAACTCCCGGCCCCGGATACAAAGGGTTTCCTTTAGCGAACCTGGTGGATAATAAAGGCCGGCATGAATGACTTCACTGTTGCGGCTGCTGGTTTCGCTGCCAGCCATGTCGGCCTGCTCAAGTATCAAGACCGAATAATGGCGGGATAGCTGTCGGGCGATCGCCAGGCCGATAACGCCCGCGCCAACAATGCATACATCAAAGTCTGGAGTCATCGAATAACGGTGCCTGCATACGGTAACGGTAGAGGGTGCCGCGCCATGCGGCTTTTGTTAAAGTGTCGCACCGATTTTTACCACAGCTGCGGAGAAGGTAACACCGATGAACATCAGTCACGTTGAGAATGCAGGCATGACAATCGGCATTGCCATTTTGATCGGCTTTATGATGTTTATCATCTACGACCTTGCCAAACGCTCAAATGCGGGCAAATTTGGGATGGGAGTACTGTTTTTTGCACTGGGGCTGGGCATGCTGGGTTTTGTCATCAAGAGTGTGATTGTCGAAATACTCAACCTGTAAGCCTGTTTGTTTTTAAATGCCGTTTTTCCGTTATTGGCACTGCATATGCAATAGCTATCGTTAGATTCACTTGTAGCGAATAGCTGGCCCGGTCAGTAGGCCGTGTCAAACGGAGGAAAAATGGAAGCTGCGCAAAGGCTGGGTAAGCCTGAGGAAGTTATGTTTGCCCGGATTCCAGAGGAATTCATCACATCACCAGGATGGAGTGTGAAGCTGGTTCAGATACCAGTCCCATATACTGGGGATGTATCTGACGAGGAAACGACGGCCAGAATACAGTTGCTGGCAGAAAATCTGCTGCCGACGGCTGTACACATGGCAAATTTTTATCATCTACCCCAAAGCCAGTGGCTGAACCTGGTGTATACCGATTCACGTTCCAGTATTGATGAAAACTCAAACCTGTTACTTGGCTTTTTGTCCAGAATTTCCGGGCAGCAGGAGCTGTGGGTACCTCTGGCGAGTAGCCACAGTATGTTGCTTAACGTGTTGGGCCGGATATTGCCGCAACTGCAATCTCTGGATTTGTCTCGTAATCCATTGCTCTACATTGGCGATCATGCCAATTTTCCTGCCTTCAAACGCCTCGCCGAATCCTGTGATATGCCTATTTTCTGCCAGGCGACGTATTAGGGAGCGTTCTCAATTATTTGCCACGGCCTGTCAGGAGGAAAAATCCCGTCAGGCAAGGCGTTGGACGCCGAGAATGGCGAGTCCTTTTCAAGTCCAATAACACCGCCTGGCGGGATGTTGACCCTGACTCTGACCCTTGGGGCTGAGGCCAGTGACTTCCAGTACGGCGTTATTCGTCACTTGTTTAGCTCGCCCAATCGCGCTCCTCATGCCTTGTTCTGAAACCAACGGGCTCTCAGCAGGCTCGGTTTGATCATTGAGAACGCCCGCTAGTCACAGCTGCCCTTGCCATAATGGAACAACGTCCTCAGCCTGATGCTTGTAGGCGTTGTCCCATCTTTACTGATCCCTGCTTGAACCGCGTTGCTTTATGACATCTGACGGTAATGGTTCCTTTCGCTAAAAACTCGCTGGCGTTATCGGTGTTGTTGTTAAATGTAATCAGGTTCACACAATCGTGCGCAAGATCAGCTGCTGATAGAGTATCCTGATACACAATGACCATATCGTCAGACAACGTGCCATGATCAAGCAGACTGTAGAAAATGAGAGGTGTTTTATGGGAAGCCCGCTAAAAGAACAGCTTCAGCGTTTACATGAGGAATTGTCAGCCAATCCTGAATTGGATGAAGAGACTGCTGAACTGATGAGGAAAGTCGCGGAAGACATTGAAGTTATGGAGCTGACGGACAACGCCGATGTTGTTGAGGGTTTGCAGGAGTATGCCATCCGCTTTGATCAGGATCATCCGACGCTCTCGGAAATCTTGCGACAAATCGTTGATACATTAGGTCGTATCGGAGTCTGACAGGGTGGGGAGGTTCCATTCGTATGGATGTAACTCCGGCGCTTCTTCAGGTACTCGGCTGGCGCATCTGACGACTGATCATCGCTTCCCCCGGTCGTACAGCAAAAAAATAATATTGGAGACCCGTTGTATGAGACATATGCCAACGCTCACTGAGGTAATGACGGCATTCCCGCTGCATGTTAACGAGGATACTTCACTGACAGAGGCTGCTGATCTAATGGCGCAGCACAAATGTCATCACTTACCTGTTATGGATGGAGTGAAGGTTGCCGGGCTGCTGAGTTCTGAAGAGATTAAGCTGGCACAGCTGCCGGGCCACGATCTGGAAGATAGCCAGGGTCTGACGGCAGGTGATATGTGCCAGCGACGTTTTGCTAAAGTGGATTTGCATACTCGGCTTGATGTCGTGCTGTCCTGTATGGCTGAAGAAGGAATCAATGCAGTGGTTGTTATGCGCCATGAACGACTGGCTGGCATTTTGACCAGCCAGGACGCCTGTCGATTTTTTGCCGGTTGGCTGAAAAAAGAGTACTTGCCAGACGATGATCCCAGCATTGCCTGAGGGTTGCCTGATAGTTTGCCTGACCGCAGACACGGCTGGTTAGTTATCAGGTCGTTTGAAACACAAGCAGATATGCCGAACACCGGAGGCATGATTACCCTTGCCGAGGGCTTGCCTCCAGCGAGACTACTGGCAATCTCGACTATTTTGGCCGTCGGCTCGTTTTACTCCGATTGTCTGCGTTTTACCTCGTTAGAGTTACCCCCTTTCTGCACCCTTTTGACTCGACTGTGTCGTCTTTGTGATAATTCTTTGTGCATTTTTGTGATGAGTGCTGGTTTTAGTGTAATGGTTATTGATAGATCGCAATATTTTTTCTGCCATCACTGGGATCGGGTAACGACAGGATTGATACCAAAAGCTCTGAAAGACAGCTTATAGAGCGTGTTTTTGCTCATTATTGTGGCTTCTGCAGCGGTATTTTTGTTGAAACCGGTTCCTGATAAATTTTATTGGCCTGTTTCTAATAGCTGGTACGGAGTTTGCGAAAGACTATACAAAGGAGGATCTGCCCATGTATAAAATCGCTGATATCCAAGACTACCGCCAGCCCAAGCCAACTACCGTTGCCCACTGGCTTACGGGGCTTACTGAAATTATTGAAGGTCGTTACCAGGACGAGGAAAGCATTCAGCGCCTGCTGATGCTGATTTCCGAGCACACTGAGTTGCGCAATGTCTCAATTGCTTTGCCCGATTCGCCGAGTCGTTTCAAGGCGCAGTATTGTTCAACCGGCGTGACTAATGGCGTTTACAGCTTTGCTGTCCAGCACGCCCTGTGTCGTCAGTTTGAGTCGCGAGAGTGGTTGGTTATCAAGGATGGTAGTGAGCGTCCTGAACGGTTTGATCCCCAAGCTTGTGGCCTCACCTTGCAAGATCGTTGCCTGCTGGTGCCACTGGTGTTGCGCCAGTCTGTATTGGCGGTTTTGGTGATGGATCTCCGTGGTGCACGCCTGGATCAAGTCAGTCTTGATTTGGTGCACTGCCTTGGCGCGCAAATCGCCCAGATTCTGGCAACCCAGGTCGTCCCTAACTTCAAAACGCTATATGCTCGCCCTTACCAGCGCGTGCAGGAAGACGAACTGAGTGATATTCACGCCGCAATCGACAAATGTAATGGTAATAAGACGATGGCTGCCAAGGTTTTGGGGCTGACGCCACGGCAGTTGCGTTATCGGCTTTCCAAACTGAGTGAAGAAAACCTGCAGCAGTTAAACGTTGCAGAAGTCACACACTAGGAATTTCACCGATTCGAATCCTGGAATGCAGGCTTTTGGGCCTGCCGGGATGTATTGCTGAATCCGCAATATTGACGAGGGGTTATTCGTTCCTCTCCAGGTGAGCATTGAGATATTTCTGGCTGGTTTGCGGATGACGTCTGTTTCGCCTATTACTGGCCAGGCTACGGTGGCTGATTATTTGAGCGCTGATGCCAGTATTACATTCTGCGGATAATGGCTGGCGGAGAATACCCGGTATGCTGTCATGCTTCATCAAAGTGTCACGTTCGCGCTGGCACACTGGTCAAATTTAGCCAGAGTGCCAGAGAAGTATGGCTTCGCTTCGTATCAGTATTGTCACTGAGACTTATGTTCCCGACGTTAATGGCGTCGCGAATTCCTTGCGCCAGTTAATTAATGCTCTGGATCCCGGTTGTTTCCAGGTGCAGCTGATTCGCACCCGCCCCCGTTCGGAATGGAAACCGGAAGTCGAGGAGGTGTGGTGTCGTGGTCTGACCATCCCCATGTACCCTGATTTGCAAATCGGCTGGCCAGCACGCAGTGAAATACGCGCAGCCTGGGAGCGATTTCAGCCTGAATTTGTATTTATTGCCACCGAAGGCCCATTGGGTAACTCGGCGCTTAATTTGGCCATAGAGCGCCATATTCCGGTGCTGAGCGCTTTTCACACCAATTTCCATCGCTACAGCAGTTATTACGGGCTGGGCTGGATTCGAACACTGACTTTGAACTGGTTGCGACGCTTCCACAATCGTACCGCCGGGACTCTGGTGCCTTCCGAAGAGGTTGCTGCCTTTCTGCGTGAATCACGCTTCCATAATGTTCAGGTGCTGCCACACGGTGTCAATTGCACCTTGTTTCACCCTCGTCGGCGCAGTTCAGGGCTACGCCAGGCATGGCAGGTTGGAGAAGCCGATCGGGTCATGCTGTACGTCGGGCGTATCGCTGCCGAAAAGAACATCCCGCTGGCGATTGCAACCTATGACCGTTTGCGTGTTTCACGCCCGGATCTCAAACTGGTGATGGTCGGAGATGGCCCCATGCGTGACGAGATTCAGACCAGCCACCCGGAGGTGATTTTTGCCGGGGTACAAACCGGTGAAGCACTGGCCCGGCATTTCGCTTCTGCGGATCTGTTTGTGTTCCCCAGCGTGACGGAAACGTTCGGCCTGGTGACGCTGGAAGCCATGGCCAGCGCCTTGCCAGTGGTTGCCTTTGATCTGGCGGCTGCGCATATGCACGTCCGCACCGGTCTTAATGGTGTACTGGCATTAACGGGAGAGGACGGTCATGCTGCAGATTTTGCCTTTGTCGCGGCGGCAGAAGCATTGGTCGACAGTGATCTGGTGGCGTTGGGTAAAGCCGCCCGAGCAACGGCTGAACAATTGAGTTGGGAGAGTGTGGCATCCCAGTTTAGCGGCTACATTGAGCGCCAGCTGGATCGTCCCGTGGGGCAAATAATCGCCGAGAGCAAAACTATGGTATGAGCGTTGCAGTGAACTTTCCAGAACCACTTTGGGGGGAACCACATGGTTGAATTCAACCGCATCAATATCGCGCTACTACAAAAAATAAAGCGATTAGCGAAAGAAGAGCAGGGCTGCATGATTCACTATGATTCGCCTTCACTGGAAGACGACCTCAGAAACCTTGTAAAAAGCGGCGTCAGTCAGGATCTGTTGGCCCTGGTAGAGGAGTTTTTGCCGACCCAGGAGCCACCATCCAGACAACTTATGGATAGAACCTACCGTGGTGCCACCACCATGATTGATGACCGTGAGCGTATTGGACCGTCTACCCGAGTCTATCGAGGCCGAATTATCTCGGGATAGTTTGTTATTGATGTGTTGTTTTTTGGTGCGATATTGAACTGGTTTGATAACGCCTGTAAATTTCTGGTGCAGTTGTCTCGGATTGACCTTATCAGGTTGTTCATCAAGTCGGGTTAATATCCCATCAATCTTTGCCGGGTTGGTGTTTTTTCAACCGGAAACAGTACATGTTTTTTGCCCCTTTCGATAAACGGCTTTTACGCCGACGAGTGCCGGTTTACGCCGGTATTCTGATCACCGTCTGTCTGACACTGGCCTGTAACCGTCTCGAAAGTGGTAGTGGATTCTGGCTGCAGCGTTTGGATTATTTGCTGTACGACTGGCGTTTCGGTCTGTTGTCTGATCATTATGCTGGTGATGCGGACAGCAGGGTGCCGGTTATCGTTGTCGATATTGACGAGTCCTCGCTGGCAGAGCAGGGGCGCTGGCCCTGGAGCCGTCGGCAGTTATCGCAATTACTGACCCGTCTGGCGGACGCTGGTGTGGCGGTTGTTGGTCTTGATATTGTGCTGGCTGAAGCGGAACAACAACCTTTGGGTCGTTGGCTGGATACTGTCCCAGAGCAGCAGCGTTTAATGCTGCTGGAACTGATGAAATCGGCCCCGGATCCCGACACCTTACTGGCCAGTACGATGCGACGGCTAGATGTCGTGGCAGGATTCTTTTTCAGCGACAACAGTACGGATACGCGCGGCGTACTGCCTGCTCCGGTGGCGCAACTGCCTTCTGGTGTACCGATGACATTTTTGGCCAGCCCGGGCTATAACGGCAATTTACCATTATTTGCGGAAGCCAGTGCTGGAGCCGGTTTTGTCTCCACTTTTACTGACCGTGACGGCAGTATCAGACGCACGCCGTTGGTGATGCGCTATGGCGATCAACTGTACCCGTCGTTGTCACTGGCCATGGTGATGATCTACTTGCTCGATTGGCAGCTGGAGACAGAGATAGTTCGTCTGGGTGATGTCATGGTACCAAGGCAGCTGGCGGTGGCGGGTATCCAGGTGCGCACCGATGCACTCGGGCGAGTGATTGTTCCTTATAAAGGGCCAGCCAGAAGCTATCGGTATATCTCGGCCGCTGACATTATGGCCGGACGGGTGGCAAGCGACGTGTTGGAAGGTGCTTTGGTCTTGGTGGGCACCAGCGCTCAGGGTTTGGCTGATTTGCGAACAACGCCGGTCGGTACCCAGTATCCCGGTGTCGAAGTTCACGCCAATGTGATCGATGCACTCCTGAACGGCAGTTTTCCCTATCGTCCAGAGTGGGAACCGGGGGCGACGTTTCTGTTAATGATACTGACCGGGTTGCTGCTGTCGGTTGTATTGCCTGGGATGGGGCCGTTGCGAGCGATTCCATCCAGTATTGCCGCGCTGTTGCTGGTGGTCGTGATTAACGCGATATGCTGGTCGATGGGGCTGGATTTGCCACTGGCACCACTGATTCTGTTGTGTTTTACCCTGGTGATACTCAACCTGGGTTATGGCTTTGTTTATGAAAGCAGAAGTCGTCGCACGCTGAAGGGAATGTTCGACCAATATGTGCCACCGGCACATATTGAAAAAATGCTCGACGATCCGGCGGCTTACCAGTTTCAGGGTGATAACCGTCAAATGACGGTGTTGTTCAGCGATATTCGATCCTTTACCAGTATTTCGGAAGGTTTGCCCGCCAACGAACTGAAACAGCTGCTGAGTAGTTATTTTACGCCGGTTACCAAAACCATTTTTGATCATGAAGGCACCATCGACAAATACGTCGGCGATATGGTGATGGCCTTCTGGGGGGCACCGCTGGACGATGTCGATCATGCCAGCCATGCCGTCGCCGCCGCGTTGGCCATGATTGAGGTGACCAGAACGTTGGAGCAGCCGTTTGCATTACGCGGCTGGCCACGGCTGGTGGCAGGCATTGGCGTTAATACGGGTGCGATGAATGTGGGGGATATGGGATCGTCATACCGCCGTGCCTATACGGTGCTGGGTGATGCTGTCAACCTGGGATCACGACTGGAATCCCTGACCAAGTATTACGGGGTTGATGTGCTGGTTGGCGAAAATACCCGCCATCAGGCGCTGGAATTTGAATACCGTTTTGTTGATCGTATCCAGGTCAAAGGCAAGCTCGAAGCGCTGGATGTCTTTGAACCACTCGGGTTGATCAGTGAAACCTCGGCAGCTACCCGAGAAGAGTTGGACTATCATCGTCGGGCCATGGATCTGTATATCTGCGCTAACTGGCGTGCCGCCAGAGAGGCATTTGACGAATTGGTCTGGCGTTATCCCCAGTGCAAACTTTACCAGGTCTTTCAGGAACGACTGCGAGAGTGGGAGATGCTGCCGCCGTCAGACTGGGACGGCAGCTTTCAGCATCAGCAAAAATAGTCGTCAGTCAGAGGTGTTCAGTTAGGACTGGCGTGTTGCCACAATACCGCGCCGGTGGCGCTGTTGCTGCTGTTGTCGATCAGTTCAAATCCACCGAGGAAGGCATCAGCCTGTTCGCCGACCAGAATGCCACCCAGCTCACTGGTGCCGGTGTTGATGCCGATATCGCCGTGTTGGCCATTCATGATATCCAGGTTAACCAGTGGTGAATTATTACCATCAATCTGAATGCTGCCATCGAAGCTGATGGCCCAGAGATCGGCGCCGGTATCACCAAATCCGGCAGATAATGAGCCGTTGGAAACGCGGCCAGTGTTGAAGTCGAGATCAAACTGCCCCCCGGAAACACTCAGCGGCTGTCCCAGATTATTAAAGCCGATACCCAGGTTGCCAGCAAAATGCACACTGCCAGACAGAGAACTCAACTGGGAAGACAGTGTCGGGGTACCGTGTAGCCAGAGCGCCATGCCGTCATAGCCGCTATGTTCATCAGAATCGCGATCGGAGTAGACCTCAATATCGCTATCACTACCGTCCCAGACACCCCAAATGACATCCAAATTGTTGTCTGGCTGGTCGACCTTTGAGCTGATGCCGGAAAAGCGTACGACATCGAGTTGACCTGCTTCATTGACGGCAACAAATAACGGTTGTTCACCGTCCAGTTGCACTACGGTGCCGACCCGCAGCTCGCCGTTCATGGCGACAGCACCAAGACGGTGACTGGACAAAAATGCCTGATATTCGGTATTGGTCAGGCGGCTGTCCGGGCTGCTGTCGTCAATCGGCGGAGTGTCCGGGTTGGCGTCGGGATCTGTCTCACTATTTACTGACGCTTTCAGAATTGCTTGAAGGCGGGCGCTGTCCTGTTGATCAAGCGGCGGTGGCACGTCGCTGTTGGCGATGTTGGCGTCTGCGGAAGTATTGTGCTGATTGCTGTTGGGTGTGCTTTGCGGTTGTTCGACCGTGTTGTCCTGAAGTTCGGCCGGTGCTTCCAGCAGGCCGGTAAAGCCATCGGCATCCACGCTGGCGTAGTGGAAATCTGCGTCATGACCGAGCACAAAATCACCAGCGTCGGTAGTGATGCTAATGGTGCCTTGCCAGACGCCAAGCAGCAGTCGGCCCTTGTCCAGCAAGGCGCTGTAAAGTGTGCCTCGAATGCCGATGCTGCCAACCGGGGTATCGACCCGGTAGGCGGCTGCGGTGCCCTTGCCAAGGCTACCGGTCAGTGTCCGGAATCCCCCTTCAATCAGCTGCATGACCACTTCCGGTTGATCGTGGCGGGTAGCCTGTTGCTGGTACTGATGTACAACCAGGCTGCTGTTGGCATTCAGTGCCAGCAGGGCATCGTCGTTAAAACGTATCTGCACTTTGCTGTTGTTGCCGGTGGTGACGGTATCCTGCATATAAACCGGGCTGCGGCGCTTGAGGACACGGACATCTTGCTGCAGCTGGAGGGCTGTAACCTCGCCCCGTGCCATGATCACGGTACCGACGTTGTCGTCGGCATAAGCCATTGTCGTCAATAGTCCGAACAAGGTGACCATGGTGCCAAAAAAGATACGCATCCTGATTGTCATAAAACCTCCGCTTCAATTCTGGAAGCTGACCGTCAGGCCAGCCTCAAACAGTGCCCTGTCATACTGATAGACGCTGATGGAACTGGCGTTGCGCAAATAACTGAACTGGTTGTGCAGCGTCAGCCAGTGCAAGAGCTGGTATTGCCAGCCAATGCTGGCCTGACCCAGGTGCTCCTGGCGATCTTTGCCTGGTGCGAGCAAATCGTTGCCATGCTGGTAATCGTACTGCCGATAGAGACCCTGAAGATGCAGTGCCAAACGTGAATTCAACTGGTAAGACAGCCGTGCATCGGCACCTGCGGTATCCCGTGCCAGTTCAGCCTGGTCATCCAGATCGCTCGACCAGCTGACGCCCGCCATGCTGCTCCAGAGTCCCTGCTGGTATGCCAGTGCTGTCCGGCTGCCGATTTGCAGGGTATCGGCTTCATCATTGAGCTGACTGTCTTTGCTGCTGACATGGAGTTCGAGCTGAGGCTGCCAGTGTTGCCAGCCATTCCAGCGCCATTCTGTCGTCAGTTGCAGCATGGATTGCAGGCTGTCGTGGCCAAGCCAGTAGTATTCATAGTCGAGGCTGGCATTCAGCTGGTGTTGTCCCAGCAGCTGCTGGGCACCCGCCCGGAATTGAACGGCATCAAGGTCGTAGGTGTCATTGCCGTTATTGTCTTTGCGAGCGAAGGAGACACTACTGTAGACCCGCCGCTTGCTGGTGAGCGGCAAACTCATCTGGGCGGCGGCAGAGTAGCGAAAATAACCTGAATGTATGGCGCGCTGTTCTTCGCTCAGAATCGCGCTCAACTGGCCATCAAACAGGTCGATTTCCCGTTCACTGGTGGCGGTGTTGATATTGGTGTCGTAACCGGCTGCTGTTGCCAGTGCCACCGACCAGGAGCGTCGGCTACGGGATTGTTGCTGACTGATTTGTTGCAAGTAGTTACGGGATGCGGTGGCGATGGCTGGCAGCGGATCCGCTGCCAACACCGTCTGAAAACCACTTTCCGCAGCCAGCATCTGCCCCATGGCATATTGGCAGCGCGCCAGCTCGAAGTGGTAGTTGAGATTTTGTGGAAAACGGCTATGTAGCCGGTCAAATACAAACCAGGCCTCGTTGAGGTTGTGGGTTTCCAGTGCGGCGCTGCCGTACATCAAATCGAAAGCTTCCTCACCTTCGTACGTTGCCAGCAGTGTATGGGCGATTTGATAGGCGGAACTGAAATCTCCCGCGCGGATGGACGTTATCAAAGTTTCTAGGGTGGCTGCTTCGGTAACCGCTGCCGGCGCGGATGGTGCCGCGTCACTGACACTGGCGGCGCGACAGGGATTCAGCTGCAACGGTGCCAGTGCGGCCAGTAGCAAGATGGGGATTCGGCTGTATGAGTCCCTGCGGTACGGATCAATATGATGATGCATGGGCATTCCTTACCAAAGCGGCGGCGAATGTACTCCCGGGCGATCAGCGTCCGGTGATCCTTATACAGCTCTGACAAAATTATACAGTCTCATTCTGCAGCGCAATAAGCAGGCCACCAAATGGCTCACAATTCCCGATTTTGATACATATCAAGCGTAGCAGCGGTTAGGGCAATGACAGAAAAATCCACTTGATATGGGTCAATCTGGCCCCGGCACAGGCTGTTACATTGAGCTCAACAAGGCAAACGCATGATCGACAGTGAGTGAGGTATCCCACTATGTTTATGGATGAAGTCGTTTTTTCAGGATTGGTAATTGTGGGCCTGACCTGCGTATTTTTTGCAGGTGTTTACCTGGCCATTCGTAAAGACATTAAAAAACACGGTACGGGTGAATAAGTACCGGTTGTAACAATTTTCTGCGCTGAGTACCCTTGCCTCGGGCCTGACCAATTTGGTCATGGCCCTTTTTTTTGTGCGCATTAATTCCTCAGCGGGAAGGGGACTGGTGGCAGCCTGTTAGTTAAGCTGGTGCGCTCCGAGTACGACCGGGTTGTTGATATGCAATTTATCCAGCCGGGCGAGCAAGTCCTGCAGCGGCTTTCCTTCCGGCACCGGGCCAATACGTACTTTGTGCAGGGGCTTGCCATTCAGCTTGCCCTGGTAGACCTCGACCGGCCAGGTCAGCGGCTTCAGGGCGTCACGTAACGCTTGCTGCTGCTTGTTGGCGCTTGGCTGGTCGGACAGGGCAGACACCTGTACCCAGCGTACTTTATCTGGCAGAGGCGGCTTGAGCAGCTCGATCGTGACCGGGGCCGTACCGGAGATATCCAGACCAATCTTGTGAGCGGCGACGTACGACAGATCGATTATACGATCCTTGTAAAACGGTCCGCGATCGTTGACCCGCACGACAACACTTTTACCATTATCTTGCCGGGTCACTTTTACATAACTGGGCAACGGTAAGGTTTTATGCGCAGCGGTGAACTGATAGACATCGTAAATCTCGCCGTTGGCGGTGGCGTGGCCATGAAATTTCATGCCATACCAGGATGCCGTGCCGGCCTCGCGGAAAGTACGGGGCTGCTCCAGCACCTGGTAGCGTTTACCCAGCACCTTGTAGGTGGGGCCATTCCCCATCACGCTGAGTGCTTCAGACGTTGGAGTTGGCTCCTTGAGGGTGGACAAATCGGGTGGCACCGGAGGACTGAAGTCTTCCCTGTGCTGATAACGCGAGCTGCAGGCGCTGAGCAGCAGCGCCATGATCAGCCATAAACCGGTCTTCACTGTTTCAGCGCCTCACTCAACTGGTAGACAGCCATGGCATAGAGGCGGCTGTGGTTGTAACGGGTAATAACATAGTAGTTGTATTGTGCCAGCCAGAATTCCGCGCCCTGTTTGCCGATCAGTTTGACCAGGCTGGCGGGGGCATCAGCTGATGCTGGCTCAGTCGCCGACACGCCCATGGCGGCCAGTTGCGCTACCGTCCACTTGGGTTTCAGGCTGTCATTTACGACCGTCTCGTATTGTTGACCACTGACCCGTACGCGCTGTACAACGGGCTCACCAGTTCGCCAACCGTGGACACGGAAGTAGTTGGCCACGCTGTTAATTGCATCTGTCGGGCTCGACCACAAATCACGTTTGCCATCGCCATCGCCGTCGACGGCATAGGCCAGGAAGCTGGTCGGAATAAACTGGCCGTAGCCCATGGCCCCAGCGTAAGAACCTTTGACCGTACCGGGGTCGAGCTGTTCTGCTTTGGCAAGGGAGAAAAAGGCTTTTAATTCACGCCAGAAAATAGGCCGTTGGGGATAATCAAACGCCAGTGTTGCCAGTGAATCCAGTACCCGGTAGTTGCCCTGGCGGCTGCCGTAGAAGGTTTCAACGCCGATGATGGCGCTGATGATTTCCTTCGGAACACCGTATTTTTGCTCTGCCGCAGCCAACAGCCCGGCATGCTGTTGCATAAAGGACTTGCCACCTTCAATCCGCTTTGGGGTCAGGAATATGTCCTGATAGCCATCCCATTCGAGGGTTTTTTCCGCTGGTCGGGCGATTGCTTCCAGCACGGAATCGAGTTTTTTTGACTCCGCCAGCCAGCGTTTGGTTTCTGCCGGGGGGATGTGATATTCCTTTTCCAGCTCGGCGGCAAACTCATTGAAGCGTGCATGCTGATCGTAGCTGGCATGTACCAAGGCTGAGCCTCCGAGGCTGACAACCAGGCAGGTCTGTGCCAGTTGACGTGTGAGTCTGGTCATACTAATTCCCTGTTGTGTAGATTAACGTTTTTGATGTGTCGCCATTGACATGATCAGGCCGAAGGCGGCCATCAGGCTGACCACCGACGTACCACCGTAGCTGACCAGTGGCAATGGGACACCAACCACTGGCAAAATTCCGCTGACCATACCGATATTCACGAACACATAGATAAAAAAGGTAACAGACAAACTGCCAGCCAACAGTCGGCCGAACAAGGTTTCACAGCGGCTACTGAGTACCAGGCAGCGAAATATAATCAGAAAGTACAGCAGCAGCAGCAGTAAAACGCCAATCAGTCCCAGTTCTTCTGCCAAGACGGCAATAATAAAGTCGGTATGGCTCTCGGGCAGAAATTCCAGCTGTGACTGGGTGCCCTGCATAAAGCCTTTACCTTCAATGCCGCCAGAGCCAATGGCGGTTTTTGACTGGATGATGTTCCAGCCCGAACCCAGCGGGTCGCTTTCTGGATTGAGGAAGGTCAGTACCCGCTGTTTCTGATAAGCGTGCATCACAAAAAACCACATCAAGGGTGCACAGGCGGAGACCAGAGCGATCAGAGACCCAATCAGCCGCCAGGACATGCCAGCAAAAAACAATACCAACAAACCGGACGCGGAAATCAGCAGGGATGTGCCCAGGTCCGGTTGTTTGAGAATCAGTATGGTGGGCACAACAATAATCACGCTGGCCTTGAGCAAGTCGGTGATATGCGGTGGAACCGGACGTCTGGCCATATACCAGGCGACGGTCAATGGCAGTATCAGTTTGACCAGCTCGGAAGGCTGGAAGCGCGGCAGGCCGGGCAACGCCAGCCAGCGCTGTGCCCCCTTGGCGTCTACCCCGGCAATCAGGACGCCGAGCAGTGCTGCAAGGGCAACAAGATAGGCCCAGGGGGCAATCAGCTGATAAAAACGTGGCGGCAGTTGTGCAGCCAGAATCATGCCGAGCGAACCAATACCCATGTGAATGGCCTGGCGTGTCAGCATATGCAGATCTTTACCACTGCCGGTGTAGAGAATCAGCAAGCCGGTCAGGCAAAGAACCAGCAGCAGTACCAGCAGCAGCAGATCCAGGTGCATACGGGTGAACAGGGCACGGCTGCGATCAAATCCTGGATGTGCGCCGCTGCCGAGTGTGCGGGTAAAGTCAGAACTGCTCATTCGCCAGTGCTTCCGCTGAGATAAAGATTGATCACCGATTGGGCAATGGGGGCTGCTGTACGCCCGGCTGATTCACCATTTTCGACCACTACGGCAATGGCAATCTGGGGATCTTCGACCGGAGCAAAGGCAATAAACAGGGCATGGTCACGCAGACGCTCACGCAGCGCATCGGAGTTGTATTCTTCATCCTGTTTGATACCAACGACCTGGGCGGTGCCGGTTTTGCCGGCTATTGAGAATTCCAGATGCTTTTGCAGTACCCGAGCAGTGCCATGAGGACTGCTGATCACCTTGCGCATGGCTGCAAACATCCGATCCCAGTTGTCTTCATTATTCAGTTTTATGTCCTCGACCCCGCTTGCATCAATGGCTTCGTACTGGCCGCTATGAGCTGCCAGCAACCGTGGTGCCATCCATTTGCCTCGGTTGGCCATCACCGCAGTAGCGGTTGCCAGTTGCAATGGCGTGACCTGGATATAGCCCTGGCCAATCCCCAGGTTGACGGTGTCTCCGGCATACCAGCTGGCCTTGTGATGGCGCTGTTTCCATTCGCGTCCTGGCAACAAGCCGGAGAAGGCATTATCCACATCAATGGCCAGATTCTGGCCAAAACCGAATTGCGCCAGAAATGGCTCCAATCGATCGATTCCCGCCCGTACCGCGGCATCATAAAAATAGACATCGCAGGATTCAACAATGGCTCGTTCGAGGTTGACTTCACCATGACCCTGACGCTTCCAGTCCCGATATTCCCGATCGCTGTTTTCCAGGGTGAAGCTGCCGGTGTCAAAAATAGTACGGCTCCAGCTGGTTACACCCATATCAGCAACACCCAGGCCAATGAAGGGTTTCAGGGTGGACGCGGGGGGGTAACGACCACGAATGGCGCGGTCAAACAGGGGCAGGTCCGGGTTGTCACGCAAGGCGTTGTAGTCGGTATGGGAAATGCCGGTGACAAACAGGTTGGGATCGAAGCCGGGATTGCTGTAAAGGCTGAGAATGCCGCCGGTTTTTACTTCAATGGCAACGAGGGCACCACGACGACCGGCCAGTTGGTGTTGCGCCAGCCGTTGCAAACGACTGTCGAGGTGTAATGTCAGATCTTCTCCAGGAACCGGATCCGATTGTTCCAGCACTCGCAGAATGCGGCCTCGGGCGTTGGTTTCGACTTTCTGATAGCCGGGCTCGCCGTGTAAGTCGCTTTCGTAATGTTTTTCGATACCCTGCTTGCCAATGTACTGGGTGGCGCTATAACGGCGTTTGGTCTCACTGTCGGTGTCCAGCTGGTTTTGTTCGCGCTGGTTGATACGGCCGACATAACCGAGTACATGGGCAAAGGTTTCACCCTGGGGGTAGTGGCGCACCAGCTGGGCTTCCACATCGACGCCGGGCAGGTAAACCCGGTTGACCATGACTTTGGCAATCTCGACTTCAGTGAGCTGGTGGCGCAAAACGACCGGTTCGTAGGGGCGGCGGCGCAGTTCCAGACGCTTGTCGAGCTGTTCCCGGTCGCGCTCCGAGATACCGATCATGTCGTTAATAAAACTCAGCGTGGCATCCATGTCGCGGACGCGTTCAGGCACTAGCGTAAGGCTGTAAGATGGCACATTTTCTGCCAGCAGTTCACCATTACGATCATAAATCAGCCCACGTTTTGGGGGCAGTGGTTGGATCTTGATGCGGTTGTTTTCTGATAGATTCTGGTATTTTTCGTACAGGGTAATTTGCAAATAAGCCATACGCCAGACGAGCACTCCCAGCAAGGCAAAAATAATTAGGCCCAGAATCATGGCGCGAGAGCGAAACAGCTTTACTTCAGCTGATTTGTCCCGGAAGGAGTGCTCCCACATGCAGGCCTCATTTGTGGTAAGGATGACCCTGCAACAGGGTCCAGGCTCGATAGATCTGTTCTGCCACTACCACACGTACCAGCGGATGGGGCAAGGTCAGACTGGACAACGACCAGCGCTGTTTCGCCTGCGTCAGCAAGGGGGGGGCGATGCCATCCGGGCCACCAATGACCAAAGCAACATCGTGGCCATCCATACGCCACTGTCCCATCTGGCTGGCAAGCTGTTCGGTTGACCAGGGTTTACCAAGGACATCCAGTGCGACCAGATGTTCCTGCGGCCGAATCGCTTTCAGCAGGGCATCAGCTTCTTGCTGCATGGCTTTTTCTTTACTGCTGCTTTTGCTGCGATAACCCGGACTGATTTCGACCAGTTCAAGCGCGCAATCGGCAGGCAGTCGCTTGGCGTATTCCTGATAGCCTTCGGTAACCCAGGAGGGCATTTTCTGGCCAACAGCAAGCAGCCGGATTTTCATTCCGCCGAATTTTCCTGGCTGGTGCTGTCCGCCGGCTCACCCCAGAGCCGCTCCAGATCGTAAAAATGGCGCGCCTGATCGGTCATGACGTGGACGACCACATCGAACAAGTCGATCAGTACCCAGTCGGCAACCGCGCGGCCTTCAGTACCATTGGGTCGCAGGCCGGCATCCTTGGCTTTTTCTTCAACATGACCGGCAACGGCAGTGACGTGGCGGTTTGACGTCCCCGTGGCAATGATCATCCAGTCGGTCACTGAAGTACGACCGCGTACATCCAGAATAATGATGTCTCTGGCTTTCATATCGTCCAGGGAATCGACGACCAGATTTTTGATTTGCTCAGTTTGCATTCGCTACTTATCGGTAAAGTTGGTGTTGAGTGAGATAGTCCAGCACAGGGTCTGGAGTAAGGAACCGGATATTCTCGCCTTCGGCGATACTCTGGCGCAAGCCTGACGCTGAAATATCCAGCCCCGGCCAGGTTTGCTGACAAATGCGGCCGGCCGGACTTACCAGGAGTTCATCCAGCGAGGCCTGTCGTGCCAGCCATTGTTGTTGTTGCCAGGGGGCGACGGGTTGCCGTTCCCCCGGACGACTGATTACCATCAGGTTGGCCAAATCGAGAATGTCGTCACAGCGATGCCAGCGGTCAAAACTGAGCCAGGCATCGGTACCCATCGCCCAGCTGAAGGTGACTTCCGGGTACAAAGTGCGTAGCAGCTCCAGGGTGACAGCACTGTAGCTGCATTCAGGACGTTGCAGTTCAATGTCACTGACATCCACGCCGTCAAGATCACGGGTAGCCAGGGTCAGCATGGTCAGACGTTGACTGGATGACGCCCGTGGCGACGGCCGGTGTGGCGGAATGCGGTTAGGCATCAACAACACACGGTCAAAGCCGGCATCACGCAGCTGCAGGGCAATACGCAGGTGGCCGATGTGAACCGGGTCAAACGTACCACCCAGGATTGCCCAGGGAGCAGCCCGACAGGCTGCCGCTGCTAACGTCATTATGTACGTACTTCGCCGTTACCAAATACCACGTATTTTTGTGAGGTCAGACCGTCCAGGCCGACTGGACCACGGGCATGAATTTTATCGGTAGAGATGCCAATTTCAGCCCCCAAGCCGTACTCAAAGCCGTCGGCAAAACGGGTTGAGGCATTGATCATCACGGAGCTGGAATCGACTTCCGTGAGGAATTGGCGCGCCAAGGTGTAGTTTTCGGTCACGATGCTGTCGGTATGGTGTGAGCCGTGGCGATTGATATGCTCAATGGCGTCATCGATCGAAGCAACGATCTTGATGGACAGAATCGGTGCCAGGTACTCGGTGTCCCAGTCGGCTGCTGTAGCCGCATGAATACTATTAAGAATATCGCGGGTCTGGTCACAACCGCGTAATTCGACACCCAGTGCTGCAAAGGCTTCGCCCAGTTCCGGTAGCCATTCATTCGCCACCTGCTGGTGTACCAGCAGGGTTTCCATGGTATTGCAGGTGCCGTAGCGGTGAGTCTTGGCATTCACGGCAATGTTCAGGGCCTTGGTCTTGTCGGCAAAGCGATCCAGATAAACATGGCAGATACCATCCAGATGCTTGATGACCGGCACGCGGGCTTCCTTGCTGACGCGCTCAATCAGTCCCTTGCCCCCGCGAGGCACAATCACATCGACGAATTCGGGCATGGTGATCAGTTTGCCAACGGCTGCACGATCCGTGGTTTCAACCACCTGGACGGCGGTTTCGGGCAGGCCGGCAGCCGCCAGTCCAGTGCGTATGCAGGCTGCCAGCATCTGGTTACTGGCGATCGATTCTGATCCACCGCGCAAAATAGTGGCATTGCCAGATTTCAGACACAGGCTGGCGGCTTCAATGGTCACATTCGGGCGGCTTTCATAAATAATGCCAATAACCCCCAGAGGTACGCGCATTTTGCCGACCTGGATGCCGCTGGGACGGTATTTCATATTGGTGATTTCACCCACCGGATCTGGCAGCGTGGCGACCTGGTGCAAGCCTTCGATCATGGTATCAATACGTGCATCCGTCAGTTCCAGACGATCCAGTAAGGCGGCATCAAGCCCCTTGGCCCGGCCGTTTTCAAGATCGGTGGCATTGGCCTGGTACAGTGCGCTACGCTGTTGGCTGATCGCATCGGCAATGGCCAGCAAGGCCTTGTTCTTGTCCTGGGTTGATGCTCTGGCAATGGCAGTGGCAGCGCTGCGTGCCTGCTCGCCCAGCGTTATCATGTATTGGTTTACATCCATCGATTACACCCGATCGGTCGGAAACAGATAAAGTCGACTAGTATACACTACCCACCTCTGGATTAACCCGGTAATTACACCCGGATGTGTGGTGCTTGAAGCAAAGCAGCCCCCAGCTGCTTTGCGGCCAGTCCGGCGAGAATCGGGGCTGACGGTGCATAAATCTGCCCGATCAACGTGATTGAGGACACCACTGATGCTTACAGGCAAGAACAATAGCTATTTTTTACGCCAGCAAGAATTGCGACTGACGGCTTTCTATTGCCTGTTGATGGCGGTCTGCCTGACGTCGTTATCGTTGCTGGACTGGATTGATCAGCGGATAGGGGAGGCGCTTGCAGCCTTGGCTCTGGGTTGTCTGCTCAGTGTCTATGCCGGTTATCTGCTGCTGCGGGATCGACCTTATCGCCGTCGTTGGCCCGAATGGTTAGTCGTGACCTTGCTGGTGCTGATGACGCTACGTGAAATGAGTACCGGACTGGATACAGTCCATATTGGGTATTGGGTGCCGTTTTATCTGATTTTTGCGTTTCGCTGGGCGCATGCCTATTGGATGTTGTTGGCGTTTTCACTGTTGTTTTTATGTCTGGCGGTATGGTCGGATATGTTGCTGCGCGCACAAATTGTGGTGACCTATCTGGTGAGTGTCGTCGTGGCGGCAGCGATCGGCTGGTTCAACGAGTCGGGTGCCGTCCGGCTGCGAGAAGAAGTCGGTGCGGATCCTCGTACCGGGGCCTATAACGAGGATCAGCTGCAAATCGATCTGGCTCGTGAGATTCCCCGTGCAGATCGGCAGACGTCACGGTTGTTGCTGGCTCTGGTGGTGTTGCCAAGTGCTTGGCGCCAGTGGGATAGTGAAAAATATGAAGACAGTATTCATCAGTTAGGGGAACAACTGCAGCAGGGGGTATTGGCATTTCACACCCTGTATCGATTGAAGTCGGACGACTTTCTGGTGTTGATGCCGCACGGCAATAGCCATGATATTGAGCTGATTGAACAGCGGATTGGCAGTGGTCTGCACGAACCGGTAGACCAGCAAGTGGAAGTAGTCGCCATTCACTATCAGCCGGACGATGATATTCACAGTCTGATGGATCGTATCAGCGAGGCCCGCCATGATTTCCATCATTGACAGTCATCGTCAAGGGCCGGTGTTGCGAGCGGGATTGTTTGGCCTAACGGCACTGTTGATGAGCGGTCTGTTGTGGGAGCAGTTTCAGTTGGGTTTGTACGACACCGTGCTGGCCAGCATCTATGTCATTCCAGTACTGGTATTGGCTGCGGTGGTGATTCTGTTTAGCCGGGATCGCAGTCACCATGACTGGTTGGTGTTGCCAGTGCTGGTGCTGGTGACAATCCCCGGACTGGTTCGGCTGGAAACCGGTGTTGCCCTGTCGCTGAATTATCTGTTGATGATGCCGTTTCTGAGCTACTTCTGTCTGCGTCGAGCGCTTGGCCATATCTATAATTTTTGCATGGTGGTGGCAATTTGGATCGCTACTCTGGCGGTGTCGGATTTGCTGGTCGCCACCCGATCTGCGCTGGTATACATCATGGTGGCGGCGTCGGTGGCCTGTTACGGGCTGTTGATCAGCCATCGTCTGCTGGTTGCGACGTCGCTGGCCCTGAAAGATGGAGAATCCGGGGCTTATAACGCCCGTCAGTTTGCGTTGATGTTGGAACGCGAGGTAGCGCGCAGTGTACGGGCCAAACGCCCGCTGTCGCTGATTGGATTCAGTATCGAGGACTTTTCCCAGCTGTGCGATCTGCATGGTAATCGCGCCGTGATCCAGTTTCTGCCGGATTTTGTTGGCTGTATTCGGGATGAGGTACGGGCCGGGGATGAAGTTTTTCGGATCCGTGAAGAATTGTTTATCTTGTTGTTGCCAGACTGTGCGGAAGACGGTGCTATCGTGTTGATGGAGCGTATCAGGCGACATCTGGAACAACGTCATTGGCCGGTGCTGGGTGAAGTCTCGTTGTTAACCGCTACCGTCGCGCTGGCAGCGGGTGAAAAGGGGCGGGACGTTGAACGGCGCCTGCTTACCCGGTTAGCGAAACAGAAGCGTGCCAGTTTGCAGGCGTCGGCATTCTGAGCCCGATTATCCTGGTCAGGGTGCCGGGAGGTTATCCTGGCGACTTTCCAGATAACGTATGGTTTTACTGGCTTCGTTAAGCTGGTAACTGAGATCGGCCGCCTGTTGTCGCAACTCTTTGCCTGCCTGCTGCTCTTGCTGGTGTTGGCTGACCAGCTCCGCCAGGCTGGTTTCGGCATCTTTTATCTGTTGTTGCCAGCGTCGACTGAGCCAGATGCCAACGCTCCCTCCGCCAATAATCAATCCGGATATCAGAGCAAATACGATCAGCATAAGTGGTCTCCTGTGGGCTGCCCGTTCGGTTGGTTGCCATCATACCTGCTTGTCGGTGACGTCGGCAGGGGGATCTCGTTGGGGTACTGGCGGGTCGCACCGTGTGGCGCTGCGGTGTCTTACCGGCAACCGGACAGGCTGCAGAATCTGCTACACTGGCGACCGTTTTTGCATTTTGTTTAGAGGGCAACGAGTGACCATCACTGATCTGGTACGCCAGCGTGGCGCCAACCTGCGTATATTTGATATGGGCCGCCGCATTCAACCGCTGGACACTGCGCTGTTTGAAGAGATTGAACAGCAGTGTCGCAGTTATCCCGTTCCTTACCTCAAACATGCCTGGCTGGCGTTGCTGAGCTGGCATCCGGAGCAGCCGGGTCAGCATGCAATCTGGTTTTTGAAGTTGCCGCTGGATGAACAAAATCTGCTGGATGCTCCGGCGCGCGATGGGTTTGTCCGTTATATTGCGCAGCGCCAGGCATCAGGTGATAGCACCACCGACAAGGGTGAAGCACCTTTCAGTTTCAAGCCGGACGGTCATCGCATGGCGTATTTTCATGCTCTGGCAGCGCGTGAGCTGGGTGCACCGGTCAGTCGTTTTTATGGCACAACCCGCGGTTATCTATCGGGAGATATCGGTTGGGAAAACTGGCAACAGCTTGGGTTGCAGGGGCTGGCTGAAGTGGTTGCCGGCTATCAACAGGATAACAATCAGGCGTTGTTGACCCGTGCACTGCCCTACTTGCCGAGGGTGCCACTCAATGTGGTGCTGGGCTTTATGGAAAATATTTCGCCGGGTCAGGCGCTGACCAGTGCGGTGAATGACCGGCTTGCCAGTGTGATCGCCGGGGAACCGGATGCCAACGACCTGGCGGCGTTTGCCCGGGCGCTGTCGCACAGTGAAAATATCGAGCAACGCCGCTTGTTGGTGCAGGCGCTACTGGCACATCCCAAATCTCGCTCGGTGGAAGTACTGGCGGCGGTATCTAGCCGTTGCTGGGCAGACCTTGAGGGTGAGCTGCTGTTGGCGTTTTTGAGCACACTGGCGGTGAATGAGCAGGGGCAAAATGCCTTTGCAGCGCTGGTTGCGGATATGATGACCCTGCCGGGGATGCGGCAGCGGATGCTGGCTGCATTTTCATCCGGCCAGCACAGTCCACAACTGGATCAGGCCATTACCCGGCTGTTAGGGATGGTAAGAGGACAAACACAATGACACCGGATTCCCCTTGCCCGTGCGGCAGTTCGCAGGGTCATGGTTCAAGCCATCGTTCATTCGACTCCGCAGTTCTTGACTATGGCCACTGCTGTCAGCCATTACATCTTGGTCAACCCGCTGCCAGTGCTGAAGCCCTGATGAGATCACGTTATTGTGCCTATGTATTGGGCCTGGAAGCCTACCTGCTGGAGAGTTGGCACCCGGAAACCCGGCCGGTTGGCCCGGTCTGTGATGCTTCAACGCGCTGGTATGGGCTGAAGATAGAAAGCAGTGAAGAGCAGGGTGAGTCTGGCACTGTCTGTTTTCGGGCAACTTTCCGGGCCCATGGCCGCTGGCAAACGTTGCATGAATGTTCACACTTCGTCAAACAGGATGACCATTGGCGTTACCACGATGGTGAAGCTGACTGGCAGCAGCTGCAGCCGGGCCGGAACGATCCCTGTCCTTGTGGTTCCGGTGAAAAATTCAAAAAATGCTGTGCCTGACGTGGCGGTTGATACCAGCAGGCCATTTGAGTCAGTGCGGTTGTCGGCCCTGACTCGGGCCTTTCAATACCATGCCAAGCGTCATGGCCAGCGCTCCTGCGGTTGCAATCAGCAGGCTGATATTGATCAGCAGGCTGTGGCGAGCGTAATAAGTCATGACGGGTTCGGTGGCGGCGATACAGCTGCCGAGAGCGGGGGAGTAGCTCAGCCCCTGTTGCTGGCAATCGGTAATTCGCGACAAGTCGAGTCCATAGACTATCAGCAGTGCGACAGCAGGAAGCACGCAAATCAGAGTGCCAAAGCGTAGTAATCCGGTTGGGTTAAGCATAAGGACGTATTTCCTCGAATGAGTGTTCAATGTCAGGGTTTGCCAAGCGGATTGTCTGTCAGCGGTGTGTTGATCGTGGTGTTGTTTTTGCTGACTGGCGTCAGCCTGTTGGTGCTGGCCGAGCCAACAGCATCACAGACAGCAACAGTAACAGTAACAGCAACACAAGCTGTCGGTTCTGCTGCGGTGGTTATTCCTGTAACTATTCAGGTAACTACTCCGGTAACTATGGATCTTTCAGCCAGCACTGCGTTGGGTCTTATTCGTCAGGATCTCGCTGTCGGGCGATTATCCCAGCCTCCGGGCCTGAATGCCATGGTACGTATCGACGAATTTCGTCGGCGCTGGCCAACGGATATGGCAGTGGTGCCGCTGGCGTATCAATGGGCCGCTGCTTATCAGCAGCAGGTGGCCTATTGGCTGGAAATGGGCGATCTGGCGGCGGCGGCATCCGGTCTGGAGCAGCTCTGGGAACTGGTGCCGCTCACTCAGGGGTTGGATGCCTTGCAGCAACGCTTTGATCAGGCCCGGTTACTGGCGGAGCAGGTGGCGGCACTGACAGCAGGATCAGCGGCATTGTCGTTGGCTACGGCAAGCACTCTGGAAACCCCGGTCGCGATGTTGCTGGATTATCGGTTGCTGGATGCTGCTGTGCATAATGAATTTCGTAGTCCTTACGAAGACAATTCACCACCGCTGGCAGAGTTTTCACTCGATGCCGAGCTGGTTGAGCTGCGTGACCGTTCTATTCGAGAGGCGATGGCACCGCTGTGTCAGGCGATTGTGGATAATCAGGCGTCGGTCATTGTGCACGCCGAGGATCGGGTCGACTATCGTTGGTTGACGGTACGGATAACGCTCTGTGTTCGTCGTATCAATGAAGGATTCCGTTTACGCCACAGTTATCGCCAGCATGATGGCGCGCCAATGATTTCCCTGCATCCTGCCCGTGCCGAGTCGTTGTTGCCTGACCCTGAGGTCGATCACTCGTTAGATGATTGATCTTGTTGGCAGGCTGGTGCCGCTTTACCCGCTGTAGCGGCACCAGCCTGGTATCAGCTCAGTGGGCGACGGTGGCTTGCTCGGGTGCTGTTTCGACCGTGAGCGCGTGACGCATCAGATGAAACAACCAGTGCTGTTCCAGTGTGCCGCCAAGCAGGTCTGACCAGGGGCCTGCCCCATAAACGGCGACGTCTTCTCCGCCATGGGTTTCCGCTTCCATCGGTACCAGCGCTTGCTGGCGATAGTCTGGTGCTCGGACTTCGGCAGCGGTGATGGCAGGGCGTGGCAGGGTCACGGCTCCGGGGCCATTACGATAATTCATTGAGGTGTAATGTTGGCCATCGGCCAGTCGGTCTGGCTCGGTAGATGGATGACCGTGAGCATCGTTGCCGGTGACCAGTGCGGTCATCGGATTGCCTCGGGTCGGGTAGCCTGCCAGAGTCAGGGTATGGCTGTGGTCAGCGGTGACCAGCAGCAGGGTATTGTCGAGATCGAGCGATTGCAGCAGCCATGCCACCGTCTGATGCAGTTCTTCGGTTTCCTTCAACGCACGGTAGCCATTGCCAGCGTGGTGGGCGTGATCGATTCGGCCTGCTTCAATCACCAGTACGTATCCCTTCGGGTTGTGAGACAGGCGCTGTACTGCTGCTTGGGTCATGTCCAGTAAGCCTGGCGTCTGTTCACCGCGATCGTCGACATACGGCAGATGAGACGGAGCAAACAAACCAAGCCATTGGCCGTAACTCAAGTCAGCCGTGCGTAACGCTGCGGGTGTTGTGAGCAGGTGATGATCCGGGCGTTGTTGCCAGGTGTCGGTGAGGTCACCAGACTGTCGGGCACCGCCTTCGGTCGCAGGTAAAAACTGGGCAAGGCCGCCACCCAGGGCGATGTCGAGGTCGCTGTGTACCAGTTGGGTGGCGATGTCTTCACAGCCTGCGGCTCGTGCTGCGGGCGTCAGCTGGCTGTCGTTTTCCCAATTACGTTCAACGCTGTGCGCATAGGTGGCTGCCGGTGTGGCGTGGGTCAGGCGGGTGGTGGTGACGACGCCGGTGCCTTTGCCTTGTGCCAGGGCCAGATCCATCAGAGTATCCAGTGCTTGATCCTTGCCGCTGGCGCAGTCGCCGCGTATCACGGCCGGACTGACGGACAGCACCCCGGCGCGTGTTTTGGTGCCGGTCACCAGAGCGGTCATGGTGCCTGCGGAATCAGGCGTTTGCTGATCGGTATTATAGGTTTTGACCAGTGCCGAATAGGGCAGGGTTTCAAAACTCATGGCAAAGTCTTCGCCACTGAGTCCCAGTTGTTGGCCACTGAATATACGGCCAGCCGTTAAGGTGGTGATGCCCATGCCGTCACCAATCACCAGCACCAGATTTTTGGCGCGGTGGTGATTGTCGGTTTGTTGTTGGCGCTGGTCGGCTTGTTGCTGCCCGGTGGCATACCATTCGTTACTGGTGACGGGGCCGATAGGTCGAGGAGACTGAGCAGTGGCTAACGGGCTGTCGTGAGTTGCACAGCTGGCCAAGGTAAGAACGGTCAGGGTTGTGACAGCGAGCATACTGGTGCGTCGTACTGCCTGATAGAGCGTGTTAAAACCGATCATTTTAATAGCCCTCCGTTGCGGTTGGCGCCTGAGTTGTCAGATGCAGGGCGCGACTGGCGAGGTGAAACAGGCTGTTTTGTTCCAGTAATCCGCGAAACCACTGTGAGCCTGGGCCTTTGGCGTGAATCGCAACATCATCGCTGCCGTGGGTTTCACTTTCTTTATGACCCAGTGATGCCTGGTGAAAGTCAGGATCCGCCGTGTTTTCATCGTCATGCCATCGGATACGGCCATTGATACGACCGGGAGTTTGGCCGGAATCACTTGCAGTCACCGGATCAATGTCGTTGGCTCCCAGGCCATTGGCGTAACCCAGCGTTGTATAGGGCGCGTTGTCAGCTGCCCGACTGAGCTTGTCGGGTTGGCGCACCAGACCGAGAATATCGTTACCTCGTTGCGGGTAACCGGAAAATGACAGCGTATGGCTATGGTCAGCGGTGACCGTGATCAGGGTGTCGTGGTCATTGGTCATACGGTCGGCAAACGCCACTGCGTCGGCCATGGCAATGGTGTCTGTCAAGGCGCGGTAAGCATTGCCTGCATGGTGGGCATGGTCGATTCGGGCACCTTCAATAATCAGCACATAGCCCTTGTCGGTGTTCTGCGTTTGCTGCTGCAGTACCTGTAAGGCAGCAAAGGTCATTTCGGTGAGCGACGGTTCGGCAGGGGTGCGGTCGTAGGCGTAGGCCATATGGCTGCTGGCGAACAGTCCGAGAATCGGTGTGCGGGCATGCATGCTCACAAGGTCATTTCGGCTCAATAGAAGTTGTCCGTTCGGGTACTGGTGGTTGAATTGCCGGGTCAGATCAGTGTCGAGACGCTTGCCGCCCTGGCTGGCGGGTAAAAAATTCTGGCGCCCCCCCCCCATCGCCAGATCCAGGCCATTGGCAAAGCCGTTGTTAATCAACTGGTCTGCAATGTCCTGACAGCCTTGTTGGCGGGCTTCGTCAGAGAGGTCGCTGTCGGCTTCCCAGTCCCGTTCCGGTGTGTGGGCATAGGTCGCTGCCGGAGTGGCATGGGTGATCCGTGCGGTCGTCACGACACCGGTGGCAAACCCTTGCTGGCTGGCGTATTCCAACAGGGTGGTCAATGAGTGTGTATTGCTGCCCTGGCAGATGGAGCGATCTTGCTCCGGGCCGATACTGAGGACTCCGGCACGGGTTTTGACACCGGTCATAATGGCACTCATGGTGCCTGCGGAGTCGGGGGTCTGCTGGTTGGTGTTATAGGTTTTGACCAGGCCCGAGTAGGGAAAGCGCTCAAAGGAGAGGAAGTTTTCTTCTCCGGTGAACCCTTGTTGCTGGCCCTGCCAAATACGTGCAGCGGTCAGGGTGGTGATGCTCATGCCGTCGCCGAGAAACAGAATCAGGTTGCGCGCATGGGTTCCCGGTGTGGTACTGGCCAGCCGATAATCGAGCCAGGCTTCACCCTGTTGATAATCCGGCTGATACGCCGACGGCGCTACTGCCAGCACGTTTGAGGGTGTGACCAGGGTTGCTGTGGTGATTGTTGCAATGGCCAGCAGGCCGGAACAGACAAGGCGTTGCATGGGAACTTCCTGTCAGATAAAGGTTCTTGTGAACGTTGGTTTGTATTGGTCAGTGTAAATCGGGGTGCGAACTGCGCCTATAGTCTTTACTGCCTGATTGCGGCCAGCAGGGGTCTGACTGGCTCAATTATCCTGACTCAGTGACCCTGTATATCGCAGCTCTGTATGACGGCAATATGTCGTTCTCGTCTGGACTGCAAATTCTGCTGGCCGTGTTACAATACCCGGCTCAACTCTCCTACTTTTAGTCAAGAGTCATGCGCTATCTATTAAGTCTGTTTTTATACGTCAGTGCGGCCTGTACATCGGCTGCTGTCATTGTACCCAAAGCTCCCGATCTGGATGCGCGGGCCTTTATTCTGGTGGATGCCGAGAGTGGCAATGTATTGGTCGAACAGAATGCCGACGAGACCCTGCCACCTGCCAGTCTGACCAAAATGTTGACCAGCTATATTGCGGTGCACGAACTGGTGACCGGTAATGCCAGCGACGACACCATGGTGCCTATCAGTGTTAACGCCTGGAAGAAGGGTGGCTCGAAAATGTTTGTGCGGGAAGGTACCGAGGTGCCGCTGATCGATCTGCTACGCGGCATTATTGTGCAATCTGGTAATGATGCTTCAGTGGCGGTGGCGGAATACTTTGCCGGTTCTGAAGATGCCTTTGCTGACTGGATGAACCAGTACGCCATCAAGTTGGGCATGGACAACAGTCATTTTATGAATGCGACGGGCTGGCCAGCGGAAGGGCACCACTCAAGCGCACGGGATATAGCCACGTTGGCTTTGCATATCATCAAGGATCACCCCGATTATTACGCTCTGTATTCCGAAAAATATTTTGAATACAACGATATTCGCCAGCCCAACCGCAACAAGCTGCTGTGGCGTGATTCCTCCGTTGATGGCTTGAAAACCGGCCATACCGAGGCGGCCGGTTTCTGTCTGGCCGCTTCTGCGGTACGTGACGACATGCGTCTGATTGCCGTGGTGATGGGGACTCGCAGTGATGATGCTCGTGCGCAGGAAACCCAGAAGCTGCTGGCGTATGGTTTCCGTTATTTCCAGACCCACAAGCTGTACGGTGCCAATGATGTGCTGGAGCAGCGCAAGGTCTGGCTGGGTCAGCAGGATCAGGTTGAACTCGGTGTACAGAATGATCTGTACCTGACCGTGCCACGTGGCACCGAAGGGGATCTCGATGTCGAGCTGATCACAGATGAATACCTCAAGGCTCCAATTGCTGCCGGTGCCGTGGTCGGTACACTGGTCGTGCGTAAAGACGGTGAAAAAATCGACGAGCGGCCCCTGATAGCGATCAGTGCTGTTGATGAGGCTGGTTTCTTCGGTCGCTTGCTGGGCGAGATCCAGATGTTTTTTACACGTTTGCTGGGGTAATCGAAATGGCCTTGATCAACGCTGACGGACAACCTGCGACCACTCAGGAAGCACCAAAAATAGAGTTCCCCTGTCCCGATTACCCCATCAAGGTGGTCGGCAAGGGCAAGGATAACTATCGCCAGGTCGTGCTGGATATTTTCCAGGTTCATGCGCCCGGATTTGATCTTGAGAAAATCCAGGTGCGTGACAGTAGCAAAGGCAATTTTCAATCGCTCACCATCTATATCACCGCGACGGGTATTGAACAGCTTGAAGCATTACACCAGGAATTGAGCGCCCACGAACTGGTGCACATGGTGATTTGATGCCCGATGTGGTGGTTCGTCGGCTGGGGCTGGTTGATTATCAGCCTTGCTATCAAAAAATGGTGTCATTTACTGCTCAGCGTCAGCCCGATACCCCGGATGAAATCTGGCTGTTACAGCATCCTCGCGTATTTACTCAAGGCCAGGCTGGTAAGGCAGAACATTTGCTGGTGCCCGGAGATATTCCCGTGGTGCAGACGGATCGCGGTGGCCAGGTGACCTATCACGGTCCGGGCCAGCTGGTAGCTTATTTACTACTGGATATCAAACGTCTTGGCATTGGCCCCCGTTTGCTGGTAACGGCGATGGAAGAATCGATTGTGGCGACACTGGCGTACTGGGGGATCCACTCGGCAGCAAAAGCCGATGCCCCGGGGGTTTACGTTGGCGGTCGCAAGATTGCCTCGCTGGGGCTGCGTATCCGCAACGGTCGTACTTTTCATGGCCTGGCGCTGAATGTGGATATGGATATGACGCCCTTTCTGCGTATTAATCCCTGTGGTTATGCCGGGCTTGAAATGACACAGGTAGTTCGGGAAGTACCGGACGCCACTTTGAACATTGATCAGGTTGCTGAGCAGCTGGAACAGCAGTTGGTCAGCCACCTGGGTTTTGCAACGATCAAACGCCCGGCATAATCTGCCGTGCTGGATCCAAACTATACATCCCGGTTGCGGTGATCCCGCCGACCGGGCAGGCTGGGGTAAACAGATGACTGAAAGAGCAAAAGCCGTACAAGGGCTGAAGTTGCGTGGCGCTGACAAGGTGGCCCGTATCCCGATCAAGGTGATTCCTACCGAAGAAATGCCACGCAAGCCTGACTGGATTCGTGTGCGTATTCCGGCTACCCCGGCGATCAGTGACATTAAGGCCAAGCTGCGCAAGCACAAGCTTCATACTGTGTGTGAAGAAGCCAGTTGCCCTAACCTGGGCGAGTGCTTTGGTGGTGGTACCGCGACCTTTATGATTATGGGTGATATTTGTACCCGTCGCTGTCCGTTCTGCGATGTTGGCCATGGGCGTCCCAATCCGCTGGATGTGGATGAGCCAAAAAACCTGGCCCTGGCGATTGCTGATATGGGATTGAAGTACGTGGTGATCACCTCGGTTGACCGCGACGACCTGCGTGATGGTGGTGCCCAGCACTTCGCTGACTGTATCTCCCTGACCCGTGAACACAGCCCGAGTATCAAGATTGAAGTGCTGGTGCCAGACTTTCGTGGACGAATGGACGTTGCTCTGGATGTACTGGAGCAGACGCCTCCTGATGTGTTTAACCACAATCTGGAAACGGTGCCGCGTTTGTATAAAAAGAGCCGTCCGGGCTCGGACTACCAGTGGTCGCTGGACTTGCTGAAAAAATACAAACAGCGTCGCCCGGATGTGCCAACCAAATCTGGCCTGATGCTGGGGTTGGGTGAAACCAATGACGAAGTGATTGCAGTGATGAAAGACATGCGCGCTCACAACATCGATCACATCACTATGGGGCAGTATTTGCAGCCAAGCCGTGAGCACCTGCCGGTCGAGCGTTTTGTGACGCCGGAAGAGTTTGATGAGCTGGGTGATATTGCCAAAGGCATGGGATTCAGTCGGGTTACCAGTGGCCCAATGGTACGTTCTTCCTATCATGCTGATGCACAGGCTGCCGGTGAAGACGTTAGCGGTGTGTGGAGCGGCCACAAAAAATCGTCATAAGCATCCATGCATCGCACATATTAACGGATAAAGCAGGGGGCTTGCTTGTATAGCAACGGCTGCTTGTCTGCGGTTATTTTTTGTGCGCTGTTCAGGAATTATTTGCAGGAATCCTGCGGTCAACCCTGTCCACCTGATTGGCGCTGCTGCGATCGAACTGTCGATCAAACGGAGAAAGCCAGAACCGCCCGGCTACGGGTTATAGCGGCTGCTGACGGTTGGTGTTGAGTCGCCATCCCACTGCCGGGAGGGCAGGCAGTGAGAGTGGAGAGGGGCGGCGAGCAATAGAATGGCTCAGAGCAGCGGAGGAATGACCGTAAGCGATGAGGACAGGTGCAGGCTCTCGTTTTCACTCGACGCAATATGTAACGCTTGCTCATCGTTCCATACCAGTACGTCGTAGTAGCGGCGTATGTTCTGGACATAGTCAACGGCTTCACGTCCACGCGCATAACCGTGGCGGGTATTCTTGTGGTAACGCTTCTGGCTCAGCAATGGCAAGGCTTCTTTGACATCACGCCAGAGGTTCGGGTTGCCACCCATTTCATAAGCGAGGCGACGAGCATCTTGCAAATGGCCATAACCGACGTTATAGGCCGCTAAAGTCATCCAGGTGCGATCCGGTTCTGCGACCTGGGTGCCCAGACGGTCTCGTAATGTATTCAGATAACGTCCGCCGCCCAGAATGCTCTGTTCGGCGTCGAGGCGATCACTGACGCCCAAGTCACTGGCGGTGGCGGTGGTCAGCATCATCAGACCACGGACACCGGTATAACTGGTGGCGACTGGATTCCAGTGACTTTCCTGATAACCGACGGCAGCCAGCAAGCGCCAATCAAACTGATTGTCAGTGGCAGAGCTGACGAAGTAGGGCTTGTAACGATCCAGTTTGCGTACGGTCTGGCGCAAGAAGCGTTTGGCTCCGACATAGTCCAGCTCACTCAGGTGGCCATAGTAACGCTCGTTCAGTGTCGCCAGTTGCTGACGGGTCTGACGTGACTGGAAAAAGTCGCGGGAAGCATTCAGCAAGGAGTCGTCGCGGCTGTGCTGAAAGGCCCAGGCCAGGGACTGCTGCTCGGTTATGGTGAAACCCACTCCGATGTTGGGAATATAGGCTTGCAGCATATTAAATTCATTGGAGTCGACAAGGCTGTAATCGATGTCGCCAGTAGCGACCATATGCATCAGGTCGGTCACGTCCAGTTCGCCGGTTTCACTCCAGCTCAGTTCGGGCCGTTCGGTGACTTGTGCTTTGCGTAATGTCTGGGCATGGCTTGATGAGGCCGGAACGACGGTCATGCCGCCGAGCAGGTCATCCAACTGACGTGGCCGTTGGGTACCACGACGATAAATAACCTGTTCACTGACCTGTTGATATGGCTCACTAAAGCGAAACCAGCGCTGACGCTCTGGTGTAATGGCAAGGCCTGCTGCTGCAAACTGAGCCTGGTCAGTATCCAGTGCAGTGAATATATCGGTCAGGTTATCAGCAACCTGAACATTTAATTTGACGCCGAGGTAGTCAGCAAAGGCCTGGGCCAGTTCAAATTCATAGCCGGTTTGGCCGGTTCGGTCTTCGTAGTACGTGGTCGGGCTGTTGCGGGTGACGACGGTAATTTCACCGTGCATCCGTATTTGCTCCAGCTGCGTTGGACGTACGCTCCCTGTGATGGCCGTAAGGCAGACCAGCAAGGTCATCAGACCAGTCATCAGTTTGACTGATTTCAATAACATGTAAGCTCCAGAATTTACTTTCTGCTCTCCTGCACCAATAGTGGGCGCGGCAGCAATTATTGTTCCATTTTATAACATAAGGTGGTCAAAAAACAACCGCCTAGCCAATAGCTCTGGTGAATGGCGACAAGAAAGGCAATCAATGGGCGCTTCTTTCTGTTTGGAACAGCCCATGGAGTGCTGCTGAAATTATAGTTCAAATGATTGTAAATACGTTGTCGGTAGTTGCGCCAAGGTGTTGTCTGAGCAGGAGGAGGCAGCTAATAAGTCCGCTCGTTCTGGGGGCGGGATAGCCCTCTGGTAGCGGAGTTGGCCACTATCCAGTATCATTCGGCCTCATTTTTTCCCGTATTTTCGGCCCCAACCCCTGGAGTCAAGGCACAATGCTTGAGCTGCGTGGCGCACCAGCGCTTTCAGAATTTCGTCAATCCAGAATCCTGGCCAAACTGCAGGCTGCGGTTCCGGCCGTGACCGGTGTGTACGCCGAGTTTGTACATTTTACTGATCTCAGTGAGGATCTGGCGGACAACGAGCGTCTGGTGCTGGAACGTATTCTTCGTTATGGCCCCAAGGCTGCCCGACAGGATGTTGTGGGTGACTATTTTCTGGTGACGCCGCGTTTCGGTACCATTTCTCCGTGGTCGTCGAAAGCGACAGACATCGCCCATAATTGTGGTTTGGGCAAAGTGCAACGGCTGGAGCGGGGGATTGCCTATTATGTCGCAGGAGCGGCCACTACGGATCGTGATGCCATTGCCGCCGTGCTGCATGACCGTATGGTCGACACCGTACTGGAGCGCAGCGAGCAGGCCGAAGCCCTGTTTTCACACGCTGAACCGGCACCGTTATCGATTGTGGATATTCTTGTCGGCGGGCGAGACGCGCTGGTTGAGGCCGATAAAACCCTGGGTCTGGCGCTGGCCGATGACGAAGTGGATTATTTGCTCGATAACTACCAGATCATGGGCCGTAACCCGACCGACGTCGAATTGATGATGTTTGCTCAAGCTAATTCCGAGCACTGCCGTCACAAGATTTTTAACGCCAGCTGGACTATTGATGGTCTGGAGCAGGACAAATCCCTGTTCCAGATGATCAAGAATACCTACGAGTGTTACAGCGACAACATCCTCTCTGCCTATAAAGACAATGCCTCGGTGATTCGTGGTCACAAGGCTGGTCGTTTCTTCCCGAACCCGGTGGATTCTGATCAGTCCCGCCAGTACCGCTATCATCAGGAAGACATGCACATCCTGATGAAGGTCGAAACCCACAACCACCCGACTGCGATTGCGCCGCATTCCGGTGCCGCCACGGGTTCCGGCGGTGAGATTCGCGACGAAGGGGCAACCGGTCGTGGTTCCAAACCCAAAGCTGGTCTGACCGGTTTCACTGTCTCCGACCTGAAAATTCCCGGTTTCGAACAGCCGTGGGAAAGCGACTACGGCAAGCCGGGTCGTATCGTCTCGGCATTGGACATCATGATCGATGGCCCACTGGGAGGCGCGGCGTTTAACAACGAATTTGGTCGTCCGAACCTGTGTGGCTACTTCCGTACCTTCGAACTGCAACACGACGGTGAAGTCCGTGGTTACCACAAGCCGATTATGATCGCCGGAGGTTACGGCAACATCCGTGACGAGCACGTTCAGAAAGGTGAAATTCCGGTTGGCGCAGCCCTGATTGTACTGGGTGGCCCGGCGATGCAGATTGGTCTGGGTGGTGGTGCTGCGTCTTCGATGGCGTCTGGTCAGTCCAATGCCGACCTCGATTTTGCTTCTGTGCAGCGCGAAAACCCGGAAATGGAACGTCGCTGTCAGGAAGTGATTGACCGCTGCTGGCAGAAAGGCGATCAGAACCCGATTGCCTTTATTCATGATGTCGGTGCCGGAGGTATCTCCAACGCTTTCCCCGAGCTGGTGGGCGACGGTGGCCGAGGTGGTCACTTCGAACTGCGTAACGTACCAAACGATGAACCGGGCATGAGCCCGCTGGCGATCTGGTCGAACGAATCCCAGGAACGCTACGTCATGGCAGTGCCGCTGGAAGATCTGGCCACTTTTGATGCCATTTGTCAGCGTGAACGCTGCCCCTATGCGGTGGTCGGGTACGCCACGGAAGAAGAACACCTGACCGTGACCGACAGCCATTTTGGCAACAAACCGGTGGATATGCCGCTGCAGGTGCTGTTGGGTAAACCGCCACGTATGCACCGTGATGCAGTCACCCGTGCAACAAGCGTCAGAGCATTTGAATCCACTGGGATCGATCTGGCCGAAGCGGCTGAACGGGTGCTCAAGTTGCCAACGGTCGCCAGCAAGTCATTCCTGATCACTATTGGTGACCGCTCCATTACCGGTACTGTTGCCCGTGACCAGTTTGTTGGCCCCTGGCAGGTGCCGGTAGCTGACGTTGCGGTGACGACCTCGTCTTATGACTCTTTTGTGGGTGAAGCGATGGCCATGGGGGAACGTACCCCGGTGGCGTTGCTGGATGCCCCGGCATCCGGTCGTCTGGCTGTAGCAGAAACGATCACCAATCTGGCGGCTGCGCCGATTGCCCAGCTGGCAGATATTAAATTGTCGGCTAACTGGATGTGCGCCGCTGGCCACGACGGTGAAGACGAAAAACTCTACGCCACGGTCAAAGCCGTGGGTATGGAACTTTGCCCGGAACTGCAAGTGACCATTCCGGTAGGCAAGGACTCCATGTCAATGAAGACCCGTTGGCAAGACACCAACGAACAGGGTCACAGCGAAGACAAAGCCGTTACTTCGCCGATGTCGCTGGTGATCACTGGCTTTGCGCCCGTGACGGACGCCCGTTCGGTACTGACGCCACAAATTCAGAAAAATGTGGAGTCGGATCTGATTCTGGTCGATCTGGGTCGTGGTCAGAATCGTCTGGGTGCCTCCTGTCTGGCGCAGGTATACCAACAGCTGGGTGATGTTCCGGCTGATCTGGATGATGCCGAAGATTTAAAAGCCTTCTTTGCCGTGGTGCAGGGGCTAAACGCCGATGGCAAGTTGCTGGCTTACCACGATCGTTCCGATGGCGGTCTGTTTGCCACGCTGGTGGAAATGGCCTTTGCCGGTCACGCTGGTCTGGATATTTCGATGGACTTGCTGGCGGATGCCGAAGACGAGCTGGCAGGAGCGTTGTTTGCTGAAGAACTGGGTGCGGTGATGCAGGTGCGTCGAGACGATCTGGAAGAAGTTCTGACGCAATTTGAAGCTGCTGGATTAGGTGACTGCACCGCTGTGATTGGCTCTGCCAACGACGATGATCAGATTACCTTCAGTTTCCAGGATGAAGAATTCCTCAGTGAGTCTCGTGTCAACTGGCACCGCATTTGGGCAGAAACCAGCTTCCGTATGCAGGCGCTACGTGACAACGCCGACTGTGCCCAGCAGGAATTTGATGCACTACTGGAGATTGGAAATCCCGGTATCCACGCTGAGCTGACTTTTGATATCAATGAAGACATCACCTCTGATTTACCAGCTGCTGATGTTGACGGCGCACTCAAGGTGGCGATTCTGCGTGAGCAAGGTGTAAACGGCCAGATTGAAATGGCCGCCGCCTTCGACCGCGCTGGTTTTGCCACCGTCGATGTTCATATGAGTGACGTGTTGTCGGGTGCTGTGACGCTGGACAGCTTCCGTGGACTGGTGGCGTGTGGTGGTTTTTCCTACGGTGACGTACTGGGTGCCGGTGAAGGCTGGGCCAAGTCGATCCTGTTTAACGCCCAGGCTCGTGGTCAGTTTGAAGCTTTTTTCGCTCGCAACGATACCTTTGCTCTGGGTGTCTGTAATGGCTGTCAGATGTTGTCCAACCTGCATGAACTGATTCCGGGGGCAGAACATTGGCCGCATTTTGTGCGCAATATGAGCGAACAGTTTGAAGCCCGTGTTGCCATGGTCGAAGTGCAGGAATCGGACTCCGTGTTTTTCGCCGGTATGGCGGGTTCCCGTATGCCTATCGCGGTGGCGCACGGAGAAGGCCGGGCAGAGTTCAGCGCTGAATCCGATTTCGACGAACTGGTTGGCCAGATTGCGCTGCGTTACGTTGACAACTACGGCCAGGTTACCCAGCAATACCCGCTGAATCCGAACGGTTCGCCGCAAGGTATTACCGGCCTGACCGCAGCCGATGGCCGCGTCACCATCATGATGCCGCACCCGGAACGGGTATTCCGTGCCATTCAGAATTCGTATATTCCGATGGGCGCTGATGGTGAGTCCTGGAGTGAAGACGGTGCCTGGATGCGAATGTTCCGTAATGCCCGTGTGTGGTGTGAAGAGAACTGAATATGCTCGGTTGACTGAGATTCAGTCGATTATTGGACGAAATCGCAGAGCGTCTGGGCTTTAAGGCTGGGCTTTAAGGCTGGGCTTTAGCTGGGTTTAATAAGTGGATTCTGAAAATCCGGTATCCGTTTTCTGGTAGCGGATTTTTTGTTTTAACCGGCCGTTGTAACGGCCCGCGCGCTCTGAGTATGCCGATTCCAGATGCGGCATTTCCAGCCGTGAGTCAGATCATCGTATCAACAGAAACAGTGAGAACAATGATGAAAAAGGTGTGGGTTGGATTGCTGCTCGGCGTCAGTATGAGCGCCAGTGGAGTCAGCGCAGAGTCTGTTGAGATTCGCGATGGGGTTGATGAACAGAGTTGCCGCATGGTCAAGCAGGAGATGTGTTCTACTACAAGCCGGGACGGCGTGGCGCATTGTCGACAGGAACACCTGAAATCTGCCGCAGAATTCGGCGCCAACCGGGTCGTTATCGGCACCACCGACCAGAGCGATCATAAAAAACGGATGGCCAACGGTCTCTACACCAGTGTGACCAAAACAAGGATGAAGGCCCGTTATTTTGCTTGTGATGAAACGTCCCAGGTACGTCAGCCTGCAGCAGTGCAGGGCGGAGGCAAAAGCATTGAGGAGCGTTTGTTGCGACTGGAGTCGCTACGACAAAAGCACTTGCTGACTGAGTCGGAGTACACGGCAAAACGTGCGGCAATACTGGATGATTTGTAAGACCGGCAGTAGTCATTTGGCCATGCGTCAGGACGCTGCAGCTGTCGGTTGCCGTTGCTGTTGTTAATTCTGGAACAGTATGTGAAAACAGTATGGTTTCCAATTTGATAAATAGCAGGCTAGTTTAGCGCCCTGTTCTGGTTCACTGGCTGGTGTGGTGCGATGCGTAAACTGGTTATTGCTCTGTTTGTGGTGCTGTTCGTCGGCTTGGTGGGTTATTGGTGGTGGTGGCACCAGGGTCGCGAAGATACCGACAATGCCTACGTCAAGGCGGATATTGTGCCTGTCATGAGTCGTGTTGACGGGACGGTGTTGGCCTTGTTGGCGGAGGATAACCGACGTGTGCAGCAGGGTGAGGTTTTGCTGGAGCTAGATCCCGGGCTGTATCGGGCACGCTTGCGACAACAACAGGCGTTACTGGCGGCGGCACAGGCGGGGTTAACCCATCTGGCTGATCGGGTACAGGCAGAACAGTCGCTGATTGCTTCTGCCGCTGCATCGCTGGAAGGGGCGCGAGCAGAATACTTGCGCGCCCAGCAACAACTACAACGGTTACAAAAGCTCAAACAACAGCAATACGTCTCGCAAGACAACATTGACGCAGCGGCCCTGACGCTGGCTTCGGCAGAAGCCCGGCTGCATGAAAACGAAGCGCAGTTGGCGTCACGCAAGGCCAATCTGGTATCGGTCAAGGGTGAGGCACCACAGCTGACAGCCAGTGTCGATGAAGCCCATGCAGCGGTAGCCCAGGCGCAACTGATGCTGGATTACTGTACCGTCGTTGCGCCACGAGACGGCGTGATTACCAGTCGTCAAATTCAACTGGGCCAAGGTGTGGCTCCCGGTGCACGACTGATGAGCCTGGTCACAGAGCCCGTCTGGATCTATGCCAATTTCAAGGAAACCCAGATTGCGGCAATGCAGGCAGGGCAAGCTGCTGAAATACGGGTGGATGCCTTGCCTGATCAGGTATTCAAGGGCCATATCGATAGTTTTTTTGCCGCCACAGGATCGGAATTTGCGCTGCTGCCACCGCAAAATGCAACGGGTAACTTTACCAAGGTGGTACAACGGTTACCGGTGAAGCTGGTGTTTGAGGCTGGACAGGACACCTCAATGCTGCGGCCGGGAATGTCGGTTGAAGCGGCGGTATTTACTGCTCAAACTGTCGTTGAATAAGTTGTGGTAGACCGTTTTCCCCGTCACTGGCTGGCGATTGCCGGTGCGCTGATCGGCGCTTTCATGGCGATTCTCGATATCCAGATCACCAACTCGTCACTGAAGGATATTCAGGCGGCGCTGGGGGCGACACTGGAAGAGTCATCGTGGATAGCGACGTCGTATCTGGTGGCCGAGATGATCGCCATCCCGCTGACCGGTTTTTTTGCTGGTTGGTTGTCGCCACGCCGTTATCTGGTGTGGAACAGTGCCGCTTTCGTGTTGGCGTCGCTGGCTTGTTCAGAAGCCTGGAATCTCGAAAGCATGATTGTTTTTCGGGCATTGCAAGGGTTTACCGGCGGTGCATTGATTCCAATGGCCTTTAATCTGATTGTGACCTTGCTGCCGGTGGATAAACGTCCGGTAGGCATGGCATTGTTTGGTGTTACTGCGACGTTTGCCCCCAGCATCGGCCCGACACTGGGCGGCTGGCTGACCGAAACCTTCAGCTGGCATTATCTGTTTTACCTCAATGTCTTGCCTGGCGCTGCGGTGATTGCCCTGCTGTCGATGGGCCTCGACAAACGCGAGGTGGATGACTCCCAGCTCGCCCGTATTGATCTGTTTGGCATGGTGACGATGGCACTCGGACTGGGTTGCTTACAATTGGTACTGGAAGAGGGTGCCAGAGACGACTGGTTTGATGCGGAATATATTCGCTGGCTGGCGCTGGTGTCAGTGGTATCGCTGATTTTGTTTGTACGGCATCAATTACGTGCAGCGTTCCCGCTGGTGAATCTGCGGCTGTTTGCCAACAAGGAGTTCAGTCTTGCCTGCGTGGCGTATCTGATGCTGGGTTTCGGGTTGTTTGGTTCTGTCTATCTGGTGCCTTTGTATCTGGCGTCGCTACACGACTACACCGCGCTCGATATTGGTCTGGTCTTGATGTGGGTAGGTTTTCCACAGTTGCCCTTTTTTCCCTTGATCCCCAAAATTCTCAAATTCGTGCAAGCCCGTTTTCTGGTGGCGATGGGGTTTGTAGTCATGGGGCTGAGTCTGTTTATGAATATGCACATGAGTATGGATTACGATGGCAGTTACCTGATTCCGGCCTTGTTGCTGCGAGCACTGGGCCAGCCGTTTATTATGGTGCCGCTGTCTTTGATGTCGGCGTCGGCACTGCCGCCAAAGGACGTTGCCTCGGCATCGATCCTGTATAACGTGATGCGTAATCTGGGTGGCGCTATTGGGATCGCCAGTCTGGCCACCTTGTTGCAAAAACGAACGGACATACACACGACAGAAATTCGAGAGACGCTGGTGGCCAACAGCCAGTCGACGCTCGATTATCTGTCCCAGATGGGGCAGCAAATGGGCTTGTCGGAGCAGGCTCCCCAGGTGTTGTCCCGAGTGGCCAATGAAATTCATCAACAAGCTGCGGTGATGTCTTACAACGAGGCTTTTGCAGTACTGGGTGCGTCGATGCTGCTTGCCGCTGTGGCTTCAGTGATGGTCAAACCGTCGAAGCCGCAACCAGCCACGGTGGTGGCTGAATAGCCGCTGGGCTGTTGTCTGTAGCAGCAAGGGTTACGCCGGGGCAAGAAAACGGCCATTTACTTCCCAATCAATCCAGCATACAATCTGCGCCCCTTTTAATAGGCCTTTTTCGCCTGTTTCCATGTTTGATGTGAGCAACCTCCGGGTTTTCATGCCCTGCCTGGCAAGCGAGAAAGATGTTGAACGGTGGGCGATTCCAAAACCCACCACCCGGAATATCCGGTAGTGTGACTCTGTTTTTCAGACCAACGCTGACTGGGATTCCGCTTGATAAAACGATCGGAGTAGATCTTTTTTATGGTAGTTATTCGTCTGGCCCGTGGTGGCTCTAAAAAACGTCCTTTTTATCACATCAACGTAGCAGATTCGCGTTGTCCTCGCGATGGTCGCTTTATCGAGCGTATGGGGTTCTTTAACCCGGTTGCTCGCGGCTCCGAAGAAGGCCTGCGTCTGGATCTGGAACGCGTTGATTTCTGGCTGGCGCGTGGTGCTCAGCCTACTGAACGTGTTGTCAAACTGATCAAAGATGCACGTAAAGTCCAGCCTGCTGCTGCTGCAGCTGAAGCTGAAGCTTAATACGTGTTGGCTGAGGGTGTGTTGGTGACAGACCAGGAAATCACCGTCCTGGGCAAGGTAGCCACCGCATTTGGCATCAAGGGCTGGATCAAGGTGTATTCCTTTACCGACCCTGTAAGCAACATTCTGGACTACCCGATCTGGCTGCTGAATATCAATGGCGAGTGGCGGAAGTTTGAAGTGGAAGCAGGCCAAACCCAAAGCAAGGGGATTGTGGCAAAACTGCAAGGTATAACAGACCGCGATGCGGCTCTGGCGTTGTCTCAAACCGAGATTGCGGTATATACCTCACAGCTGCCTGAACCCGACGACGATGAATTTTATTGGTTCCAGTTGGAAGGCCTGAAAGTAGTCAATACTCAGGGTCAGCTGCTGGGCAAGGTGAAAGAACTGTTTGATTCTGGTGGCGGTAACCAGGTAATGAAGCTGACGAACTGTGAAGGCAGTATTGACCAGCTACAGCGCCTGATCCCCTACGTGGATACCATCGTTCTGGATGTTGACCTTGAAACAAAGGTCATCCAGGTCGAATGGGAAGCAGATTATTGACCGGTGCTGTTTCGACAACATTGGTAGAGGCACAAACGATGTGGTTTGGCGTTGTCTCCCTGTTTCCAGAAATGTTCAACTCGCTCACCGATTTTGGTGTGAGTGGGCGGGCAGTGAAGCAGGGACAGATTTTGCTTGAGCGCTGGAATCCCCGTGATTTCGCGTATGACAATTACCAAACCGTTGATGATCGCCCTTATGGTGGTGGCCCAGGTATGCTGATGAAAATTCAGCCTCTGCAAGAAGCCATCGCCGCCGCTCGAACAGCGGCAGATCAGCAACCAGGCAAGCCGGCGCGAGTGATTTATCTGTCACCGCAAGGGCGCAAGCTGGATCAGGCGGGGGTGCTGGAACTGGCACAACACGACAAGCTGATTCTGGTATCGGGGCGGTACGAAGGCATTGATGAACGTTTGATTGAGCAGGAAATCGACGAAGAGTGGTCGCTCGGCGATTTTGTACTCAGCGGTGGTGAACTGGCTGCCATGACGTTGATGGATGCAGTGATTCGTTTGGTGCCGGGTGTATTGGGACATGACCTGTCGGCCCAGCAGGACTCCTTTATGGAAGGCTTGCTCGACTGTCCGCATTACACTCGTCCGGAAGTTTACGACGGACAATCTGTGCCCGAGGTATTACTGAGTGGCAACCACGAGAAAATCCGTCTTTGGCGGTTAAAACAGTCTCTTGGCAGAACCTGGGAGCGTCGGCCAGATTTATTGGACGCGCTGGAACTGAGTAACGAACAACATAGGTTATTGACAGAGTATCTGAGCGAACGAGTGAGTGAATCCGACACCAAATCGCCAGACTGTTGAGGAGCAAACAATGAGCAGCAAGAATCCAATCATTCAGCAGATTGAGAACGCCCAGCTGAAAGAATCCGTTCCTGAATTCGGCCCAGGTGACACTGTGGTTGTACAGGTTAAGGTAAAAGAAGGTACCCGTGAGCGTCTGCAGGCGTTTGAAGGTGTAGTGATTGGCAAGCGTAACCGCGGCCTGAACTCTGCTTTCACTGTCCGTAAAATTTCTCACGGTGTTGGCGTAGAGCGTACGTTCCAGACTCACAGCCCACAGATTGACAGCATTGCAGTCAAGCGTCGTGGTGATGTGCGTCAGGCGAAACTGTACTACCTGCGTGAGCGTAGCGGTAAATCTGCGCGTATCAGAGAGAAGGTATAACCTTCTTGTTATGAAAAACGGGCCTTGCGCCCGTTTTTTTATGGCTGAAAAACAGCACGGAGAGAGTGCATAAGGTATTGTTGGAACCAATGATGAGCCTTTGGCCTCTAAGCCTGAATTTATTCCTGACAACAGGGTGTTGGACACGATGAAAAAATTATTATTGGCGTTGCTGGTGGTTGGCCTGGCCGCGTGTAACGATTCGGATGCGGGCAACAGCGATACGGCGGCTACGCAGAATCAGGCTGCCAGCTCCGATAACCGTACACTGGCAGAATCCCGCTTACAGCAAGTTTATGGCCCACATGTCAGTGTCGAAGCAGCCACTCTGATTGCCAATGGTCAGATACTGGAAGTGATTCTGGAAGGTGGCCCGGCAATTTATATGACACCGGATGCCAGTCATCTTATCTATCGGGATGAACTGATCGCCATTGATGGCCCGCAGGCTGTCAATATTACCCAGCAGCGCATGAACCCGCGTCGAGCCGAGAGCCTGGCAGCAGTTGTCGATTCGGACACCGTGCTGTTTCCAGCCAAAGGCGAGCAGAAAGCCCTGATTAACGTGTTTACCGATATTGATTGTGGCTACTGTCAAAAGCTGCATCAGGAAATCCCGCGTATTAATGAACTGGGAATCACCGTTCGTTACCTGGCGTACCCTCGTTCTGGAATTCAGGATCCGCAAACGGGTCGACCTACCCAATCGTTCCAGAAGATCAACTATGTCTGGTGTCAGGATGATCGTAAGACCGCGATGTCTGAAATGAAGAATACCCAACGCGAGTTAAATTCTTTAAGTCGCCAGCTGCGAGCCGGTGATGCTGCCGTGCAGACACGGGTGAATGAATTACAAAACACGCTGGTTTCTAACATGAAAGCAGGAGCAGCCTGTCAGGAACCGATTGCCGTACAGTACCAGTTGGGTCAAAAGCTGGGGGTGAATGGAACGCCGGCGATTATTGTTGACGATGGTCGTTTGTTTCCCGGTTACATGCCCGCCGAGGAGTTGGCAAGAGAACTGGGCGTGCTCTGAAGGGGTTGGGTATTTTCAAGAAATAAAAGCAAACCGGCAGTACACCGCAAAACCAACATGGCCCGGATGACTCGACGTTGCAGCAGCAGGGTCAAGGCAGCCGGGCTTTTTTGTGGCTGTTTTTATGGCAATAACGTTTTATAACCGCAGTCGCTTTTGCGCATTTTTCTGGCCCTGGCTGATTATTCCTGAAGCTTATATAAATAATATTTTTTACTTCCAATGCCCGACTCTTGCTGAATCAAGTGCTGGCTTGTTTCTGTGGGTAACATTGTTATCGGTCTGGTTAAAAAACAACCAATCTGGGGTGGGTCGTTGCCCTGACTGGCTCTGGAGCGCTTTTGAAGATGATATTCACACGATTATCCACAGAAACTGTGGATGAAGTTGTGAAGGGTTAAATTGACAGAATAATGACGTCAAGTGTCTTTTCGGGAAAGTCACTCAAAACAGCGATAAAAAACACGCGGCGAAGTTGAGGCGTTGAAAAATTACTCACACTGGAGAAAAAGGCCAAGAGTCGCGGTTTTGTCGTAATGACATTGACAACCAGCCGTTGTAACGCTCTAAGGTATTGAAAAGCAGGTATTTTTTAAAGCCGGAATCGGATGAGCAAAATGCAGGGCGCTGTGATGAATATCCATTTTACAGCGCGTGATTTTATCCACTAGGTTATCCACAAGATGTTAAGAAGAAATTTCAAGGCTTTGGTAAAATTAGCCCAAGAATGATGGCATGCAAGTCTTGACAGAGTTTTTTTTAAAAATGCAGCACAAATATTTTCTAACAGCCGTTATTCACAAAGTAATAAAACGGTAATTTCCTCCACCGAGGAAAGTCAATATATGTCTTTGAAAAGTTGAAATTTTCCTATCTTATTGATATTTAAAGAATTTTATTTCTGGTTCAAAACCGACCAATCTGAAGCCAAGCCAGTATTTTCGCGGCTCTCAGGTACTTTTAAAGAAATTGTCCTCAGATTTATCCACAGATTCTGTGGGTAACCGGTCGTCAAGAGAAATTGGCGGTTATTTTGCTGGTTTTGGCAAAAAATCCTGTCAAAAATACACAAAAAAAAAGTGGTTAGCATGGATTTTTACGTTATCGGCCTCGGTGACTGTGCACAACTTCTAATCAGACCGGTTGTGCACAACTCTGGGGAGTAAGCATCGTCGGAGGGGCTATTGCTGTGCAAGGGTACTCGGTGCTTCGTGCCTGGTTCCGGGCAAGGTCTCAGACAACAGGCCGGGTAGCTGCTGCTGCCATTGAAAACGTTTGACCAGCGACAGCCAGATATCGTCCAGCGGTGCGGTAAACACCAGGGGTTGCCCGGTAACCGGGTGGGTCATACTGAGTTGCCAGGCATGGAGCAGCAGGCGACCGGCGTCAAAGTGATCGCGAAAGTAGCGACTGTGACGGCCTTTGCCATAACGGGCATCGCCAATAATCGGGTGACTGAGGTGTTTTAGATGGCGGCGGATCTGATGTTTGCGCCCGGTTTTGGGCATGGCTTCGACCAGTGAATAACGGGACTGCGGATATTTGTCGATCTCGACATCCATTTCGACGGTGGCTAATAAGCTGAAGTCGGTAATGGCTTCTTGCGCTGGTTTGATTACTTCCTGCTTGGCGTACTTGTCGATTGGCGGACTCATGGCGTAGTCGAGGTGGACAAATTCCGGCATATAGCCACGCACAATGGCGAGGTAGCGTTTATCAATGGCACGCTCGCGCCATTGATCAGCAATCATGCTGGCCATTTCGCTGGAGAGCGCAAACACCAGAACACCGGACGTCGGTTTATCCAGCCGGTGTACCGGATACACGCGCTGTCCCAGCTGGTTACGCAGCAGTTGCAAGACAAAACGGGTTTCGTGACGGTCGATTTCACTGCGGTGTACCAGCAGTCCGCTGGGTTTATTGATGGCAACCAGATGGTCGTCAAGATAGAGAATATCGAGCAAGAGTAATCTTTTAACCTCTCGGGGCGGGCATAGGGGACGGGCATAGATTGTGGCGGGACTGTAGCCGAATCAGCATCTGGCTGCCACTCACGGCGGGGGAGTCATGGTTGGCAGAGTGGGTTTTGTCATCTATTCGCGTTTACACTGAAGCCTGGTCTATGCGTTGTTTAGCCCGTTGTCTGTATCACTGTCTTTCAGGACATGGATTGCCTTTTTATGTATGTAGCCACCCGCTGTCACATTTCTACTATTACCCGACCGGATGAACGGGTTCGGTGTCTTTGGCCGCTGTTGTCGTTGCTGTTACTGTTGTGGTTAGTCAGTGGCCCGCTACGAGCTGAAGCCGTGGGCTGGCAATACCAGGGCCAGCATTGGTTTTCGCTGCAGAGCGAGCATTTTGTGGTCAATTACCCCTCCGGTCTGGAGGATATTGCCCACCGAACCGTGCAGATCGCCGAGCAGACCCATACCGAACTGTCGGCCTGGTTTGGCAGTCAGCCAGAGCATCCTACCCAGGTGGTGCTGGTGGACGACTTTGACGTCGCCAACGGCTGGGCCACTCCTTTGCCATTTGCCCAGATGCGTTTGTATATTAGTCCACCGGATCAGGTTAGCGGTCTGGAGCATTATGACGACTGGCTCAGTTTGCTGATTCGCCATGAGTATACCCATGTACTGCACGCCGATTTGCAGCGCGGTGCGGTACGTCAGAGTCGCAATATATTTGGCCGAATGTGGTTCAGCTTTCCTCATGCACTGGAGCCATCACTGTTGCTGGAAGGGTTGGCGGTGTATCTCGAAAGCAACAAGGATCTGGGTAGTGGCCGACTCAACAGCACCTTTTATCGCATGCAAATGCAGGCCGAGCTGGAACAGCAGCCTGACTCCCTCGACCAAGTGCTGGTTCCGCCACGGGACTGGCCATACAACAAGGCCTATCTCTATGGTGCCTGGTTTGTTCGTTATTTGGCGCAGCAATACAGTGAACAACAGCTGAAGTATTTCCTCTGGCTGCACAGTGGGCGGCTGCTGCCTTATTCAGAACTCAGCGGCGATTTTCGGCGCAGTTTCGGGCTGTCGCTGGAGCAGTTGTGGCAGGGGTTCCTGGCCGCTCAGGCAGCCGACTGGCAACCTCAGCGGCAGCAGCGTCTGGCGCAATCGTGGCAAGGTGAGCCATTACCCGGTAATGATCTGGTCACAGAGCGACGGCCGATGGCCAGCAACGGCACCTGGCTGGCAGCGGTGGAATACAGCGGCGAGTCGGCCCGGCAGCTAGTGAGTTATCAGCCGGCAGGAACGGGCTGGGAACGGGTACAGCACGGGTCGGTAAAAGGGGCATCCAGTGTGGACATTGGCCAGGATGGGAGACTGGTGTATAGCCGTCCGGTGACAGCGGTTGATGGCCGGGTCTGGAATGATGTTTTTTACCGTCAGAAAAACGGCCGGGAAGTGCGTATCAGCCAGGGTTTGCGTGCCCGCCAGGTACGTTGGCTGAATACAGGGCAGCTGCTGGTACGCCGTATGGTGGCAGGGCGGGCAGAACTGTTAACACTGGATTTACACGGCAACCGCCAGTTGCTGTGGCGCGGCGACTATGGTGTGGTGATCGGCGATGTTGACCTTTCACCGGATCGTACCCGTCTGGTCGCGGCGGTCAAACGGCCGCGACAGGGCTGGAATCTGGCTCTGTACTCTCTGGCTAGCGCGACATGGCAGCCGCTGACCAACACCTCCGCTACAGAAAATGCGCCGGTATTCCGAGATAACCAGACCCTGCTGTTCAGTGCCGATTACGAGGCAAACTTTGATATTTACCAGCTGTCGCTGACCGACCAGCAGCTGACCCGCTGGACGCGGGTGACGACCGGCGCATTTGAACCACAATGGCTGGCAGACCGGTTGGTTTATCAACGCTATAGCGCCGAAGGCTATCGCTTGTATGAAGTGCAAGAGCTGTTGACGGCAAGCGCTACAGGATTGCCAGATAACCGCCAACTGGCTGAATACCGGCAAGCCGATACCAGGCCTATCACGGCCATCATTCAGGCTCACCCAGCCGCCGCGACCCTCGACCAGACATCGCCGATATCTGCTCAGGCAGCGGCACCTGCCGATCAATACCAGCCCTGGCACGACCTGCGGCCGCGCAGCTGGTTCCCACTCTGGTATGTCGATGAGTTTCATACCGAACTGGGTGTTACCACTTGGGGTCAGGATGCCTTGGGGCGACATAACTACAGCGTGAACCTGTTGCGTGATGTCACTTATGGGGTGACCAGCGGAGCCCTGCTGTACAGTTACGACAATCGCTACGGGCTGTACCTCTCCCGAGAATACCGCTATGCCCAGGGTGCCGAGGATAACGAGCGCGATCAGCAGGGTCGCGAGGATCGGCTAATTGCCCAGCGTAATTACCTGTTACACGGCTTTGAGGATCGTTTCGCGCTCCACCTGGGTTCGGTTTGGGAAAGTAAACGGGTGATCGACAACGCCGGTTTGTCCTGGCGTGGTGGACAATGGCATCAGGGGCTGGTGGGGCTGGCGGCGACCTGGAACAATCGCCAGAGCTTTCGTCAGGTGCCCGGTGTCGGGCAGGGCAGCTACGCTGATCTGGTGATTGAAAGCAACGATGTGCTCAACAGCCAATACCGGGGAGCGCTGGCCCAGTTCCGGGGCCGTTACACACTGGATCTACCTGGTCGAGATACTCTGACGTTAGGTCTCGATGGCGGCATCGCGGCGGATACCGGCGAATACTTTGCATTGGGTGGGCAGACCGGTGATGAGGCGCAGCTGTTTGGTCGCGATCAGATCGCCTTGCCCGGCTATCACGCAGGTGTCCGCTACGGCCACCGTTACCACAAGGAGAGCCTCAGTTCCCGCCTGTGGCTCGGGCGGCTGGAGCAGAACTGGTCGACCTGGCCAATCGGCTTTGGCGATTATTTCACCCGCGTGTATGCCGTTGCCGGTGGTGTTGAGGAAGATGGCCAGTTTTCACGCTGGTTACCAGCGCTGGGGGGTGAACTGACGCTGCAACTCTGGTGGGGCTACACCACACAGGGTTCATTAACCATCGGTTACAGCCAAGGTCTGGATAACGCCAACAGTAACGGCGGTGAGGGCTATCTGCAGCTGGTCTGGCCGCTGGGTGGCTGAGTGCTGGAAGCAGTGGCGCAAAGCTTATCGACTGGTATTCTTGCCGCTGGTGGCAGTCGTTATTGGCCGGAGTCGCTGTAGTAATGCTGTAGTAATTAAGGAGCAGGAATGGATTTTGTCTGGATTCTGGTGGCATTTTTATGTGGTTTTGCCGTCAAGCAGTTAGGAATGCCACCGCTGGTGGGGTATCTGTTAGCCGGGTTTGGCTTGAATGCAGCCGGTATGCAGCCGGATAGTGGGCTGAACCGGTTAGCTGATCTGGGTATTACGCTGATGCTGTTTACCATTGGTCTCAAGCTGAACATCAAGGCCTTGTTAAAAACGGAGGTCTGGGCCACCAGTGTGCTGCATACCGGGGTCTGGACGGTCTTATTGGTCGGTATTATGACCCTGCTGGGCTGGCTGGGTATCAGCCACTATCTTGATATTTCCTGGCAAACCCAGCTGTTGATCGGTTTTGCACTGAGTTTTTCCTCCACTGTCTGTGTCATCAAGATGCTGGAAGAATCTTCCGAGCTGAAAGCACGCCATGGCAAAATCGCGGTGGGTATTCTGGTGATTCAGGATATTGTCGCGGTGATCTTTCTGGTGGCGTCCACTGGCAAAGTGCCTTCGATAATGGCCTTCGGTCTGTTGGGATTGTGGCTGTTGAAACCGATGCTGCATCGACTGGTCAGCCGGGTTGGCCACGATGAACTGTTACCGTTGCTGGGTTTTTTCCTTGCCCTGGGGGGAGCGGAGCTCTTTACTCTGGTGCATATGAAAGGCGACCTCGGCGCTTTGTTAATGGGCATGCTGCTAGCATCCCATGGCAAGTCGGCCGAGATTTACAAGGCGCTGATGGGATTCAAGGATCTGTTCCTGATCGGGTTTTTCCTGTCGATTGGTTTTACTGCGTTACCGACCCTCGATATGGCCGTACCGGTGCTGTTATTAACCTTGTTGCTGTTGCTCAAGTTTGTCCTGTTTTTTGTGCTGATGCTGAAGTTTCGGGTGTCGGGTCGGGCTTCCTATCTGAGTGCGCTGGCGTTAACCAACTTTAGCGAGTTTGGTCTGATCGTTGCCAATCTGAGTGTGGCGAAGGGTTGGCTGAGTAATGACTGGCTGGTGATTATCGCCGTGGCGATGTCACTGTCGTTTGTGATCAGTGCTGCGGTTTATCGCCGTGCTCACCATATCTATGCGTTACGCAAGCAACAAATTAACCGGTATGAGCGCTCGGGTGCTCACCCGACCTACGAAACGCCAGTACAGGCCGAAGTGCTGATTCTGGGTATGGGACGGGTTGGCAAAGGCGCTTACAAGGCGCTGGAACCTGACTATGGGCATCGGGTTTGCGGTGTCGAATCCGACCCCGAGCGGGTCGCCTACCTGAAGGATCGGGGGTTGAATGTAGTCGCTGGTGATGCCGACGATATGGAATTCTGGGAGAGCATTGGCATGGTACGAGGAGATATCCGGCTGGTGATGATGGCACTGCCTTCGCATCTGGAAATGAGAAGCACGCTGGAGATGCTGCGTTTGTCCGGTTATCAGGGCAAGATTGCAGCCGTCGCCCGCTACGATGATGAACGCCAGGAATTACTCAACCTTGGCGTTGATGTCGTGTTTAATTATTACTCCGAAGTCGGTGCCGGTTTTGCTGCAGAGAGCCGACATCTGTTGGTATGACCTGTTGTTGACAGTGACAGTGACAGTGACAGTGACAGGGACAGTGACAGGGACAGTGACAGGGACAGTGACAGGGACAGTGACAGGGACAGTGACAGGGACAGTGACAGGGACAGTGACAGGGACAGTGACAGGGACAGTGACAGGGACAGGGACAGGGACAGTGCTTTGCCGGTGTCAGTGCTGTGCTGATGACGTTGCCTGACGGTGATTGATGAGCTTCCGCAGCAATTGGTCCGGTTCGCGGGCGCGCAGAATGTCTGCTCCCTGATGGGCAAACCCCTGCTGGCGAATATGCGCCAGCAGATCAAAAAACGGTTGCCAGAACTGGTCGACATCGAAACAGGCGCAAGGTTTGTTGTGGTCACCGATATTAGCCCAGCACCAGATTTCCACCAGCTCATCGAGGGTGCCGATCCCACCGGGCAGTGCCACAAAGGCATCGGCCAGCTCTGCCATCAATGCCTTGCGCTCGTGCATGCTGCTCACCAGACGTACTTCGGTTAAACCGCTGTGGGTTTTTTCCCGCTGTTCGAGGTTGCCGGGCATCACACCAATCACTTCGCCGCCAGCCGCCAGTGCTGCGTCCGCGACAACCCCCATCAGTCCTGACTGACTGCCGCCATACACAATGCCGATCTCCTGCTGGGCCAGAAAGGTGGCCAGCGCGGCAGCGGCATGAGCAAATTTGGTTTCATTCCCCATACGGGAACCACAATAAATAGCGACACGCTTGATCATCTCGACGTCCGGCAGAAAAATTCGGCTATAGGGGACATCTATTTAATCTGGCAGCCCCCGCAGGGCGCGGGTTGCCGCCTTGCCCTGAACAAGGGCAACACTCGCGCAGAGCCGTGCAGGATTAAATAGATGCTCCCTACAGCATACGTATCTGGCGCTGGCTGTCACCCGTTGGCCGAGCGTAATTGGCCATAGTTGAACTTGGTCAGTGCAAAACATGGTGCCTGATCATACCCGATGTGATATTCCGGGAGCGCGAACGGTGCGCGCTCCCGGCTAATTTTTAACGGTGGAGACAATCAGAGATGGTTTTCGGCGTACTCTGCCAGCGGTGAACGAGGCGAACCTTCCAGGTGAATGGTGCCTCCCTGATTGAACTCCTTGAAGCGTTCGATCAGATAGGTCAACCCCGAGCTGACCGGTGTCAGGTAAGGGGTGTCGATCTGTGACAGGTTGCCAAGGCACACCACCTTGCTGCCGGAGCCAGCACGGGTAATGATGGTTTTCATCTGGTGCGGGGTGAGGTTCTGGCATTCATCAATCAGAATCAGGCTGTGCTGGAAACTGCGGCCGCGAATGTAGTTCAGTGATTTGAACTGCAGCGGTACTTTTTTCAGAATGTAATCGACACTGCTGGTGGAGTGTTCGTCTTCGTTATGCAGGGCTTCGAGGTTATCGGTAATCGCGCCGAGCCAAGGTTCCATTTTTTCTGCTTCGGTGCCGGGTAAATAACCAATATCCTCATCCAGGCCACGGGTGCTGCGGGTGGCGATAATACGGCGGAATTGCTGGGTCGCGACGGTCATTTCAATGGCCGCTGCAAGGGCCAGAATGGTTTTTCCGGAACCGGCCTGACCACTGAGAGTGACCAGCGAAATCGTCGGGTCGAGCAACAGGTGCAAGGCCATGGCCTGCGGCAGATCACGCGGGCTGAGTCCCCAGGCGACCTGCGACATCAACTGTTCAACCGGCAGGTCCTGCAGTACGGCAACCTCGTCATTCAGCTCAATCACCTTGCCGACAAAGCCGCTTTCATCAACGATAAAACGGTTGATGTACAACTCGTCTGGCAGGTTGGCACGGGGCAGTCGGTGGAAAGTACCAATGGCATCGTGAAAAGTATCGACCTGGCTCTGGCTTTCCCAAAAAGACCCGGCGCAGGTGTTGAAACCGGTTTCCAGCAAGGAAACATCGGACAGCAGCTGGTCATTCTGATAATCCTGCGCACCAATACCACAGCCTCGTGCCTTGAGGCGCATGTTGATGTCTTTGGTGATCAGGATAATTTCGCGGCGGGGAAATTTTTCTTGCAGTGCCACCAGGCTGTTGATGATTTTGTTGTCGTTCAGATCCAGCGGCAGGGTACGATTGCGGCTGTCGAAACCATCCAGCAGAATGGAAAAAAACCCGAGCGGATTACCGTCTGCCCGTTCAATCGGCACCCCCTTGGCGATCTCGGTGGGGGTGGCATCCCCAATAATGCGATCAATCTGTCGTATTGCTTCCCGGCAGTCGGTGGCGATGGACGCCTTGCCCATTTTTAATTTGTCGAGTTCTTCCAGCACGGTCATGGGAATGACCACCTGATGCTCTTCGAACTGATGAATGGCACTCGGGTCGTGAATCAGTACATTGGTATCCAGAACGTACAGCTTGGTAGCAGTTTTGCGTGCGGCCATAAGGACACTCTCCTGGTTTCAATTGCAGAGAAGCAAACGTTGGGACTGTGAAAAGTCGGATTGGGAACGTGCGGGATGGAGCAAAAAGGGGCATGGAGACGCTGGGGGGGAACGGGTTATTGGCAGGGGCAGCCAATGCGGCGGTGTCTGCGACACAGCTTGGCAATGATAAAAAACGGTGCTGCACCAGAGGCTGATACGGAACCGATGGCATTGACAGATTAACTGACAATGTTTCCCTCCCTCCGTGGGTAATGGCCTCACTATGGCCTCTGTTGCCGACCTTGCCAAGTCCTCTGTTGGCAATTTCATCCTGGCGCACTGTGTGAATGATTGCTTGCCTCTCCGCACGATCAAAAATGACAGTGGCCAGCGGGCGTTTTGCGGCTCAGGGACTGACCAATGGACAAAATAGACGGGGTCATTGGCAAATATTATTGAACCGTTGCCTTGGCAACCGATAAGCTTGCCCCCATTGATTCGTTATCATTGTTATCTGATGGCTGCGCGATTATTCGCATCGTTGGCAGGCTTCCTTTTCTGGAGATTTTTGTATGAGCTCATCACGCCACGTAAAATTGTTAATCCTCGGCTCTGGCCCTGCTGGCTATACGGCAGCGGTGTACGCTGCTCGTGCCAACCTCAACCCGGTGATGATTACCGGTATGCAGATGGGTGGTCAGCTCACCACAACCACCGAGGTCGACAACTGGCCGGGTGATGCGATGGGGGTTCAGGGGCCGGAACTGATGGAGCGCATGAAAGCCCACGCTGAGCGTTTTGAAACAGAAATCATTTTTGACCAGATTCACACCGTCAAACTGGATCAGCGGCCGTTTGTCTTGCAGGGCGACAGCGGCGAGTACAGCTGTGACGCGCTGATTATTGCTACCGGTGCCAGTGCCAGATACCTGGGTATGGAAAGTGAAGAAGCTTTCAAGGGCAAAGGGGTATCAGCCTGTGCCACCTGCGACGGCTTTTTCTATCGCAAGAAGCCAGTGGCGGTGATTGGCGGCGGCAATACCGCAGTTGAAGAAGCGTTGTATCTTTCCAATATTGCCTCCGAAGTGATCGTGGTACACCGTCGCGACAGCTTCCGCTCGGAAAAAATCCTCGCTGACAAATTGCTCGAAAAAGCCGCAAATGGCAATGTCACCATTCACTGGAACAGCGAACTGGACGAAGTACTGGGCGACAACATGGGTGTCACCGGCATGCGTATCAAGCAGCGCGAGAGCGGTGAGACAACAGAAATCGATCTGGACGGTATTTTTATTGCCATCGGTCACTCGCCCAATACCGGTATTTTTGACGGTCAGCTGGAGATGGAAGGGGGTTATTTGAAATTGCAGACCGGCAGTCATGGCAACGCCACCCAAACCAGCGTAGAGGGGGTGTTTGCGGCGGGTGATGTGTCTGATCATATTTACCGTCAGGCGATTACTTCTGCAGGCACCGGCTGTATGGCAGCGCTGGATGCTGAGCGCTATCTGGATAATCTGGCGAGCGGCCAATAACTCGCCGTCACCCCTCTCACCATCCGTTCGCCCGTGTCTCTTGTGGATGGCGTGGCGAACGGATTCCATATTTCCTGCGAGTGGTACTCTCAAACCCATCATTAACTGTTGTTGCTGCAGGAATTTTTCGCCTATTCTCTGGTATCAGCGCGTTGCTGACTCTTTTAACAAAAACAGCCTGTAGCGGAATGTAGGCGTTGATTCAGCAGCCAAGCTCCGGTTAATGACTATTCTTTGCACATCTGTGTATCTGAATGGTATTTGGCGTTCAGGATGGTTCAGGGAGTAAAGGAATATGGTTTGCAGGCATGTTTTGCTGTCGCTGTTACTGGTCGCGGTTATCACTGCTCTGACCGGGTGGGGGATTACTTCGCTCTGGAATGAGCAGATTATTGATGACAAAAAACAGCATGAAGAGCAGCAAGTGCAGCTGGTCAGCTCACAACTGTCAGGCTATATGGCGAACAGTGGCGACTTGTTGCGCTCACTGGCGCAGGAGCCAGCGCTTATCGCTGCCTTGTCGCAAGAGAATGGCAGTGCCCAGGTAGCCGATATTCTGTTTGGCATCACCAGTCGACATGCTTCCTATTATCAGGCCCGTTGGATTGACCAGCAAGGCATGGAGCGCGTGCGTTTGCAGCGCTACGGGCACCGCATCCAGCATGTCCCAGCCAGCGAACTGCAAGATAAATCGAGTCGTTATTACTTCCAGGAGGCCAGCAAGGTTGCGCCAGGCAATGTGTATTTTTCGCCCATCGACCTGAACGTGGAATACGGTGAGGTGGAACGGCCGTTCCGGCCAATGATCCGGGCGGCGATTCGGGTATTTGATGCTGCTGGCAATGATCGTGGCATCGTGATCATTAACGACAGTCTGTCGCCGATGTTCGAGTGGTTGGAACACAGCACCACCGGCAGCCTGTTACTGATGGCTAATCGTTCCGGCGACTGGTTAAGAGGCTTCAGCCGTCAGGATGAGAGGGGCTTTATGTTCGGCAAACCCCGGCGCATTGGTGATCAATCAGAAATCGTGTGGGAGGCCATGGGAAACCAGCCTTCGGGGACGCTGGTGCAGCCGGAGGGGATCTGGATCTGGAATGTGGCCCACACCGGTGAGCGGCAGTGGGGTTATGAGGAAACCATGGATTACCAGCACGCCCCCAATCTGCTGTTGGTCAGCTTTATTTCAACTAACGAGCTGCTACAACTGGTCAGCCGCGAGAGCGGTTATGTCTGGGTGGGCTGCATCTCGGTTGGCATGGTTCTCTGGGGACTCTTGACCGCCTTTCTGTATTTTCGTTGTCGTCACCAGGATGTCTCTCTTCAGCTGCAAGAGTCCGAGCGCTTGCGTGAGATGGAAGCTGATTTGATCCGGGCACGGGCACAAGCGCAAAACCTGGTGAATGGCAACGTCAATGGCATTCTGATTGTTGATGGCAAGGGTCATATTCAGATGACCAACCCGGCTCTGGATACGCTGTTTGGTTATCAGAAGGGTGAATTGGTCGGGCAACCAATGGAGATATTGGTGCCGGATAACGCCGTGCTGTTTGCCCCGGATCCTTTGGCCAGCGGTATCCGTCAGCCCGGACGTCGAACAATGGCAAGAAACCGGCACATCCGGGCCAAACACAATGACGGCAGTCTGATTGACGTTGAGGTCAGCCTCAGTCCGGTGCAGTCTGACGACGGTGTCAAAGTATCGGCCACCGTGGTTGATATCACCGAGCGGCTGGAAAACGAAAAGCGGCTGCGTAATTACGCGAGTGCCTTCCAGGAAGCCGGGGAAGCGATGGTGATTACCAATGCCAACTGGCAGGTTGAACACGTCAATAACATGTTTACCAGCCTGTGCGGCATGCCGGAATCGGCAGTCGAGGGAGCCACGCCCACGGCGTTTTTACTGGAACGGTTGGAACCCGGCGGCACTTCACTGCAACAGCTGATGGGCGATTCGGATCACTGGGGTGGTGAGTGGCAAGCATTAACCACGGCAGATGAGCCGTGTCCGGTGCGGCTGTCGATCAGCAGTGTCCGGGATACCAGAGGACGCCTGAGTCACTATGTATTTTCTTTTTCCGATATCAGTGAAATCCGCAGAGCTTACGTACAGCTTGAGCATCAGGCCTATCATGATGCCCTGACCGGGTTGCCCAATCGCATGATGCTGCAGGAGTTGATCGAATTGGCGATTGGTCGGGCCAAACGCCACCGGGAGAAATTTGCCTTGTTGTTTATTGATCTCGACAATTTCAAATACATCAATGATGGCCTTGGGCATCGTGCCGGTGATCAGCTGCTCAAACAGGTGGCGGATGCCTTAAAAGAAGAACTGCGTGAAGAAGACGTCGTTGCTCGGCTGGGCGGGGACGAATTTGTTGTCTTGCTGGAAGGTATTGGTCAGGCCCACGGCACCCGGTTGGTGCTGGGCAAACTGACCCGGCGTTTGTCTTCAACGTTCGCGATTGAAAATGACACCGTGCGGGTAACCGCCAGCATTGGCGTCTGTATTTACCCGGATGATGGTCGCGATGGCGAAACTCTGCTACGCAAAAGTGATATGGCTATGTATCAGGCCAAAGAAGCAGGCAAGAACCGCTGCTTCTTTTTTCATGAAGACACGGATTCTATGTCACGGGATATGCTGAAAACCGAGTATCAGCTGCACCGGGCGATTCAGGAAAACGAGTTGCATCTGGTCTACCAGCCACAGGTTGATACCTCGACCGGCCAGTTACAAGGAGTAGAAGCACTGGTGCGCTGGTCTCACCCGGAGCGGGGAGAAATCCTGCCGGAGGAGTTTTTGCCCGTAGCGGAAAAAGTGGGCCTGATGGCGGAACTGGAAAACTGGGTGGTACGTACAGCCAGTCAACAGGCGGCGGCATGGAACCATGACGGAGTACAGTATGGAAAAATGGCCGTCAATCTTTCAGGCAGCTTTCTCAAGCGCCCTGATTTTGCCACTGATCTCATCACTATTATGGCGGAAAACAACTGCCCTGCGGGTTGCATCGAACTCGAAATCACCGAAGGTTTTATCCTGCACGGAGCCAATCAGGTAATCCGCGAGCTGCATCGTCTCAAGGCTGGCGGTTTCAGCCTGGCGATGGATGATTTTGGTACCGGCTATTCATCGTTATCGTACTTACGCAAGCTGCCCATCGACAAACTCAAGATCGACAAGCAATTTATCAAGGACATCGTCGATGACGATGGCAGTCAGAAAATTGTCTCCGCTGTTATTGCCATGGCCAAGAGTCTCGGGTTAACGGTGACCGCAGAAGGCGTGGAAACCCGGATGCAGGCCGAAATTTTGCGTTTCAAGGAATGTGACCAGCTACAGGGTTTTCTGTTTGAACGGCCTATGGCCGTCAGCGAATTCGAACGCTTGTACGCGTCGACGGGAACTGGCTGAGTGAGTACAGGCAGGCCACATTTACACTGCCCATTCCCTGAGCAGGTTGTGGTACAGCTGGCTCAGGCGGCCGACTTCTGCATCACCTTCGCCCAGAGCCACAGTCAAGGCTTGTACGGATTGATCCAGTTCGAACAGCATTTCACGCTGGTGGGCGTCCCGAATCAGACTTTGAATCCAGAAAAACGAGCAGATGCGTTGGCCTGCGGTGACCGGCAGTACCTGATGTAACGAGGTGGACGGATAAATAATCAGCGAACCAGCTTCCAGCTTGACCTGCTGGGCACCATAACGGGTTTCGATCACCAGCTCGCCACCGTCGTATTCGTCAGGGCTGTTCAGAAACAGCGTGCAGGAAACATCGCTGCGCAGCTGCTCCGGGCTGCCCAACGCCAAGATGGCGTTATCCACGTGCAGGCCGTAGTGCCCGCCGTCCTGGTAACAATTGAACTTGGGTGGAAAATAGCGCGACGGTAACGTCGCCGATACAAACAGCGGATGACTCTGGAGTTTGCCAAGGATCAACTGGCGTAGCTGCAGTGCCTGCTCTGAATGATCGTCCAGCTGCAAGTTACGCTTGACCTGTACCGCCAGCGTGCCAGCGGTCAGACTGCCGTCCTGCCAGGGGCCAGCCGCTAATTGTTGGCGGCAGTAGTGTACTTCTTGCGGGGTTAACAGCGTGTCGATAGGCAACAGCATAGGGAGTCCTGGGCGTCTTGTTATTGGCTCTCAGCGATCAGCCAGAGCATCTGCCTGGATATGGGCGATGGTTGGGCAGCCCGCCAGGGCCATGGTCATTTCCAGCTCATCCTGCAGAATTTTCAGCATATGAGCAACGCCGAGTGCGCCAGCAACGGCCAGGGCATACAGCTGCGGTCGACCAACCAGCACCGCGTTGGCACCCAGCGCCAAGGCCTTGAACACATCGGTACCCCGGCGAATGCCGCTGTCCATCAATACCGGAAAGTCCGCACCAACGGCACACCGAATGGCTGGTAAGGCGTCGATGCTGGCCGGTAGGCCATCCAGCGTTCGGCCACCATGGTTGGAAACAATCAGACCATCAAATCCGGCTGCTTGCAGCGCAACAGCATCAGCAGGATTGATAACGCCCTTGATCACGATTGGGAGTCGGGTTTGCTGGCGCAGCCACAGCAGGTCGTCCAGTGTCGGGGCGTCGGCCATAATGCCATTAAGAATGATACTTTGCTCAGCGGACAGTGTCCGTTGGGCGGGGCGGGGCTGGTGTTGCAAATTAGCTTCGATTACCCCGTCGGGCAGTTGGAATTTGGCCCGTTGAGGGCGATTTCTGAGGCCGTTCACCGGCGCATCCAGAGTAATGACCAGCACCTGATAGCCGCTGCGTTCGGCGCGTTGCACCAGTGCCAGCGAGTTGGACCGGTCGTGTTGCCAATACAGCTGAAACCAGAGTGCGCCCTGATGATGGCTGGCAATGGTCTCCAGCGTCGTACTGGCCAGTGTACTGACCACCATAGGGGTTGCCATGGCCGCAGCAGCCTCGGCGGTGGCCAATTCTCCGGCCGGATGAACCAGTTGCTGGTGGGCTACAGGGCCGAGCAATAGCGGGTGAGCTAATGGTTGGCCAAACAGGGTGGTATGCGTATTGGCTTGTTGAAAGTCCTGTAACAGGCGCGCTTGTAGCGGGATATCATCGAGCCGCTGGCGGTTACGTTGCATGGTCAGATCGTCGGCGCAACCGCTGGCAATGTATTCAAGAATATCGTGGCGTATAAATTCAGCCGCACGATGTTCGTAGTCATGGATGGCAACCAGATCAGCAGGAATATGGGATAAATGGGGTTGCTGAATATGTGTCATCTTGTTTCCTGTGGAATGTAACCGGAAAGCAGGTAGCAGGTGCAGCTTGTTGCTGCACCTGCTGTTTGCAGGGCGGATCAGAACTCGTAAGACAACGTCAGCTGGGCATTACGGGCGTCACCAATATAGGCGAAAGTACCGCTGCGATAGGCTGTCAGATAGTAGTTCTTGTCGGTCACGTTACCTACGTTCAGTCGAGTTTTCAGCTGTTCGTTGATGTCGTAGTTGGCAAATGCATCAAACACCGTGTAAGCCGGTACATACAGATCGCCCGCAGGGCTGTCTGGCTGACCAACGTAAGACTCGCTGGCGTGGGTAGCGGAACCACCGAAGCTGAACTTGTCGGTCAGTTGATAACGCAATTGCAGGTAGCCAGAACGATCAGAGAAGTTGGCCAGACGACCACCTGGCTCAACAGCAGAACCATCACGATTAGTAGCTTGGGTTTTCAGTATTTCTGACGTCATCAGGGAAAAGCCGAACTGAGTACTGAGTTTCTCGGTCAGGTTGCCGGTGAGGCCGATTTCCAGACCATCAACACGGTTTTTACCGGTGTTGTAAGTACCGGCGGTATCGTAATCGGTGCCTTCCATGACATCGTCTTTGGTGATTCTGAAAATAGCTGCCGTGGCCAATAACTTCTCATCCAGCATTTCATGCTTGATACCCAGCTCGAGGTTTTCGACCGATTCCGGTTTGGCCTTGTCGACGCTCTCGGCACTGGAACACAAACCACCATAACCGCAGTTACCGCCGACATCGGATTCACCACCGTTAATATTGCTGGAGGTGCTCCAGGTCGCGTATACATTGGTGTCTTCTGCGACTTTGACGGTACCGCCGAGGTGGCCGTTCCAGAGCGTATCGCTGTATGTGTAAGGCGTTTTTGAGGTTACCTGAGTGTCCCGGTCGGTACTGACCAGCACGTTGTCGTAGTCGAAGTTGTCGGCACGAATACCGGCAAACACTGAGACAAATTCGTTTACTTCAATGGTATCCATCAGGTACAGCGACCAGGTGTTGATTTGATAGTCGGAGTCCCAGTCGCCCTTAGTGATGTCGCGTTGCAGCAGGTTATTGATATCACTGACCGTATTACCATCACCATCCAGGAAGCAGTAGCTGTTTGTGATTTCATTGCGGCTTGGAATCACACAATTGGTCGCGCCGGTTGGCGTTGCGTTATAAGACCCGTTCAGCACATTATGGCGGGAATATTCCAGCCCGGTTACAAACTCATGCTTCTTGCCAGCCAGGTCTGCGTCAAAGTAGAGATTCAGCTGGTTGACGAAGTAATCAACCTCTTGCCAGCCCTGATGGTTGCTGCTTGAAATTGTAAATGCTCCGGGAGCGTCAGGGTCACTTGCATCACGGGTTGAGGCACCAGCACCCGTCACGAAATAGCCGTTATTGGTGGTGCCATAACGCATGGCGTTAGTGATAGTGACATTATCGCCTTCGTATTCGGCACGCAGGGTGAAGGTATCGACGCGGGATTTGAGGAAATCTTCATCCTGTACATAAGACGGGATATCTTCGTATACCTTGCCGGTATCCCTGCTGATAAAGGCACCCAGGTCAGCGTGATCAAACGCCTGCAAGTGGTAGTAATCAGCGATGACTTTCAGCTTGTCGGTAGCCTGTAGACTCAGTGACAGCGCGGCACCGTTACGTTCACGGTCGGCGGGTGCGCGGTCGGGTACTTCTTCATAGGCATGCAGCAGGTTGGCACGTACCGCGATGTCGTCGGTGATGCGCAGATTGCTGTCGAGCGTGGCCCGGCGATAGTCATCGGTGCCGATTCCGGCTGACAGTTTGTTAAAGGAATATTCACTGTTGGCCTGCTTGGTAATGCTGTTGATCGCACCACCGGTGGAGCCTCGACCGGCGAAGGTGGAGCTGGGGCCCTTGGTGATCTCGACCTGCTCCACGGCAAAACTTTCACGGGTGGTCATACCTGGGTCTTTCAAACCATCGACAAAGACGTCGGAGCGGGCTTCGTGACCACGAATCACATAACGGTCACCAAAGGCGTTACCGTTTTCGCCGGTACCCAGCGTGATACCGGGTTGCGCCGCGAGAATATCTTTCAGATCACTTTTGCCAGACTCCTGAATCATGGTCTGGGTCAGTACCGAGATGGTTTGCGGCGTGTCGGCCAGCTCCTTGACGTGACGGCGGTCACCGGACACTTTGGCCTTGTATGGCGCGCCTTCTTCCGCGTAGGGGTTGGTATCGAGTGCCCGCTCTTCAATTTGCATGGTGTCGAGCATGATCGGGGCGTCGTCGTCCTGAGCCATCGCCGTGGTACCCAGCAACAGCGTCGGAATACCGACCATCGCCGATCCAAGTAGCGTGGAACGCTGTTTGAATACCGGTTTACGCAGAGTTAAGGGAGTGCGTCGTGTGTTATCGCTCATGAATCAGTCCTTAAAGGAGGTGTTGGTAATTAATGAATATTCGACAGGAATGACCAGCGGCAGGGTCAACCTGTCGGGGTGAAAGTCATCCGGAACGCCGGGTAGAGGGTTGGCCCGCGCCAGCATTTCGAGAGCCGCCTGATCCAGTAACGGATTGCCGGACGACTGGTAAATGCCGGAGCGAATGACCTCACCATTGCGGTTAATGGTGAACTGCAATTTGACGACCCCTTCCTGCTTTTTCTTTTTTGCAACGGTCGGGTATTCCTGAAACCGGTTCAGCCAGCGCTGGATACTGGCGATATAATTTTTGCTATCGCCGCGCTTGCCACCGGCGCGTTGCTGATCTGCCTTGCCAGTGGCTTTCACCATGGCTTTGCTGGTTTCTGTTCGGGTCTCTTTCGGCTCGTCGAGTGGACGTTCGGCCGTCTCTGACTCCGGTTCAGGTTGCTGCTCAGATTCTGGCTCTGCGGGTGGCTGTTGCTGTTTGGCTACCTTGAACGTTGCCACTTCCGGCACCACCGTTGTGGGTTCTGGCAACTTGACGATTTCTGGCTGCGGCGCGATTTCTGGTGGCGGCGTAATCGGTTCGGGTGGCGGCGTTTGGGTAACGGGCTTTGATACCGGTTTTGGCCGCACCGGATCTGGTTTGGGCTTGGGTGGTTGCACAGGTTCCGGTGGTTGCACTGGTTCAGGTTCTGGCTCGGCAAGTCGCTCTGCGGCATTGGCATAACTGCCCAGCATGCCCAGATTGACATCGACACCGGATTCTCCGTCAGCGACGGCATCCCCCAACGCGCTGGCCGGGGTGTAAAACAGCAGCCAATAAATCGCCAGCACATGCAGGCCAGCCGCCACGGTCAAGGCGCCCAACCAATGGATTCGGGTCAGTGTCATTTGACGGATCCTTCCGGTGCTTCGGCGTACAAACGTACCGACTGGAAAGAAAACTGGCGTACCACCGCCAGAGCGTTCTCCAGTGCGGCGGCGGTAGCGCGCTGATCGGCAAAAATTCCGACCGCTACCGACGAAGGCTGGGGCAATGCTTGCAATTGGGTAGCCAGTTGTTCCGCTGTGCAGGCGATGCCATCCAGCGTCATGTCACCTTGTTGAGACACTTCCAGGCGCAGGTCGGACTGGCCTTCAGCCTGTTCCAAGGCAGCCTTGGGCAATATCAGCTCGGCATTGGGCAGCGCCCGAATCTGTCCGGCGACCATAAAAAAAATCAGCAGCAAAAAGACGATATTGATCAGCGGGATCATATTGTCGTCGTTGTTTCGCGATGCGTGCGGTGTGAGCAGGGAATGACTCTGGAGCATGACGGGTTATTCCGGAAACAGGGCAGATTGACTGCGGGCGGGTGGTGCAACGGCAGTTGCCGCATCTGTGCCTGACAGCGCTTGCCCGAGAGTGACTGCTGGCAGTTCCAGCGTGGCCAGCGTGGTCATCACCTCGACGATGCGTTGTACCTGAATGTCGGCTTCCGGCAACACCACCAGCTTGCTGCTGTGATCGATCTGGCCGATGGCCTGTTCAAGGGCATCAAAGCGGGCCGGTTTATCCTGTGCCAGCGTGACCGAACCGTCGTGGTGGAGCACCAGCAGTTGGGGCAACTCGTCGCTCTTGCTGTTGGTCGTTACTGCCGACTGCGACGCCAAGGGCAGGGTTAGCCATTGACTGAAACTGGAGGTCAGCATGAAGAACATCAGTAAAATAAACACCACATCAATCAGTGCCGTCAGGCTGATCGGGCGTGCCCGGCGTGGCGTTATGGCCAAGCTGCTCATGCGCGCTGGGCCGCCAGTTCGCAAGTCGGCGCATCGGCGGCGTCCGTATTCTGCTGTGTGGACTGAAGGAAGAACAGGCGGTCAATCACATCCTGCAATTCACTGGTTTGTAATTCGGCCTTGCGCTCCAGCGCGCTGTGGATCATCGAGACCGGAATCGCGACCGCCAGACCAGCAGCGGTGGTCAACAGTGCTTGCCAGATACCGCCCGACAGTACTGCAGGATCAACCTGGGAACCGGCGGCTTCCATGGCCTGGAAAGCTTCGATCATGCCTAGCACCGTACCGAACAGACCCAATAAGGGGGCGATATTGGCAATCACTTCCAAGGGCCGTAATCCCTGAGTCAACTTGGCGACCTCCAGCCGGGCGAGGCGCAGGGTTTCTTCTCGCAACGCTGCGACCGACAGCGCGGGTGTTTTACGCAGCTCGAGGAATTTTCCAATCAGACTGAGACAAGGGGATGGATGATTGCGGGTCATCAGCAAGGCTTGCGACTGTTCGCCGCTGGTGATGCGTGCAAAGGTTGCGTCGATACGCTGTCGAGAACCGGAACCTTGCCGGAAAAACTGCCATAACTTGGCCAGAATAAGCGTGCTGGCAACCAGGGAAAGCACCAACAAAATCGCGTTGATAGGCCCTCCGATCGTGTTCATCAGTGTTTGCAGTTGATCCATGGTTACCGTTCCTGAAAGTGGTTATGCAATTATGCTAATATTAATGATAATGCTTATCAAATATTTTCGTAATTCTAACTGAACTTTTTCATTCATTGCAGAGTGGCAACAGAGTGCGGGAAAGGGGGGAGAGAAGGTTTGGGAGTTGTGGGAATTTTGGGATCAGAGGATCAGGGGAAGGGTTCACATAACTCAGGACAACTATTCAGGTGTCACACATGCCAGTAAGAACGCCAGTTACCGCATCGCTTTCAGTGGCGGTCGTTTGCCATGGCCAGAGAATGAGAAAGAGTACTCTGGCGGTTTTGAATCAGTGTATTCACATAAAGAGATTCTCCGGTCGACAGAGTTCGAATCGTCAGCGTCTGTACCGGCTTGACATTCATCTGTCGTAAACCCGGCAAAAGCCGCTGTGTTGTCATAATCACGACAGATTTTCAGTACATTGTTCAGTACATTTTTTCATCTTCCAGCGCATGAACCCTGTAATTAGCGCGTTTTAATCCAAGGCATCCTCTATTTAATCCTGCGTAGCGCTGCGTGAGTGTTGCTGGATGTCAGAGCAAGGCGGCGAACGCCGCGAACGAGTCTTTTTCACGTTCGCCAACACCGCTCTGACGGGCAGCAACCCGCGCCCTTCGGGGGCTGCCAGATGATTACGACTCGGTGTCGCCGGTTGTTGACTTGGCCCGTCAGACCTGCAAACCGGCTTCGTGCTTCGACACCATTCGGAAACTCAGAGCAGGCACCGGATTAAATAGATGATCCCCAAGGCCTGTTATTTGCAATTCAGGCTGAACCGCTCAGCGAATCCGGGCTTGCTCACCACGGGCACAGAGGTCAAATCATGGCAAAAATTCAGGTCATCATCGGTTCCGTCAATGGCACTGCCTTGCAGGTCGGTGCTGTGGTTGCGCAACTGCTGGAAAAACTCGGGCACCATGCCTGGATTAATGTTGAACCCAGCGCCGCTGATCTCGGTCGCGATGCGGATGAAATTTTGTTGATCTGTTGCTCTACCACCGGCAACGGTGAACTGCCACGCAATATCTATCCGGTGTATCTGGCCCTGGAAGACCAGCTCGTCAACCTGCAAGGTCGCCGTTATGCGGTCATTGCTCTGGGCGACAGTGGTTATCCCCGTTATGCCCAGGCCGGAATGACGCTGGAAGCCTTGCTGTATGGCAGCGGTGCCAGTCAGGTCAGCGATCTGTATCGCCTGGATGCTGCCCTGATTCCCAATGCTGAACAACCCATGGCCGCTGCCCGCTGGGCACTGCAATGGTCTGACCTGCTCAGTGCCTGACTTTCTCCTGCCCCCGGAAACCCGTCCGAATGTCTGATACGGATATGACCTCAATAGCAGAAAGCCCGATGCAACTGCGCTTTTTGGTATTTCACGTACACCGGGTCAGTGCCCGTCTGCGTTATCTGACCATGCCCTACGGCCAGCTTTGTCTGCCAACTCCCTTACCCAAACTGGCGGAACTGATGGATGAACGGCCACAATTCGATAAGCTGGCCATTCACCCTGGCCCCTGGCTGAAGCAAGCCTGTGAACAGATGCAGCTGCCACTCGATCGCCTGTCGGTAGAACCCGGCTTCCGCCGCTGGATAGACACCCCTGGCCAGCCAACTCAGGTATATATCCTGCGGGTTTCAGGCCCGTCGCCCTTCGCTGCGCCGGAAGGCATGCGCTGGATCGAACTCCCGGACTGCTTCAGCATGTTGCCGATCGAACGGCTGTTAATGCAGTCGGTGTATCAGTACTTGCTGGAGTAGCTCAGCATGGTTCATGGTCTGGCTGTGTGCTTCAGCAGCAGCGACCAGAACCACCAGTAGCCCACCCCGAACAACACCATTCCCCCCAGCCCGACTGACGAGGTCGTGACATGGCTGTGGTTCCCCAGCGACAGGCCCAAGCACAGCGCCAGCAGAGGCAAGCACAGCAGCATATTCCAGCCAATCATGGTGGCGATTTGCTCAAACAGCAGCAGTTGGGAGCAGAGGGTATAAATGACACTGGCCACCAGAATAACCAGCAGTAGCCAGCCGAAGGCGGCACTATCGACCAACAGCACCAGCAATTCCGGCAATATCAGGCTGAGCAGCACGGCAGCGAGCCCCAGCCATGGCCAGTTGGCCGCAGCGGGGAAGGCCAGACGCTGCAAAACAATCAGCAACAGCGCCCGGATGCCCAGTAGCGTACTGGCACCAAAAGCAACCGAAGTAACCGAAAACGACGCCAGCCCCAGTTTTATGCCGATTACCATCACCACTGCGGCTGCCAGCAGCGCGGCCAGCCGGGTGATTTTCGGATAAATACCCGAATGGCTGAACCATTGCCTGATGGCCAGCTGCCATGATGGCAGTGGCAATAATGGTGCAGAGCGACGAAGCTGAAACAGAGACATAAACACCTCGGCAGAATGGTAGGAGGCAATCCTAATGATCAGGAACCCCACAATGGCTAGCACCCCACAATGGCTAGAAACCAGAGCGGCTAGAAACCAGAGCGGCTAGAAAACCAGCCCATCATGCCGTAGCCCGGCCCAAGGTATTAGCACCACAATGGCACTGAACAAGCGGTACAGATGACCCCTGTACAGTTAACTGAACTGGCTAATTGAGAGAAAACTGTACTGGTTGCCAGCGCCATCACGACGGTATGCTCAACAACCCCGAAGTGGACAGCCACTAAAAACCGTTACCAAGCAGTCGTGAATCGACGTGAGAGAGAGCCAACATGCTCGAACGTAGCCAGGACAAACCCCTCTACCAGCAACTGGCAGATGCCCTCAGCAACGATATTCGCAGCGGTGTTTATCCGGTGGGGCACAAGGTGCCCAGCGTACGCAAGATGAGCGGGTTACGCGGCGTCAGTATCTCCACCGTTAGCCAGGCCTATGGCTGGCTGGAAGACCAGGGCTGGCTGCAAGCACGGCCACAATCCGGTTACTACGTTCGTTCCACCCATACCCAGATGGGACAGGCCAAGGTCATCCGGTTACCGGTCTCCGCACCAGAAGTCGCCCCCTCGGAAGTCACCAAGGCGGATCTGATCAGCCACGTACTGAATCAACTGAACCACCCCAGCCAGGTGAATCTGGGAGCTACCATCCCCCATGCCTCACTGATGCCCCAGCGCCAGTTACAGCAACACATTCAGAAAGTCAGCCGTTACCGGCTGGCCGAAGTGCTGACCTACCAGTTTTCACCGGGCCATATCGGCTTGCGCCAACAGCTGGCCATTCGCATGCGTGATGCCAGCGTAACCTGCCACTCCGACGATATTGTTATCAGCCATGGTTGTGTCGAGGCGCTGACACTGTGCCTGCGAGCCAGCACCACGCCCGGTGACTTGATCGCGGTCGAATCACCCTGTTATTACGGCTTCTTGCAACTAGCAGAATTGCTTGGCCTCAAAGTGCTGGAAATACCCACCGACCCCGCCACCGGCATCAGTCTGGAAGCGCTGGAACTGGCCCTGAGCCAGTGGCCGATCACCCTGGTACTGCTGACGGCGCGCTTCTCCAACCCCCACGGCTCGGTAATACCGGTGGCGCGGCAAAAACAGCTGGTGGCGATGGCTCGTCGGTACGATATCGACCTGCTGGAAGACGACATCTACGGTGAACTGGCTTACGTCAACAAAAACACCAGCCCCAAAAACACCGGCCCCAATAACACCGGCCTTGATGGTGCTTGCACCGCCCTCAAAGCCTGGGATACCGATGGCCGGGTAATGTACTGCTCATCGTTTTCAAAAACCCTGTCGGCAGGCTTGAGAATTGGCTGGTGTATACCGGGACGACATTTTGATGACGTGGTCAAACACCAGCTCTTTACCACCTTTTCGGCCAGCAGCCTCTCGCAAGAGACGCTCTATTCCTACCTGCAACAAGGGCACTACGACCGCCACCTGCGCAAATTGCGGCAAACCATCACCGACAACTGCATGCGGTTCTACCAGGCCATACAGCAATATTTTCCAGCACAAACCCTGATCTCCCGGCCACTCGGCGGTTATTGCCTCTGGGTTCAGCTGCCGGATGGGGTATCGTCCGGACAACTGTTTCACCTCGCCCGAGAGCAATCCATCAGCATTGTGCCAGGCGGCCTGTTTTCCAACAGCGAACGATTTGAACAATACCTGCGCCTGAACATCGCCCGACCGTGGGACGACAGCGTCGCCACCGCACTGAGCACCCTCGGGCAACTGGTCACCCGGTTGATGCCGCAGTCACTGCCAAAGTAATCGCGGAAAGTAATCGCCGGGGCCTGGCTGCGATCACACCGAGCCGCTGCAGACGCCAGGCGTGTGATCAAATGCGCCATGTTGATGATGAGCCTGGCAGCTCACACTCCCCGGAATCCGTACCTTCTAACGGCTGTCATGGCATTGCCGCCAGACCACCGTCGTTGTGAGTATTGCCGCCAGTCGATACTCTCAACCATCGAATGCCTTTTCGGCAAACAACCTGCCCAAGCAGTCGCCCACAGCAAAAGGAACCACGAGGTATGGCCGTACCCGACCAACACACCTTGTACCTGCTGGCCCGGCAGTTTCGCCGCGCCATTGAAGCCGTTCCCCGTGAAGAATTTATCGGATCGGTATTCCGGGATTTTCCCGCTGGCTGTTGCGGCGATACCTCCAACGTACTGGCGACCTACCTGTTCGAAAAAACCGGCGTAATCGCTGACTACTGTGCCGGTCGAGATGGCGGCACCGATCAGGAAATTTACTCTCACGCCTGGCTACAAATAAACAACCTGATCATCGACATCACCGCCGATCAATTTCAAGATCGGGGTTATCCGCTGGATCCTGTCTACGTTGGCCCGGCAACCGACTGGCACAAAACCTTTGACGTAACCGTAGAACCCGATGCCCGACACACATCGATCAAAGACGTTAATTGGCTGGAGGTTGCCTGGCAGCGGATCATGGCGGAGATGGCCGCGACAGAACACCATTGGCTGCCACGCTCCGAGTGGTAGTCTGGCTGAGACGGAGGCGTTCCCACACTCCGCGTGATAGCCGAAAACCAAGACCGAAGATAACTCCCTGACACCCATGTGATATTCTTCTGGCCATTGCCGCTTTTCACCATATTCACCATATTCACCATAAGGACATGCCCCATGGCCAGCAGTACCGCGTCTATCGATACCTCCGTACTGCTGTTTGCCAACCTACCTGAACCCAGCGTTAACCCCGATTCTGTGGAAGCCTTTATTGCCCGCTGGAAAGATGGCGGGGGCACCGAGCGTGCTAACTAAAATTCATTGAGTCCAACCAATGCGACTCAGAGATAATCGCTATATGGCCAAATTTTTGCTTATATTCCATTGCCTTTAGAATTTTTCGACCATAACTTTCACGTAACCAGTCAGAATTAACCTGGCTGCCGATTACCAAAATATCAACGTTTCTGGTCACATCATTGATGAATGAAGATCCAAGAATAGCAACTGCCTTCTGACATTCAGAGCGAGTGCCAAAATCAAACTTACCGGTAAAGCAAAACGTACTACCCGGGAAAACCAAAGTGGGGATGGGATCGCAAAGTGGAATACTGCTGGGAACGGTTGTTTCAGGTTCTGGGCTGGAAACTCCAGTAAAATCAAGCAGTAAACGTAAGAGGGCGGATTCAGATTTTTCGTTTAAGCCTTGTCGTTGAATATATTCGAGTTGGATATAAACTTGTTTGATCAAAGGGTCGTCTATGTGATGAATGCGGGATATAAGCCATTCAGTCAAAAAACCGACTTCTGCCTGATTAATGAAACCATCGGCAAGAACACCCAAACAAAGGCCATAGAATTCATCAGCAGCAGATTGTTTAAGGCGTTTTGAATTGAATTTTCTAGTATCCATTATATCTGATCCATTCCTAATGAAGTAAGATTTTTCAAGTATTCTATTCCCAGCACGAGAACAAGATAAAAATCGAATTGATTCCCAGAATATCTAGCGATTCTGGTCATGGTTCCGTTACTAGTAATGGAAAAAACACTGATTCGAGCTGTGCCGAGATCAAGCTTAGTTTTATCGAATCCACACGGAGTAGCTTCTTCAATCTGAATGGCAATCAAGCCAGAGTTGTCGATGAAAACTGATCCAGTGGAAAAATAAAATATAGGGGATTGCATCCACTGTTTTGTTTTTTGTCGCTCGACAAGTCGAAGGCCTACAGCCTCTCTAAAGCAATGTCCAAGATTAAATGCCCAGTTTTCAGTTATAATTTCACCAGCTTTTATATTGGCAAATTTCGACTTCTTAAGCTTTATTTTTGAGTAAATTGGAAAATCAAGTTTAATGTTTGGTGAGGGAGATTCAGGGTTTAGAAATCTATATTTTATTATCATTCCAACCCTGTAAGATCTGGTTATTTTTTTTACCTTTAAATCATTATATAAACCAAGGAATTTGAATGTCTCAAGGTTTTTTATTTGAGATATAACCAAATAATCGCGTTGGCTGCGCGACCACATGGGCTCAAAATAAGCACGAATTATTTTTTCAGTTAGAATCATACAAATCCCTCTGTTGAAAATTAAACACGCAGACCACTTACAGCTCACACAATCTGACCAACAATCGACACTTGGTGTTGCTGGCATCATCAACAGAATCTCAAACGACTCATATGCCACATTGCCAGAACGAGCGCGTAGCACGCTTGGCAACGGCTGAACATACTTCGTCACAACCGCATCGTCATCAACGCACCGCCGAAGAAGCTAAAGGCCAGATCCACTGGTTACGGCCTGAATATCAGAATCCACAGCAACAAAACCTGGCTGCCCTGGCTGGCTCATTGCAACAAGATACCCAAACCAGCGCCGATGTGTCTACGGCACCAGTAACTGTCAAAGACGCAGCCAAAGGCAAACTCACCTGGCCGAAGTCGATACTGGAGCAAGTCGCGGCGGTGAAAGAGGCCCTGCAACAAGGCGACCAAACCGCCACTGCCATTACCACCCGCTATAAAAGCCCGAAATCGACCTTGCCAAAAGTACAAGATGCGCTGAATTCATTGGCCGCGCTGGGCCTGGTGAATCAGGATGGCGAACAGTACTGGTTGGTGGCGTAAACCCGTCCAACCCCATGGATCCCGGATCTGCCTCGCGTCCAGAATGACATGAGCCGGTTGGCTGAACCCTGGTACGGAGCAACTGCTTTGTTCCGTTCGTGTGGAGGGGGTTGTGTCTGAAAAAGCCAGCATTAAAACTGCCGTCGTGGCTGGGTGTTGGTGCCGTTATTCAGGCGCTAAAGCGCACCGGTCGGTAGTGAGCGTTTGAAGGTGATATCGAAGGGTGCCCCTGGGTGCCTGACAGCGTTACTTCTTGCTATTTCGTTTTTTCTAATATGAAAATATAGTGCGTCACCAACGCGCTACCGCGTCAGAACAATAGGGGTGAACAACATGGATGCAGAAGTCGTCTTCCTGCCAACGACGGAAGACAAAACAGACCCTGGATAATATGGATTCCAGTATTCATGGGTTTGGTAGCGGTTTTATTGGTCAGTACAGACGGCAGGCAAAGAAAACGTGGTCTCCCCACGAGGACTCGAACCTCGATCGGTCGCTTAGGAGGCAACTGCTCTATCCTGTTGAGCTATGAGGAGACAGGGGCGCGTATGGTACTGGATTCTGGCGTGCAGGAAAACCACCCGCTGCCGTTGGTTACTGATCTGCGGGTATTTCGAGGTAGAAGCAGGTGGTGCCGTTGCGGGAGTGGACGCCGATTTTCCCTTTGTGCAGGCTGATGATGGAGTGGGTAATGGCCAGCCCAAGGCCGGTGCTGTCGGGGTTGCTATCGGGGTTTTTCTGGCGGGCGGCATCGGCGCGGTAGAAGCGGTCGAACAGTTGCGGCAAGTGTTCTGCGGGTATGTCCGGGCCGGGGTTGCTGATGTCCAGCCGGGCGTATGGCTGGCCTTGTATTCGGGTTTGGCTGAGTTGTACGGCGACGCTGTGCCCTGGTGCGGTATGGCGTATGGCGTTGGAGAGCAGGTTGCTGATGGCGCGTCGTATCATGTTGCGGTCGCCGGTCAGTTGCGGTGACTCTGAGTGGTTGAAGGTGAGCCTTACCTGTTGTTCGTCGGCCCAGGCTTCAAAAAAATCAAACAGGTCGAGGATGTCGGCTTTCAGTTGGATGGGTTCCGGGTGGATGCCTTGCAGGCCGTTGTCGGCTTTGGCGAGCCAGAGCATGTCGGCGACCATACGGGCCAGTCGCTCTTCTTCTTCGAGGCTGGAGTAGAGCAGTTCGCGGTAGGCGTCGAGATCACGGGGTTGCCCGAGCATCACCTGGGTTTGGGTGATCAGGTTGGTGAGGGGAGTGCGCAGTTCGTGGGCGATGTCGGCGGAAAAATTGGACAGCCGTTCAAACCCGGCTTCCAGTCGCGACAGCATATCGTTAAATGCCTGTATCAGCGGCACCAGTTCGGTGGGTGCCTGGTTGGGATCCAGTCGTTCGTTTAATTGTTCTGAACCGATGTGGGTAATTCGTTGGCTGATCTGACGGAGCGGGGCATGTCCCTGGTGGATGCTGAACCAGACGGCCAGCAGGGTCAGCAGACCAATGCCAAGCACAATGGCCCACAGGGTGCTGCGGAATTCGTCGAGGAAGCGCAGGTGGAAGCCCATGTCCGTCGCTAGCATCAGCAACCAGGTGGCGTCGTTGGAGGCTGAGGCGACTTTCAGCTTGACCAGCACACCCCGGTATGGATGGCTTGCTTGTTGCCAGCTGAGCAGTTGGCGAGCGGTGATTTTTTGGATGGGCGGCTGTTGCAGCAGAGTAGCGCTGATGCTGGCGTTGCCGCTGTGATAGAGCGTTGTCAGTGGCTCCGACGGCTGTTGTAGCAGCAGTTGCAGGGAGATGCCGTGGTAGCTGTGGCTGATTTGTTCCAGCAGGTGCTGGATATGATGGGGCAGTGGCTGTCCGGCCAGTACGTCGGTGTGATCGGGGCTGGTATCGAACACCTGTTGTATGGCGGCGGCGGCCTGTGCCAGTTCCTGACTGTCTTGTTCGGCAAAGTGGCTGCGGATGGAATGCTGCACCATGCTGACCAGCAAGATCAGCCCACTGCTGATGACGAGGGCGGTCAGCAAGGTGACCCGCCATTGCAGCGACAGCGGTCGTCTAGTCATGGCTTTCATCGTCCAGCCGATAACCCATGCCACGCACGGTGTGAATCAGCCGTTGTTGAAACGGGTCGTCGATTTTGCGGCGCAGGCGGCGAATGGCGACGTCGATGACGTTGGTGTCGCTGTCGAAGTTCATATCCCATACCTGGGAGGCTATCAGCGAGCGGGTCAGGACTTCGCCCTTGCGGTTGACCAGCAGTTCCAGCAGCGCGAATTCGCGGTTGGTGAGGGTGATTTTCTGGCCGTCACGCACGGCAATACGTTTGCTGGTGTCGAGGGTCAGGTCGGCGACGGCCAACGTCTCTTGTACCGGGCGTAACCCGCGCCGCAGCAGAGTGCGCACTCGGGCCAGTAATTCGGCAAAAGCGAAGGGCTTGACCAGATAGTCGTCGGCACCCAGCTCCAGCCCTTTGACCCGATCTTCTATCTGGTCGCGGGCGGTAAGAAAAAGAATCGGCGTCTGGTTGCCGGATTCTCGCAACGACTGGCAAATCTTCCAGCCGTCGACGTCTGGCAACATGACATCCAGTAGCAGCAAGTCGAACGCTTCGGTCATGGCGAGGTGGTGGCCGTCGAGGCCGTTACGCGCCAGTACTACATTAAAACCGGCTTCGGTCAGGCCTTGCTGGAGGTAGTCGCCGATCTTGGTTTCGTCTTCAACAATTAATAGCCGCATGGTGTGCTCTCTGGGATCTGTTACCAGTGTACAAAAACTGGCGTACAGACACATGACCTGAACATGACGGTTTTGTCATGTTCAGGTCATCCGGGGGTCAGTTAGGGGCAGTTATTCTGGGCTAAATGGAATATAGCAGGGGTAGTGTGATGAAGATTCTGACTCCCACTGGCATCTCGGCCAGCGGGTTATCACGGCGACGGTTTGTGCAAGGGTTAGCAACGGGGGTGGCACTGGCTGGCATGGGCAATGCTCGGGCGGGATCTTTGCCTGCCAGCAACAATCCACAAGTGCAGGTACTGACCGGCACTCAGTTTGATTTGGTGGTGAGTGAACTGGCGGTGAATTTTACCGGCAGTCGCGGCAAGGCCACGGCTATTAATGGTTCGGTTCCAGCGCCGACACTGGTGTGGCAAGAAGGTGAAACGGTCACCATCCGGGTGCGTAATGACTTGGCGGTGAGCACCTCGATTCATTGGCACGGCATTATTCTGCCGTATCAGATGGATGGTGTGCCGGGTATCAGCTTTGCGGGGATTGCTCCAGGTGAGACCTTTACCTACCAGTTCAAGGTCGAGCAAAGCGGGACGTATTGGTATCACTCCCATTCCGGTTTTCAGGAGCTAACAGGCATGTACGGCGCAATTATTGTGCGCCCGAAAGCGTCAGACCCGGTCTACTACGACCGTGAGATGGCGGTGGTGCTGTCGGACTGGACTGACGAAAACCCGATGGATGTGTTCGCCAAGCTAAAAAACCAGTCGGATTATTACAACTACAGTCAGCCCACCGGGCCAGATTTTATTCGCGACGCCCAGCGTTATGGCCTCAGCGAAGCGTTCGCCATGCGCAAAATGTGGAACGACATGCGTATGAGCCCGACCGACCTGGCCGATACCTCTGGCGAAACCTTTACCTATCTGATGAACGGTACGGCTCCGGCGGGTAACTGGAGCGGTGTGTTTAAACCGGGTGAGTACGTGCGGCTGCGGTTTATCAATGGCGCTGGCAACACCTTCTATGATGTGCGTATTCCCGGTTTGAAACTAACGGTCGTACAGGCAGATGGTCAGAATCTGGAGCCGGTAACGGTGGATGAATTCCGCTTTGGTCCAGGTGAAACCTACGACGTGATCGTGCATCCGGCGGATCAGCCGTACACCATTTTTGCTCAGAACATGGGTCGTTCCGGCTATGCACGCGGAACGCTGACTCCAGCCATGGGGCTAGCGGCCGCTGTACCGGCTATGGATAAACCGGAGTGGTTAACCATGGCCGATATGATGGGCGATATGTCGGGTGGTATGTCGGGTGGTATGTCGGGCATGGGCAGTATGGCAGGCATGGATCACGCAGGTATGAATCACGGCGATATGAAACCCAGGGGCATGGCGGTGCCGTCTGCCACTGTCCATCACGCCAGCAGTGAATACGGCCCGCAAGTGGATATGCGCGTCGATACACCGCGCACCAATCTGGATGATCCCGGTATTGGCTTGCGTAACAATGGTCGGCGGGTGTTAACCCTGGCGGACTTACATACGTTAGGTGGCTCAATGGATAAACGCGACCCCGAGCGTGAAGTCGAACTGCATTTGACCGGCAATATGGAACGCTACAGCTGGTCGTTTGATGGGGTCGAATTTGGCCAGTCGACTCCGGTACATTTTCGCCATGGCGAGCGGGTGCGGGTAATTTTGCAGAACGACACCATGATGACCCACCCGATGCACATGCACGGCGTGTGGAGCGAACTGGAAAATGACCGGGGTGAATTTCAGGCGCGGTTGCACACCATTCCGGTACAACCGGCACAACGTGTCAGTTATCAGGTAACAGCAGATGCTGTCGGACGTTGGGCGTGGCATTGCCACCTGATGTTCCATATGGACGCGGGCATGTTCCGCGAGGTGGTGATCGCATGAAAATACTGATGATGAAAAAGCCGATCGCAGAGGCATGTTTGCTGGCCGGGTTGCTGGTGGCTCCCATTAGCTGGGCAGAAACCAGCACCATGATGTCTGGTATGGAATGCCAGGCTGGTGATGCCAATTGCATGAACCACGAAGGCATGAACCATGAAGGTATGAACCATGAAGGTATGGATCATGGCCAGATGGATCATTCCATGATGAATCAAGGCGAGATGCACCACGAAGGTATGAACCACGAAGGTATGAACCATGAAGGTATGAACCACGAAGGTATGGATCATAGCCAGATGGATCATTCCATGATGAATCAAGGCGAGATGCACCACGAAGGCATGAGCCATGAAAATATGGATCATAGCCAGATGGATCACTCCATGATGAATCAAGGCGAGATGCCTCACGAAGGTATGAATCATGAAGGTATGAACCATGAAGGTATGGATCATGGCCAGATGGATCATTCCATGATGAATCAAGGCGAGATGCCTCACGAAGGTATGAATCATGAAGGTATGAACCATGAAAATATGGATCATGGCCAGATGGATCACTCCAGTATGCGGATGCAGGGTGGTTCAGCGCCGACCAATGCCCGCGACCCGAATGCCTATTCCGGCGGTTACACCCTGACCTCTGGCCCCTACGCCAGGAAAGGCCCCCGCCAGCTGCGTTTGGCCGATGAACATCGTTTTTCTGCGCTGATGATCGATCACTTCGAATGGTCTCGGCACGATGGTGATACCTCTCAGCGTCTGAGTGGCGAATATTGGTACGGCACCACCTGGGAGCGAGCGGTTGTGCAACTCGATGGCGAGCGCCAGAACGGTGCTACCGATGCCGAGCTGGGCGTGTACTGGCGACATGCCCTGACCGCGTTCTGGAATACTCAATTGGGAGCGCGACATGACAGCTCGGATGATCTGGATCGTAACTGGGTGGGTGTCGGTTTTCAGGGCTTGGCTCCGTACTGGTTTGAAAGCCAGGCTATGCTGTTTGTCGGCAAGCAGGGCGTCACGCAACTGGAGCTGGAGGCCGAATACGACCTGTTGTTTACCCAGCGTTGGATACTCGGATTGGATGGTGCTTTAACGGCAACCGGTAAGCGTGACCCGGAAGGAGCGTTTGGTCAGGGGCTGAACAGCACTCAGTTTGGTGCTCGGTTGCGTTACGAATTCAGTCGCCGGTTTGCACCCTACTTCGGTGTTGAACGTAGTCATCGTTATGGTAGCACTGCTGCCATCCTTGGAGAGCGTGCCAGCACCGAATGGGTGTTAGGTGTAAAAGCCTGGTTGTAGCGTAGTGTATGGCTCTGGCTTCGAGATGCGGACAGCCACGGAGGGCAGTCTGGGCCGGGCGGTAGTCAATACCAGGGCTGTAAATGTTACGAGGGTGTAATTTTGAATTGCCGTTCTTCCCACTGAAAGTCGGTGGTCAGACGGTATATATAACGGCGGGCAGCAGAGGAAATCCGGGTAAATACAAATCCGGCGAGGGTATTGCCAGCGCTATCGAGCATCAGGTGGCGTAGTTCCAGCCCGCAATCCAGGTAGTGTTGTTCGTTGCAGCGTACGATGGCGGCGGCAATCGAATCCAGCTGTTTCAGGTCGTCTCGAATATCACCGTCAAAACAGGCTTTGAAGCCGGATTCTGATAAATCCTGCAGCCTTCCTTTATAGTAATAGCGCGGAGCTGTCTGCTCGTCGGGTGTCGGGTGCTGATCCGGTATCTCGACCACCAGATAGTGGGCCGCTGGCACATTGACCCGGTAAGCATCGCGCCGTTGCAGGTATTCAACCTGGCTGGGGAATTCACCACGATACTGTTGTTCAGCACTCTGGTAGCGCAGACGGCCATCGGCGACGAAACGAATACGAATGCCCTGGTTGTCACAATCAATGCGGAAGCGTTTGCCCTGACGGATCAGATCATTGCCTTTATCTGGTTGTAACCGGGTCATAAAAAAGCTGCGATTATTCAGCTGCACATCGGTTATTTGAGCACAGAAGGCGGTTGTTTGGTCGTCAATCTGTACTCTTACCGGCGCTTGCAGCAGTACCAGCCGGCGGAGCGCACCGTAGATGTCTTCATCCTGATTCAGTGTGCAGTCCTGCGGTGGATTGTCGTGTGTGTTGTGTGCTGGAGTGTGGGTTGGGGATGTCACACGTAACCTCCTGGCCGGGGTAGGCGTTGGTTATATAAAGGAGGCGATCAGGCCTGAATGTAGCCCTGGCCTCGGCGTGCCGATTTGCCCTGGCCTGTTTCAGTGTAGAGCAATGGCGAGCGGTCGGGTTGGCCACGTAAAATATGGAGACGTTGCTGGATGCGGCGCCGGGCGGTAAGAACCAGTTCGTTCAGCTGGATGGAACGATCGCGGTTATGACGATATTGAGCGGCAAGCTGTTGCCACAAGCGGGCAATCTCTGGCTGCTGGCGAATTTGTGGATGCTGGAGAAAATCGGCCGCCAGCGGTAGTTGTTGCTGGCTCATCCAGTCCATGCGTTGTTTGGCCTGGTCATTCAGGCGCTGCAATATCGCCGACTTGGATTGTCCGGCACGTTGTAGTTGTTCAGGCTCCATGCGGGCCAGCAGCTGGCCTTCCTGCTCCAGTTGGTGTTGTAGCAGGCGTCCCAGGGCCAGTTCATCAAGCAACAGCTGGCGCAGCTGATGACATTCCGGCGTTGGCAGGTACACATTGGCAGTAGAATTCATGGCTGTTTAATGCTCAGTTCAGGCGTCCTTCAAAGTCCAGCATTTTTCCTGCCAGTTTTTCATAATCGATTTTGTATTCACCGCTGTCGATGGCGGCTCTGATGCGGTCGACGGTGGCATCGTTCACCTCAGGCATGGCACTGATTTCAGCCTCAACCTGTTGGATGCTTTTGCTGCTGGCGCTCAGTTTGACCTGATCGCTGTAGCTGGCATTCTGGGTGCTGGAGGCTGGATCACCCTTGGCTGACATTGGGCTGGTGGCATCGGCGGTTTTCGCTGAAGCGCGACTACCGGTGTCGATGGCACCTGTTAACTTGTTGATATTCATTGTGAAATCTCCGAACCATTGCATTGTATAAACCCCTGCCATGTCTGTATCGGCGGTTTGCCAAAAGACTTTAGTATTGTTTGATTTTTTTTTGCAGTTTGTCGATTTGCTGCTATTCGTGCGTGTGCGCGCTGCCATAAAGGTCATCGGTTCATTTAAGCGACTAACGGATAGTGACCTCTCCGGGGCCGATGACTTCGGCAGTGAGGCTCTTGCCGGAGCGGCGGTTACGTACTCGAATGGTGTCGCCCTTGCGGCCTTGGCTCAGGGCGTCGCCTTCGGTTTGCAGCTGGATGGCACCCCGTTGCAGGTGAATACGCACCAGCGCACCGCGCTCTATCAGCAATTTTGAGATCAGCATGTCCGGGGTGATTACGGTGCCTGGACGCAGGTTCCGGCGAAATTCCATACCCTGCAGTTGTTCCGGGCTGCGGATATAGCCTTGTTGCAGATTTCCCAGATCCTGTTCCGCAAACTGGATGCTGGCGCTGGCGGTGCTGTCACCGGAACGAGCGGCTTGCGTCAGAATGGCGACGCTTTCCATCACGTGCAGTTCGACCGCGACAAATTGTTGCCACCAGGGCGAGGCACAGCGCAGCTCAACACCATTACGCCCCGGTTGCAGTGGCCGGGCCAGCTCGATATTCAGTGTCTGGTTGCAGGCGGGCAGTTGATAATCGGGGCTGAGGCCCACCAGCGAAACCCGGTTGCCATGGGCGTCGCCACTGATGTCCGTCCACTGCTGCAGTAACTGGTGTTGCAGTGTTGTCTGCCAGGATTCAGTCGTCCAAAGCGCCGCAGTCTGGAGTTTATCAGCCCAGAGAGGTTGGCATATCAGGAGTAAAACAATTATCCGACGCACTGTCTGGTTCTCTACTATGCTTTTAGGTGACTGATGTAAACGTCATGATTCTGGCGATTAAGCAGCGCTTGTTGAACCTGACAGAGGTTTTGCAAGGGCTGTGCCGGATAACTTTTCGGGAGCTTTTTATGGCTGGTGTGTTAGATGCGGTTAACCAGCGAACCCAGTTGGTCGGTGCCAACCGGCTGGAGCTGTTGCTGTTCCGTGTAAACGGGCGACAGGTTTACGGCATTAACGTGTTCAAGGTGAAGGAGGTACTACAGTGCCCCAAGCTGACTGTTTTGCCGGGCAGTAATCCTGTCGTTCGCGGTGTGGCGCATATTCGATCGGGCACGATCCCGATCATGGATATGGGGCTGGCAACGGGGAATGCGGGGTTGAGCGATCTGAATAATGCATTTGTGATTATTACCGAGTACAACGGCAAGACTCAGGGGTTCCTGGTTGGTGGTGTTGAGCGCATCATCAATATGAACTGGGAAGAGATCCATCCACCACCACGGGGCACGGGTAAAGAACACTACCTGACGGCGGTGACGCAGGTGGACAAGCAGATGGTAGAGATTATTGATGTGGAGAAAATTCTGGCAGAAGTTTCTCCGATCAATGAAGAAATCAGCGCCGGTCTTATTTCAGAAGAAGTGCATCAGCGTGCGAAAGCACACCGGGTGCTGATCGTGGACGATTCCAAGATTGCCCGTAAACAGATTACCCGTTGTCTGGAAAATCTGGGTGTGGAAGTGGTATCGATGAACGATGGCCGTCAGGCCTGGGAGCATCTGTACGAGATCGCGGAGCGTGGCGAGCGCTTGCAAGACGTGTATATGATGATGGTGTCCGATATTGAAATGCCGGAAATGGATGGTTATACACTGACGACTCGGATTCGTGCTGATTCACGGATGGCCGGTTTTCATGTGGTGCTGCATTCCTCGTTGAGTGGTGTATTCAACAAGGCGATGGTGGAAAAAGTGGGGGCCGATGATTTTATCGCCAAATTTGATCCTGACGTCTTGGCTGGACAGGTGGCTATGCGGGTTCAGTCTTGCTGAGCCGGTCTTGGCCAGGAGAAGACGGTTGCAACATTGCAACAGCTTGGATCGCAATTGAATGACGGTTTCCCATCCGTTAAGTGGCGTGTGACGCCGAATTTTTTCAGGACTGAGTATGACACTCCAGATCACTGCAGATGAGTATCTCCGGTTTCGGGACATGCTGGAGCAATCCAGCGGCATCATGCTGGGCGATGGCAAGGAATATCTGGTCAGCAGTCGTCTGCGGCGATTGCTGGAGAAGCACAACCTGAGCTCGATTTCCGACTTGCTGAGCACGCTCAACGGCAATCGACGCTTGCAGGAGCTGGTGATTGACGCTATGACCACCAACGAGACGCTGTGGTTTCGCGATGAACATCCGTACCGGGTGTTTCGTGAGCGTTTATTGCCGGAATTGGCCGGGTTGCGCCGCCCGTTAAAAATCTGGTCTGCTGCTTGTTCAACGGGCCAGGAACCGTATTCGCTCAGTATCGAGATTGAAGAGTTTCGCAAACGTTCTCCTGGCAGCCTGGCAACCGGTGAGCGGATTCTGGCGACCGATATCTCTCCCAGTTCGCTGGCGCAGGCGAAAGACGGTATTTATCAGCAGCTGGCTATTCGTCGTGGCATGAACGAACAGCATCTGAAAAGTTATTTCCATCCGCTGGATGGTGATCGCTGGCAGATTGATCCGAAGATCAAGAGCCGGGTGGATTTTCGCCAGCAGAATTTGCAGCAGAGCTTTACCGGGCTGGGCAAGTTCGATGTGATTTATTGCCGTAATGTACTGATCTATTTTTCTGCCGATCTGAAGTACGACATTATCAAACGGATGCATGGCAGCCTGAACCCACAAGGCTATCTGGTGCTTGGGGCGTCGGAGAGTCTGCATAACCTGGGCGAGTATTTCGAGATGGTGCAGTGCCATCCCGGTATTATTTATCGGGCGCGTTGAACAATCGTCGTTGGGTGAACAATCGTCGTTGGGTGAACAAGAGTGGTTGGTTAAACGCTAGTGGGGATTGAATCCTGATGCTGTCGGTCGGTCAGCTGCTCAGGCAAGCTCCAGCTTCATTTCATGCCATTGCAAGCCGCCGTGGCTGGAGGCAGATTCGGACTGGTATATAAAACCGGCACGCTGATAAAAACGGATGTGTTGGCTGCGACACATCAGATGAATACGTTGCTTGCCGAGACGGCGCATATGCTCAATGTAATTGAGCAACAGCGTACGACCCCAGCCATGACGCTGCCATACCGGGTGAATCACCACCGACATCACGACATTTTCCGGGCCTTGCGGATCGTGGCCTGCCAGTTGCTTGAACGCTTCGTTGTCCATCGCCACCTTGAAACAACAGCCGGAATTGACGAAACCGATGATGGCTCCGGCCAGTTCCAGTACCAGAAACCCTTGTGGATAATGATCGATACGCTGGCGAATTTTTTCCAGCGTCGCGGCTTCATCGCCTTGATAGGCACTGTTTTCAATAGCAAAACAGACGTCGGCGTCGGTGGCTTGCGCCAGCCGTATACGGTAGTCGGTGTGTGCGTACATCGGGATTCCCGGAGTGGTTCAGCTAGCGATAAATTCTTTCCAGGCTTGCATCAGCTCGATAAAGTCTTCAAGCCCACAGCCTGCGGTCAGATCGTAATCGTGTAGTGTCAGGGATTCATCTTCCAGATCAAGGTCTTCATCGAACATCAAGGCGTTGGATGAGATATCGACCTCGTGTTGCGTCATTTGCAAAATTGTTTCTTTTCCCTGCCAGCGATAATCTCGCAAGCCACCGGATTGCAGCAACTCTGCGGTGGTGATCAGTGCCCGCAGGTGCTTCAGGTCGTCACCGATCTCATCGGTCAGCCAGTTGCCAATCAGGGAGTGCTCTTCATCAAGGCGGGCAGCAGGCTTATTGCCTTCAAACCAGAATTCGTAATCCAAGGGGAATCTCACATAACGGATAGAGCATGATCGTGGTGTCACGAAGGATGGTGTCAAACCGCTGTGCTGTTACGCTCAGCGGCGGCACGGTGCAGTACCGTTCAGTCTAGCTGGACACCGGGTTCAATCGCCAGTGGCCAGCCACCCAGATCCTTGTAGCGGTTCACAATAAAGCAGAACAGCTCAGCGGTTTTCCAGGTGTCGTAGGCGGCGCTGTGGGCGGCGCTGTTGTCGAAATCGAGCCCGGCGGTAATGCAGCTTTTCGCCAACACGGTCTGGCCGAGGGCGATGGCGGCAATCGAGGCGGTATCGAATGACGAAAACGGGTGGAACGGGTCGCGCTTGATGTCGTTACGCTCAATCGCAGCACGCAGAAAGGCGTGATCGAAATGCGCGTTGTGGCCGACCAGGACGGCCCGGTTACAGCCGTAGTGTTTAATCTCACGACGCACCACCTGAAACATATTGGTCAGCACGTCGATTTCAAATTCGGCATCCCGTTCCGGGTCGAACGGGTCGATGCCGGTGAAGTCGAGGGCTTCCTGTTCCAGGTTGGCACCGTCAAACGGGTGCACCTCGGCAGACAACGTCTGGTCTGGGTGGATATAGCCTTCGTCATCCATGCGCAGGGTGACCATGGCAATTTCGAGCAGGGCGTCGGTATCGGGATTAAACCCACCGGTTTCCACATCGACCACCACGGGCAAAAAGCCGCGGAAGCGTTGGGCCATTGGGGTTTTTTCCTGCTTTTCGCCGTTTCCAGCGGGAGTTGTACTCATCCTAAGCCTTATCTTCAGGAGTTTTGCAGTTGCCAGCGCAGGGTTTCACCCGCACGCAATGGCACAATGATGTCGTTGCCAAAGGGCATTTCAGAGGGCACCTGCCACGCGGATTTCACCAGGGTAATGGTGTCTTCGTTACGTGGCAGGTGGTAGAAATCGGGGCCGTAGTGACTGGCGAAGCCTTCCAGGTTGTTGAGGACACCGAGGTCTTCAAAAATTTCGGCATACAGCTCAATCGCGCCGTAAGCGGTATAGCAACCGGCACAACCACAGGCATTTTCCTTGGCACCCCTGGCATGAGGAGCACTGTCGGTACCGAGGAAAAACTTGCGGCTACCAGAGACCACCGCGTCTTGCAGCGCTTGCTGGTGAATATTGCGCTTCAGAATCGGCAGACAATAAAAATGCGGTCGAATACCGCCAACCAGCATGTGGTTACGGTTGTAGGCCAGATGCTGCACGGTAATGGTGGCGGCGACGTTGTCACCCTGACTCAATACAAACTCGGCGGCGTCTTTGGTGGTGATGTGTTCCACCACCAGGCTCAGTGCTTTGTGTTTGCTTGCCAGCGGTGCCAGTACGGTATCGAGAAATTCTTTTTCGCGGTCAAAAATATCGATGTGCTGGTGGGTTACTTCACCGTGTACCAGCAGTTTCATATCGTTGTCAGCCAGTGCCGCGCAAACGTCATCAAGCTTGCCGAGGTCGGTAACGCCGGAGGCTGAGTTGGTTGTGGCACCCGCCGGATACAGCTTGGCTGCCACAACGCGGCCAGTAGCCTTGGCAGCGCTGATCATCTCGGGCGTGGTGTTGTCGGTCAGGTAAAGCACCATTAACGGGTCAAAACCGCTGTCGCCAGCCTGGGCCAGAATGCGCTCGCGGTAAGCCAATGCCTGTTCGGCATTCATCACCGGTGGTTGCAGGTTGGGCATGATGATCGCTCGTTTCATCACCCGAGCAGTGGCGGCGACTGTGTGTTGCAGTACCTGGCCATCGCGAACGTGTAAATGCCAGTCGTCCGGGCGGGTGATCGTCAAGCGGTCGGTCATGAGGTTTCCTTCTTTACGTTTTACTGTGCTGTTTGACGCTGTCTGCGTGCTGCGGCCATGACTCATGGTTGCTACACGGTGGCTGGCAGTGATTCCGACAGGCAAAAATGTGACCCGGCATTGTAGCGCAACCGTTTTTTTACTGCTTGGCTTTGTGGTTCCTGACGTTAGGGCCGCGAGCGCTTGGCGGGAGGGCTGTTCACGTTGAAGGTTCAAGATTTTCCGCGACTGGCCGATAGCCCCTCAGAGACATGCCTATTGCCAACTTCACTACCACAGAGGCCAACGTAGAGACACATGATTCGTCTGGACAATCTCGCTGCTGGTCATTCACCCGGCGTGCCGGAATCTGGCTCACACTCTGGTTATAAGGCCAGCAGGGTGCTGGCTTGGCTGTTGTTCGGCTTATTATTCTCGCTGTGGTTGGCTCGGCCAGCGCTGGCCGGTCAAACCGCCATGCCGTTGGAATACGGGCTGGATATTTACAACACCCGCTGGGCCGTCTCCGGGTCGGTATTTGACTGCCAGTTTAGCCAGACCATTCCGGGCTACGGCAGCGCTGTTTTTTTGCAACGAGCTGGAGAACATGTCTCTTTTCGACTCGAAGCCACCCAAAACCGCATGGCATACAGTGATGCCAGAGTCTCATTATTGCCGCCTCCCTGGCGTCCGGCAGAACGTACCGAAAATCTGGGCACTGTTCGTATCCGCCAGGAAACACCGCTATTGGCACTCGATACACGCCGCAGCAACCAGTTTATTCATGGCTTGCTGGAAGGCAAACGCCCGACGATCAGCCACCAGACCTGGTATGACGCCAACCGCTTTGTGCGGGTGTACGTCTCCGGTGTCACCTTTCAGGATTATTACCCGGAGTTTCTTGATTGCATCAGTCGGTTATTACCGATGAATTATGATCAGGTGGCTCGCAGCAAGGTGTTTTTCGCCAGCGGTGAAGACAAAATAGAAAAAAACGACATCAAGGTACTGGAGCGGGTTGCCTACTACATCAAACACGATCCCAGAGTCTTTGCGCTGTACCTGGATGGCCACTCGGACAGCGTTGGCCGTCGTTATGACAACCGGCAAGTGTCCAAACGCCGGGTGGAAGACGTCGAGCGTTATTTTGTCAAACAAGGCATCGACCCGACCATGATCACCACCCGTTTTCATGGTGACCGCTATCCGGTGGCCAGCAATAAAACCGTGAAAGGCCGCAACGAAAACCGCCGTGTAACCATTCGACTGGAAATGCGTGACGATATGCCGATACCGGATGCGCTGAAGTTTAAGCCTTAGGGGCGTTCTCAATTATTTGCCACGGCCTGTCAGGAGGAAGTATTCCGTCAGGCAAGGCGTTGGACGCCGAGAAATGACGCGTCCTTTTCACGTCGAATCACACCGCATGGCGGGATGTTGACCCTGACCCTTCGGGCTGAGGCCAGTAACTTCCAGTACGGCGTTATTCGTCACTTATTGAGCTCGCTAAACCAGGTTCCTCATGTCTTGTTCTGAAACCAGCTGGCTCTTGGCAGGCTCGGTTTAATCATTGAGAACGCGGCCTCAAGTGCCAGCTAGTCGGCATAAACGGTCATTCGATCACTGTTGCCTTGATCGTCTATCAATACGATGTGTTGTTCACCGTTGCGGCGTAAAGGAATGGTCAGTACGTGTCGTTCAGCGCTGCTGCCCCGGTATATACCATTGATATACCAGTAACGCATACCGACTCCGCCGTTGGCTCCGAGCGCAAGGTTGGGCAGTTGTCGTTCGCCCGCGCTGTTTCTTTGTGTTGAACGTATATGTTCGCCGGGTTCGATACCGGTGATTTGCAAGGTACGCCCGATGATCAGTGAGGATGCGCAACCTGGTGCCGGAGCGGGGAGTTGGTGGCTCAGTCTTTGGGCAGCGGGAATCCAGGATTCCAGTATCACTGGCCACAGCGCCAGCTGGATCAGCCGCTGGGTGCTGTTTTTGCCGTTATTCTCACAGCGGGCGTTGATTCGTTGGCCTTGTAGGTTCACCAGCACGGGCAGTGGATTGGCGGCGATGGGGTTGGCGCTGTCTGGCAGGGTTGGCGGCACCAGTTGGCGAATGCTCCAGCCACTGACGCTGCGATGGCACTGGTCGGCAGGGGTGTTGCTGGCCAGCCGACCCAGTGGCCAGCAGGCGTTTATCTGCTGTACCTGCGACGGCGGCGCTGGCCAATGGGGCTGTCGGTCGATCATGGTGATCACCCGTTGCAGGGTCGGCATGGCGGTTACGGCTCCAAAGTAGCCGGGCGATGGGGTGCCATCCGGGCGACCAAACCAGACGCCGACGGTGTACTCCGGGGTGATGCCGATGGCCCAGCTGTCGCGAAAACCATAGCTGGTGCCGGTTTTCCAACCGAAAGGACGCGGCTGAATAACGGCAACACTGCGGCTGCGGTCTGGCAGCGGGTTGCGTAACCAGTCGGCGGTGACCCAGGCGGCTTCTGGGGTGAGCAGCGGGCGAGGTACTTGATTGGCTTGCGCTGTGATGGGCTGTTGTACTGACTGTAACGGAAACAGCTGCCCCTGATTCATAAGCGAACTGTACAGCATCACCAGTTCCCACAGGCTGACCCCGCCACCTCCCAGTGCCAGTGACAGATTCGGACGGGCGGCGAGAGGTAACTGGTAGTGGAATCCGGCATTACTCAAGGCCGCATAAAAATGTGCTGGCGTCAGGGCTTCCAACACCTGGACGGCGGGTAGATTGAGGGAAAAATGTAACGCTTGCTGCGGTGTTACTGGCCCGGAAAACCCGGCGGAGAAGTTGCCCGGTTGATATTGCTGGCGCAGACGGGGCGCATCGGTTAGCAGGCTGGCACCGTGAATCAGTCCCTGATCCAGCGCCAGTCCGTAAATAAACGGCTTCAGTGTTGAACCCGGCGAGCGAATGGCTTGCACCATATCGACATGACCAAGCCGCTGGCTATCGCCGAAGTCGGCGGTGCCAATATAAGCGCGCACTTGATGGCTGGAATTATGAACCACCAGTACCGCTGCGGAATGTTGCCGTGGCAGCAATTGGATATCCCGCTGTAATTGCTGGCTGAGTTCGCGCTGCAAGTCACCATCCAGGGTGGTGCGAATCAGTCGTTGTTGCGGGTATGCCTGAATCAGCCGGCGTGCCAGTAGCGGCGCTTGTTGAGGTGTTGCCGGTTGACGGCCAAAGACCGGGTCGAGCAGCGCTTGCTGGTAGGCGGCGTTATCGATCGCCTGAAATCGGAGCAGGCGCCGGAGTACTTTGTCGCGGGCGGCGCGAGCACGCTGTGGGTGACGGTCCGGGCGCAGGAAACTGGGGGCTTGCGGCAGTACTGCCAGCAGCGCAGATTCTGATAGCGACAGGTCTGCGGCGGGTTTGTCGAGGTACATCTGGGCGGCGGCTTCGACGCCTTCGATGACGCCACCCATGGGAGCATAGTTGAGGTACAGGGCAAGAATCTCGTCCTTGCTCAGGTGCCATTCCAGTTGCAAGGCGCGTAATGCCTGCTGCAGTTTGCCACGCATATCCCGAGTATGGGGATACAAACGGCGGGCCACCTGCATGGTCAGGGTGGAGCCACCGGACACCACGCAGCCACAGCGGAGGTTTTGCCAGGCCGCGCGGGCAATGGCAACCGGGTTGACGCCAGGGTGAAAGTAAAACCAGCGATCTTCGTACTGGATAACCGCTTGCAGGTAGGCGGGTGCAATCTGCTCCAGCGTGACGGGCAAACGCCAGACTCCCTGGGCATCGGGGAAGGCGCGCAGCGTGCGGCCGTTACGATCGACCACGACGCGGGCAAATTCGCGCTCGTTGTGTTCGGGTAACTGCAACGGGTAGCGCCAGTTCAACAGCGCGGCCGTTAATACGACTGTTAGTACAACTGCCGTGAGGACGACAGCTGTTAATGCGACTGCTGTGAATACAACAGGCGCGCTGGCAGGCCGTTTATTCAATGATTAACCAGTGTGCATTGGCTCCCACGGAGCGGGCTTCCGGGTCGTACATATCTTCCAGCAAGGGGCCGGGAATCCGGTATTTGCCAGGTGTGACGGCACGAGCCAGATAAAACACCCGTGAGCTGCGGTGTGCGCCGGTCTCGAGGGCGGCAATAAAGCGGTCGTCGCGGTATTCCTGGTGTAATACACCATTGTTGCGGGTCCAATCGGCAACGGATGTGCTGTCGACCAGGATGTCGGCCACCGACTGGCTGTCGAGCAGGTTCTGATTTTCCAGTTCCAGCCCGGCGGGCAGCAGATCGACTGCCATCAGGTCGGGCCGGTACTGTGTGCTGGCTATGCGTAATTCAACCAGAATCAGGTCGCCGGTTGCTAACCTCAACGGTTGATCGGTCAGGGCGATGGGTTCGCCAGTGCGGCTGTAATAGTGGCGTTCGATGGCCACATTGCCGCTGCTCTGTTGGCTGGCCAGCTCGCGGTAGCCTTGTACCGCCAGCTCGGCACTGACGGATTCGGCCCCGGTATTAGTGAGGGAAAGGCCTTGCAATACGGTCGGATCATCGTAGTGAAAGCGCTTCATGTGCGTGCCGCTCAAGTCATGGCTGACATCGGCATAACTCAGATTGGCTTGCCAGGCTGGAGTGTTTGGTGATGGTTGCTGCTGTTGCTGTGCTTGCTGTTGTGAGGCATTTAACAGCTGAATACGCTCCTGGGTGCTGAGGTAACGGCGGCGGCGCAGTTCGGTTTCCAGTGCGAGCAACAAGTCATCGGCCCAGGCTGGTTCCATACCGTTTGCCATTAACAAGGCGGCAATGGCTGCCTGATCACGAATGGGTGAGCCGTAGTCACCAATATACATATGAGATGGTCGTTTGGCGTGCTGCGCCTGTTGCATCAGCTGGTTGGCCAGGGCGTTATCACCCAGCTGCCGGGCGGCTAATGCCAATTGAACCAGTGCCAGCGGAGTGGCATTGGCAGGCTTGGCGTTACTGAGTTTACGGACGTCGGTCAGGGTGATGCGCTGCTGCTGGGCCAGCACATAGGCGGCGTAGGCACGGTAGACAAAACGGTACAGGCTGGCATCGTCATTCCAGCGTTCGGCGTTTTCAGCTCGACCCCGAATATAGTCATGCAGGCGTGTCAGTGCCTTGTCGATGATTTGCTGGTCGACAGCAAAACCGTGGGTTTTGGCATCGATCAGGAATTGGGTGGTGTAGGCAGTGAGCCAGTGCTGTTCATAGGGATCATCGGACGACCACAATGAAAAGCCACCACTGCTGCGCACTTTTTTGATGATGCGCTGAATCCCGGCTTCCATCGCTTGTTCGCGGCTGATGGGATGAGCGCTGCGTGAGGTGCCATTATTAAATACATCGATTTGCTGCTGCCCCACTATCAGCCAGGGGTAACTGCTGGAGACCGATTGTTCCAGACAGCCATAAGGATAATGCAGCAGTTGGTCCAGCTGGCGGTGTGGATTCAGGTTTACCTGCTCATCCAGTGTCAGTTGGGTGCTGATATAACGGGCGTCCAGTCCAGTCAGCTGTTCGGCACTTAATTGCAGTTGCTCATTACTGCTCAGACGGCCACGGGCAAACTCGGTGTAGGCGGGCAGGGTCGGGCGGCTGACCAGTGTCCAGCGGCGGTCAATCGGGTATTCCTGCAGTCCGGTTACCTGCATGCGAAATTCAATATCGCCCAAGGACGCCGCTTCTGGGTAGGTCGCCTTGAACGGGTACACCAGCGTCTGTTTTTGCTGGTTAGCCAGTGTCAGAGTGTGCGGCTCGGTCTGGAATTCAACCGCGCCACTGGCATCTGCTGTCACCGTCAGAGTGAGGGATTTTCCGCTCAGGTTGGTGACATCCAGGGCAATTTGGGCATCGTCGTTCATACCGGCAAAACGGGGCATCGATAGTTGGGTAACCACCGGTGCAGCGACCGTGACTTCTTGCTCCAGGTGCCCAAACGCATGGTCTGTGAAGGCAACGGCCATCAGCCGCAGGCGGCCATTAAAGTCGGGTAATTGCAGCGGGATACGGGCCACACCGTTGACCACCGCCACCTTGCCGGAGAACAGCGAGACAATGTGCACCTGCGAACGGGCCATATCACCACCACGAGCCATGGCGGCATCACCACCAAAATTCAGTGTGGCGGGTTGGCTGTTGTTGAAGTCGATCACCTGACTATACAGGTCGAACAGATCAACGGCGTAACGGCGCGGCTCGAAGAAAAACCTAAACGGGTCGGGTGTGTCAAAACGGGAAATCGACAATACACCGACATCGACGGCTGCCAGTGTCACCCAGGCTTTTTGCACGGGTTGTTGCTGGTTGTCCGTGACCTGCAGATCGACGTTGACGGTACGATCGGGCAGCCATTTGGCTGGCGCATTGGATTCAATCGTCAGTTGGCGATCACGACGATCCAGCGGCAAATGGATCAGGCCAACGGCGCGGGTCGGGGTAATGCGCTTCTGGCTATCGGCCGGTTGCAGATACAGCACGGTGACGTACAGATCATGACGTTTCCAGCCGGGATCGATGGGAATATCTACCTGGCCGCCCTGACTGCTCAGGTCGATACGTTTGAGCCATAACAAGGTATCTGCCTCGACCATCACCAGCGCCTGTGAGGTTGGTTGGGGGGTTGGCTGAGCACTTGCTTGAGAGTTTGATTGAGAGTTTGGTTGAGCGAGCGACTGCTCGGCAGCCGCCGGTGGAGTAATCGACAGCCGGGCAACGTCGCCACCCTCATAACCACCCTTGTCCCAGGCCAGAGTGACCTGACGCGGGCGAGCATTACCCTGGCGATTTTGCGCATACTGACCATACCAGGCGTAACCGGACTCAAACGTCAGCACGGCAGTCTGGCCGTTGTGCGGGTTCTGCACCTCCAGCCGGTAATGGCCCCAGTCGACCGGTACGGCAATACGGGTCGGCTGGCTGGCCGACAAGTCTACCGCCAGGCTCAGTTCTACCGTGGCCCGATCCTGCTTTTCGTAGTACCAGCCCCGGTTGCTGTTATAACGCCAGTCGTAGTCCGGGTTGGTATTGATCAGCCGTACCGTGACCTGACTGGCAGCAAACAACTGATCGCTGCCGTCGGTCATGAGGAGTTCAAAATGGGCCATACCATTGGCAGGAGCACGGTCGTCAAACAGCGCTTTGACACCAACCAGTTGCTGTTCCGGTAACCAGATTTCTTTCTGCCGTCGTACCACTGGCCGACCGCCACTTTCAAACAGGCTGGCGGTAATGGTCACCGCCATGGGAGTGGGGGACGCCGACCAGCTGTTGGCGATATTCAGATCCAGTTTGCCTTGCGTATCCAGCGTGTGTTCAAGCTGACTCTGACTGTTCCAGTCGGTTGCGCCAGCGTTACCAAACACGTAGTCGGGCCAGTGTTCGAATGGCCGCAGTTCGGGTTTGATGTCCAGCGCCGCCTGCAAACGATTGCCAGCGGCAGGGGCACCATACAAATACTCGCCCAGTAGCGGCACAATCAGGTTGCCTGCACCGGTATGTTGGTTGGCATCGCTGCGGGTGGCCTGCGGGTGCCAGCTGATTTTCAGCCGCTCTGGCATAAAGTCTTCGACCTTGAATTGATAGCGGCTGGTGCTGTTGTCTGGCAGCTTGATGCTGACGTTCCAGTTCCCTGTCATGGCGTCTGCTGCCAACGGCAAGGCCCAATGGTAGTAACCGGCGTCCTCTGCCGCCAGCGACAGGGTTTTGACCTGTTGGCCATCGGGACGCGTGAACACGGCCTTGAGCTTGGGTAGCCGGATTTTTTCGCCATCCGGGCCGCGCAGCAAGGCTGAGAATTCAGCGGTTTCACCACCGCGATACAAATCCCGTGGGCTGTAAATAAACAGCTCCTGCTGGTGGGCCGGGCGCTGGCTGAAGTGAAAATCGGACAAATCGAGGGCGCTGGTGTTCAGTGACAACAGGCTGACCGAGGTGCCTTTACGCACCACCAGAGTAGCGCCAGTATTATTACGATTGAGTAACGTACGGCGGATACTCAGTTGTCCATCGCGATTGGTGTTGCCGAGTTTAATGGAGGAACCGTCTTGCCCTAATAATTCAACCGTTGCAGCGGCAATTGGCAGGGTGGTTTCCAGGCTTTGCACCAGTAATTCGGCCTGGTTGGCGTACTGATGCAGGTGTAAGCCAATATCGGTGAGACTGTAGTAAGTGGTCGCCAGCTGGTTTTCAAAGGTGCCTGGGGCTTGCATCACCACCAGATACACTCCTGGCGTAGCCAGCTCGGGAATATCACGCACGGGCAGGTTTATCTGGCGACGGTGATTTTGTTCATCGGTCAGTTTGAAGCGGCCTTCGTATTTCAGCTCTGCCAGCTTGGCCAGATTATTAAGATTCCACTGGGAGGCGCGTGTGCCGTGACCCAGGTAGCGGCTGATCTGGTTGAGCTTGTCATCGTGCAAGCGGAAAAAACTGACGTTGGCTTCGGCTACATTCTGGGTAATCACCGGCAGCCCTTGTTGGCTACTGAATGCCAATACCCGGCCATCGCTGGCGAACTCCAGGCTGGCTGGAGCCGCCTGGGTTGTGACGGTTGCTCGGCTGGCACTGTTTAATACGGAGTCGTTGATGCCTTTTAACCCGGCGTTCACGGTCAGGCGATATTGGGTTTGTGGTTCTGCGTCAAGCATATACAGGTTGCGACGATCGTCAGACAGTATCCAGCTTTTGCCCTTGCGGCTGTTAACGCTGATGTACTCTGCAAATGATTGACGCTCGTCCAGTGGCACGGAAAACTGAATATGTACCGTACTACCACCGTCGTAGCTGGCTTCGCTGATGCGCACAACTGTAAGAGGAATACCGGCGTAGCGTTGTTCAAGATCGTCGGATACTGGCTCCGTTACGTTTGATCCAGGCTCGCTTGATTCTGGTGTTAGAGATTCTGGTGTTACGGATGCAACGTACTCTACCTGTGTGTCATCAGATGCTGGCTGTCGCAGCGGTGTGGGTTCAGCGGTTAGGTTCGGGTTGACTGTGACTGGTTCCGATTCGGAGGTGACCGTGGGTGTTTCACCTGCAAGCTGTTTGGGCGGTGGCTCTTTGGATGGGGATTCTTTGGGCAGTGGCTCTTTGGATGGAGGCTCTGGATCCGATGGGTCACAGCCGACGATGCTGAAAAGACCAATCAATACCAGGCTAACGAAAGCCCGTCGCAGTAACTTGCTGGACATGGAAATGCCTTCCTTTGCTGCCGTGTTGTGTGGGCAGGATTAAGCCATATTCACATCCTCCCGGCCAGTGGCGTGCCGATGGGCGATTGATATTTCTGCACCAAATATCGACCTGCGAGCGGTTCCAATCGGGATCAAAATACCATCGTTAATATCTCATATTGATAAGTCTGCCACATTTTATTTGATGCAAATGAACCCGATTCTCCGATTCATTGTCTCGGGGTCTTTATCTTGAATCGGAGTCGTTGTCATCGGATAGTCGTATAAAATCTGTCCAATAACAGATAGACCAGTACAAACGGGTAGGGGCTTGCCTGCCCTGGGAGGCGTGTGTAAATGACGGCACTAAGACATTCCTTAATGGCCTTCGGGCTGTTGGGAGTCATGGGTTTGACCGCCTGTGGTGGCGGTGGCAGTGGCGGGGATAACCCGGAAGAGGTTCAGAGCGTCTCGGTGACCGGTGTTGCAGTGAAGGGCCCTTTGGCCCAGGCAAGCGTTGCCGTGTACCGGTTGGATGTCAATGCCAGCGACCTGAAAGGGGCGCTGATTGCTGAAGGCCAAACGGCTGATACCTCGTTTATCGACAGTCTGTCGATAACACCGGATTTAGCCGGTCAAGTGTTGCTGGTTGAATTCAGCAGCTCGACGTCCACAACCGATATCAACACCGGCGTAACGCCGCTGATCCGTCGTTTTAAAACGGTGATTGATGCGGATACTGTCTTGTCCGGCGGTTCTGTGTACGCCTCACCACTGACCAGCCTGGCGGTTAGCCTCGCGCAGTTACAGGCAGACACAGCGTCACCGTACGCCGGTAATGGCGATGGCATTATTTCCGCTGCGGAATTTGACAGTGCATTGGACATTGCTGTTCAGCAAGTGCTGTCGACCCTTGGCTTTGGCTGGAAAACCAGCGCAGATCTGCTTAATACCCCACCTCTGGTGACCAGCGAAGCGGCCAGCGACGACGAATTGCAGCAAGTGCTGTTGTGCCGTCAGGCGATCGAGAGTGTGACCGTAGTGGCTAACGACATTGCTACCCAGCTGCTGGCTGGCAATGCCACTGCCGAACAGGTGTTCGATGTGCTGGCGCTGGATTTGACCAACGGGATAATCGACGGTCGTTCCAGCAGTGGCGCTATCGAACTGTTCAGCTCGGTATCCAGCGATGACCTGCAGGCGGTTGTGGAAGAGGACGTCAGCAGCAAGCTGATTCCGGGCACCAACGTCACCGTTGGCAATGTTGAAGCGCTACTGGTGTCGGAAACGGCCACCACACTGGTGACCCAATCGACCACTCCGCTCAGTGACGGCACGGTCAGCAGCGAACCGGAGGCCGCCAATGCTGAAGCCGACATCGACGGCGATGGCGTGGCAGACAGCGAAGACGCCTTTCCCCAAGACGCTACCGAAACCACCGACAGCGATTCTGATGGAGTGGGCGACAACTCAGATGCCTTTCCGCATGACAGCACTGAAACTATCGATTCCGACAGCGATGGCCTCGGCGACAACTCCGATCCATATCCCAACAGCGTCGATGGCGATGCCGACGGTATTGATGATCCGTTAGACAACTGCCCAACCTTGGCGAACGCCGACCAGGCAGATGACGATCAAAACGGAACCGGTGATGCGTGTGAGCCGAGCAGCGGCGGCAGCTGGGACAATTTCAACTGGGACGAAGCCAACTGGCAATAAGTCAGTACTGCGGCCCAACGAACACAACGAATTTGGAGCAAATTATGAAAACTCGGAGCATTTCAGTCATTTCCCTGATGATGTTGTCGATGGCGATTGCACCGCTGGTGGCCAAGGCTGGTACGGTGGATACGTCGGGCGTTACCACCTTCAGCGCCGGTTCCGCAGCAAAAGCCTCGGAAGTGAACGGCAACTTCAGCACCGTGATCACTGCGGTGAATGACAACGCAGCCAGCCTGGCCGCTTTACAATCCAGTATTGAAGCCCTGCAAACCCAGCTGGAATCCATGCCGACCAAAGTAACCGACGTGTCCGATCTGGTTGGCCGTACCTATTGCATGATCCAGGATCACAGCGCCGGGCGTTACGCGGGCAATAACTACGCCAGCGTTAATTTCGCCAGTGAAACCTCCACCGTTACGGTGACCAGCGAAACCCAGCTATCGATCACCGGCGTGTCGTCGGATGAAGCAGAACTGGGCTTGCAGCTGAGTCAATACAGCTACAACGGCAGTGACGTGGATGGTCTGCAGGGGACACTGGAAGCCTATCAGGAGCCGGAATCTTATAATGGCACCATCAACAGCCTGAGCAACGGTGAGCTGTCGGTGACCGTCGGCAGCGATACCATCCAGTTTTACGTCAGCAAATACGGCGACGTGATGATCGGCCGTTCATTCACTGACGACAGTAGCGCCGCACCGGCTGAAATGTGGAACACCACCGCCGTACTGGTGGAGTGCCAGTAGGAGTGCCAGTAATAGAGCAATAGCGGGATTCCGACCTGAACTGGCTAAAAGGGCGGCATATCGATAGAATGTCGCCCTTTTCTTTTGCCCGGTTGTTTCATCATGTTCTGATTGAAATACCGGAGCCTTCCAAGGCTGAATTCATCTGGAGAATTTCATGTCAGACATCAAAAAAGTGGTGCTGGCCTATTCCGGTGGTCTGGATACATCTGTGATCGCCAAATGGCTGCAAACCGAATACAACTGCGAAGTGGTAACCTTCACCGCCGACCTGGGTCAGGGCGAAGAAGTCGAACCGGCACGCGCCAAGGCCGAAGCACTTGGTATTAAAGAAATCTTTATCGACGACCTGCGTGAAGAGTTTGCTCGTGACTTCGTTTTCCCGATGTTCCGTGCCAACACCATCTACGAAGGTGAGTACCTGCTGGGTACCTCCATTGCGCGCCCATTGATCGCCAAGCGTCTGATTGAAATCGCCAACGCAACCGGTGCCGATGCCATTGCTCACGGCGCGACCGGCAAAGGCAACGACCAGGTGCGTTTTGAACTGGGTGCCTATGCCCTCAAGCCCGGCGTTAAAGTGATTGCCCCATGGCGCGAATGGGATCTGACTTCCCGTGAAACCCTGATGGCTTACTGCGACGAGCACGATATCAAGGTCGAAAAGAAAGCCGGTAAAAAGTCGCCATACTCCATGGACGCCAACCTGCTGCACATCTCCTACGAAGGCGACATCCTGGAAAACCCATGGAACGAGCCAGAAGAAGACATGTGGCTGTGGTCTGTTTCACCGGAAAAGGCCCCGGACGAACCGACCTACCTGACCATCAGCTTCAAGAACGGTGACCCGGTAGCCATCGACGGCGTTGATAAATCCCCGGCGACCATCATGGAAGAACTGAACAAGGTCGGCGGCGAAAACGGCATTGGCCGTGTCGACATCGTTGAAAACCGCTACGTCGGCATGAAAGCCCGTGGTTGTTACGAAACCCCAGCCGGTACGGTACTGCTGAAAGCACACCGCGCCATCGAGTCGATTACGCTGGATCGTGAAGCTGCGCACCTGAAAGACGAACTGATGCCGAAATACGCCAACCTGATCTACAACGGTTACTGGTGGTCGCCAGAACGCAAAATGCTGCAAGCCGCCATCGACGACACCCAATCAGTGGTAAACGGCGACGTCCGCGTAAAACTGTACAAAGGCAACGTGATCGTGGTTGGCCGCCAGTCTGAAGGTTCACTGTTCGACGAAGCCATCGCTACCTTCGAAGACGATGCCGGTGCCTACGACCAGAAAGACGCCGCAGGCTTTATCAAGCTCAACGCCCTGCGTCTGCGTACTGCTGCCAAAAAAGGCCGCAGCATGCTGTGATGATAGGGTCGGATGTCTGACGCTATCCAGCAAATAAAAACGGGAGCTGATCAGCTCCCGTTTTTATTTGCTGTTGTGTACTGTGTTGAGCCGTTACTTACATTAAAAGACGGCAGGATGCATACCGGTAAACCGCCATTTTTATACTGGAAACTCCATGCAAGATATCCTGATTAACTGCGAGCCAGTCGAGCTCTATAAAATCCTCAAATTTGAAAACATCGCCTCCAGCGGCGGTGAAGCCAAACTCATGATCGAAAACGGCGAAGTACTGCTGAACGGCGAACTGGAAACCCAGAAGCGCAAGAAAATCCTTAACGGTAACGTCATCAAAATCTTTGGCGAGCAATACAAGATTGTGCTGGCAGGGGAAGAGTAAGTAATTCGCTGCACGAATACCTGCCTGGCCAAAGGTGTGGGGTGCGGTCACAGTGCGAGTTGAACACAGAGGCTTCAACACTGTTGATTAGAAACAATCGCTGGTGTTGTTGACAAACCCGAAAGCCTGTCCAACGGGCTTTCTGTGCCCGCAAAATGCTGCCCGATGACGTGGGTATAAATTTGCGTGGTCGCCATGTCAGTGTGGCCCAATAACTCCTGTACGGTACGAATATCCCGGCCAGAACGTAATAGCTCAGTCGCAAAGCTATACCGAAAGGGGAGAGCTATTTAGTCGCGTAAAGCCACCGTTGCAGCACATATTCACATCAATGACTTCGGAATATCCTAATGCTGCTCTATCCGGCCCATTTCCGGCCAATTCAGTAAAGATTTGGACTACTTTCAGTCCAAATCGCGTCATTCATACGCACCTATCCCACGTGGGATAGAAAACTCCAGCGACGAGCGTTGTACACCATGTTCATCAAGCCGATTCTCAGTTCCGCTCTGGCCTGACTGATGCAGCGCACCATGAACTTTTTGCCGTCGCGTTTCATGTCCGCATAAACATGTTCGACACGTGCCCGAACCTGAGAGCGTTTTTGATTCGCCTGCTTGCTACGCTCAGGCATGTCTTTACCTCGGGGTTTCTTGCGGTGGATGTGGCGGGAGAGTGTCTGAACGAGGACGGCCCTTGTTGGATGAACGAGGCATGCGGATCTTGCTGAGCACAGGCCTGAAGACAGCCCAGTCGACAAGTTCATTAATTTTGGCGAGTGGGTCGTTGTGCTGATCCAGTTTGTCGTTCAAGTCATCAAAGTCGAAGAATCCGGGTTGCATACCGTGTAACCGTTGTTATCTGAAGTCGTGTGTGGGAGTGTATCAAGAACTGATTAAATAGATGGGGCCCAGAGGCTGGAAGCACTGCAGTGGAGCGTATTTTTGATATGATTGATATATCAGTCTTTCAAATAGTTTTTCTACAGTCTCGTTATGTGAATCAGTATTCATAGTGGTAGCGTAACTGAGCGATTAAAAGGCTATCATCGGATACTTTATATACGAATCGATGCTCATCATTAATACGACGAGACCAAAAACCAGATAGGCCATGCTTTAGCGGCTCGGGTTTACCTATACCTTCAAAAGGATCACGGGAAGAATCCTTGATTAAGGCGTTGATCCTTTTGACCATGGCTTTGTCTGTTTTCTGCCAATATAGATACTCTTCCCAAGCCCTAGAGGAGAATGTTAGCTTCATTCCATTAAGTCTCTCTCGGTGCCTTTTCCGGCTTCGAGTTCTGCAATGGATTCAAGCAAATGTCTCGCGTTTGCAGGAGAGCGTAGAAGGTAGGCTGTCTCCTCCATGGCTTGGTAGTCTTCGAGGGAGAGCATAACCACGGGTGTCTCACTCTTTCTGGTAATAATCACTGGTGAGTGGTCGTTACAGACCCTTTCCATGGTTTTGGCAAGGTTTGCTCGGGCTGCTGTGTAGCTTATGGCGTCCATAATAATTTTCCTGTACGTAAACCTGTACGTAACTGTGAGGCCACATAACAAGGTTGTCAACCGAATGCAGTTTGCTACGCTCCGTTTTGCGGTGGCTGCGCCACTTTACCGCAAAACTCCACTTCACAAACCGTACCGTTTACAACGGCGTTAGACGTATCAAACCCCTCTTTATACGCTCAACCAAACATTAACAAGTCGCCCCTGAAAAGCCAGAACCCCAGTTTTCATCGGCCTCTCAAGCCTGTTACGGCAAGACTTTCTACCAGTAAAATCATATTACGATATCAAAATCTGGTAGATCGCCATGACGCCCAAAGACAAGCAGCACGATAAACAGAAAGATTTCCTGCGCCCGGAGCTGCTTGACCCCAGGCATGAACTCGTTCAGCTCAGTCAACGTATCGACTGGGCTGAACTGGAGCGCCACTGTCAGCGTTTCTACTCCACAGACAACGGACGTCCCGGCTCATCTCCTCGCCTGATGATTGGTCTGACCCTCCTGAAACACATCTACGCGCTATCGGATGAACACTGCATCGCCCTCTGGGTAGAAAACCCCTACTGGCAGCACTTCTGCGGCGAGCAGTATTTCCAACATCGACCACCGATTGATCCCACCACGTTCGGGCGTTTCCGCCGACGTCTCGGCGAGGGCGGGTTAAAGACACTGATGAAAATGACGGTTCGCCTAGGGTTGGAACTGAATATCATCGACGAAGCCAGCTGCAAGACTCTGGTCGCTGACACCGCGGTGATGGAAAAGGCCGTTGCCTATCCAACCGACAACCAACTCTTCAAACGTGTACAGGAACAGCTGGTGATGTTAGCCAAAGCCCAGGGGATCTCGTTGCGGCAAAGCTACGAAAAAGAGCTGACTCATCTCAAACACAAAGCGGCGGGCTATGCCCATGCCCGACAGTTCAAGCGTTTGAAGAAGGCTCTCAAGAAAATGGCGACGCTGGTTGGGCGACTGACGCGGGACATCCTGAGCAAGCTGCCAGCCACCGAGCAAAGCCGACTTATTCTTGAGAAAGCCGCGCAGGCATCCCAACTCATCAAGCAAACCCGACCAGGCTGGGAAGGCCCGAAACGGTACAGCTTGCATGAACCGGACGTTCAGTGCATAGCCAAAGGCAAGAGCCGACAACTCTATGATGGCCATACCCTGTACTGGAATCTGATTCAAAGCTGGCTGAACACAGGAGTAAAGCCGCAAGAGATCCTGGTTGACCGGGGTTATCGAGGGGCGCAACACGACCGTCGTATTGCTGCGGTGAACGTCTGCATCAGCCATCAGAAGCAAGGGCGAGGCAAAGTTCATCCGCAACAATCAAAGCAGAATGGTATTGAGCCGACCCTATTTGTCTGGATTTGGGCGTGATCAGGCTCTGGAGTGGGCTGCATGATGAAATGGCCAGTTTTGCAGGGGCGACTACATAATAGAGTGCTTGCACAAGCAGGTGTTGCTGAAAACACTCGGGAAACGATGACTCGAACTCACTTATTGAGAGAGTGGTTGCAGCACGAATCGCCTTACCACTGGGGAACCAATAAAGCTGCAAAGTCTGGCCCTTATCAGCAAACACCGTTCAGAATGACAGAAGGAGGTGATGAGCACGGCAGTCTTTCCTTTAGCCAGCTCGTTTATCCCAATCGTTATGGAGCTGATTCAGCTTGTGCTGCACTGACAGCAACAGATATTAATCCCTATTCGCCGGAAGGGCAGGTAAAAATCATCGCTACTTTTTTGGGGTCCGAGCCAACCGACAACCATAGCTGTTCTGGGGGTATGAATATGGCCTTTGTTGAAGATACATTAGGAAGAAGTTATGCGGATGTTCCAGACCTTGTTCGTATACAAGGACAAAATACACTAGGAAATACCGAAGACGATTATGAGAAATTAGCCAAAGCCATTTTTGTTTATAATGCTGGGGAAGGAAATGCTTGGGTTAGTGGGCGTAGCAGGCACAGTTGGCCTTATATTATAAGGAATTTGGTTTATTCAAGTGACAGTGCGACAAACAACCAAGACAGTGGAGTCTGTCATTCCTGTAAATATTCAATACAAATTAGAGAAAGAGCATTCGGCAATGATAACCTTAGAACCTACATCTGGGAAGGTGATGATGCCAACCACGACGGCCAGCCGGACTGGTGTTTTGAGTATGGGGAGAGGGAGTGGGTGAGTGGGACTTTATACTCTGTTGTAGCACAAAATGCTGCGGATACGGACGATCGAGGTAATCCTCATACCCCGCAAGGGCGAATAAATTGCACAACAGGAAATCCAATATGAAATTAAAATTTCTCGTAGCTGTTTTGGTATTTTGGGTGTTTAATAGCGTCAACGCTTTGGATTTATTACTTGCTCCGCAATGTGATGGGAATCCTAAAAATAAGAGTCAATCTGCATTGGATGCTGGGAAAATAATCGGAGATGTATATACGGAAAATTCTATTTAAGATAAGGGCTGTATTGGCTGGACAAATTTAGGGGATGGAGATATTTGGTATGATGTAACAAAAGATCCGGCAGTTAATGCTGTTGATGTTTCACGAGGAGAGTTGTTGGGCAATTGGCCCCTTACCCGCTGGCAATATGAGCCAATCGAAAATGAAGTGAAATCCTTTCAGGCAGATATTTACAAAAAATTATACCAAAAGGTATTAAACCCGATAGGGTGTTTAGATGAAATACCTCTAAATCAGGGAGACCTGGATGCGGATGGAAAATCAGAGCTGATTCTATTCCTTGGTTATGATCTGGTGGTCTTCTCTCCTGAAGCGGGTCGTATCGTAATTATACCGTTCCCGGTTGGATGTCTCTGGAAGGTACAGCACATCATCACGAAGCAAACTGGATCAAGGAAGGTGATGAAGGCGTTCCACAGTATCAGAATTTACTGGATGAACACTATGGTGATGCGTTAGCGGGGTTAAGAGGCTACGCCAAACTCTATGTCGGCGATTTTGATAAAAACGGCCAATCCGATATTCTGGTCTGGCGCAAGCTGTACGACTCTAATATGCAAAACAATCCGGTAAAGGGTTTTCATAAGTTGAAAGACAGCTTTTACCATTACGAAAGATCGACGGCGGCAGGCAGTACGGGTGAATACCTGCCGCAAGAAACTGATCCCGGCACCATCCGATCCTGGCTTGCAGAGAAGAATCTAACCTGGCAACAAGGCTACCCGTCCAAAAGCGAGTGCGAAGGGGAGGAAGGTCAGCTGATTCCTGAAATGCACGACCCCTTGTTGAATGACCCGGATGTGTTGCATTAATAACTCAAGCCATTAACCCGATATCCGTTATACTTGCGCGCACCTGCACATCCGAGCCAGCCCATGACCCAGCCTCCCCATAAGCCACATAATCCCCACGACCGCTTCTTCCGCAGCGCCATGGAAAACCGGTCAGTGGCGCTGGACTTTATGCGTTATTACCTGCCGGAGCCGGTGTTTCAGGCGCTGGATACCGACTCACTGGCTCTGCAGCACGACAGCTATATCGACACCGAACTGGCCGAAAGCCTCTCTGATCTGGTGTATCACTGCCAACTGGCGGGAGAAGAGGCCTGTATTTCCATCCTGATCGAACACCAGTCACGCCCGGATGCCTTTATGCCAGTGCGTATTGGCCACTACCTGTTCAGCCTGTTAACCAAACAACTGAAACAGCGTCAGCCACACTCCACAGCGACCGAATCAACACCACCATTAATGGCACCCACTAAAACAGCGCCGCGACGTTTATTAACCCCGGTCTACGCGCTGGTGTTTTACCACGGCCAGACCAGCCCTTATCCGTACTCCCTGCAACTGGCGGACTGTTTTAACGACCCGCTCCAATTAATGACTGAGCTGTTTCAGCGTCCCATTGCCCTGATCGACATCAACCAGCTGCCGGACGACCAACTCAAGCAACAACACTGGATCGGCATTGTCGCCCGCGCCCTCAAACACATACGCGCTGCTGACATCAGCCCGTATCTGCTCGACCTGCTACAGGATTGTGAAGGGCTGGACGATCACAGCAACCAGTGGTTAGATTTCATCCGCACTTTGCTACACTACGCCATCGGAACCGGCAACGTCATCGACCTGGAACAGCTGGTCGAATCCAGCCAACAACTGCCGCAGCCTATAGGAGACACCTTTATGACCATTGCAGAACAACTTGAAGCCCGTGGCATTGAAAAAGGCAAAGCCCAGGGCATAACATTAGGAGAAGCCCGAGGCCTGGAATTGGGAGAAGCCCGAGGCCTGGAGCTGGGGCGTTATGAGGCTCAAAAAACCACAGCGCTGAACATGCTGAAAGAAAGCCTGCCAGTTGACTTAATCACCAAAATCACTGGTTTGTCACAGCTGGAAGTGGAGACGCTGCAGCAGAGTCTGCAGCACTGATCAATCGAGAGTTGTTGGGGTAAGCTTCTGGACTTGGCCCAGAGCACGGCGACTGAGTGGGAGTCATCACAACATGGATGTTTTACGTAAACATTGTATCCAAGAGCGATGAAACTCCGCCCTCAGAAATCCCCGATCAGAAAAACATGATGTCGATCAGATGCTTAACTGCTCAGCATTGGAGCTGAAGCTCCCGTTGTTAGTGGCCCGACATTCATACGCCACGCCGCCATACCGGGCCTGATCCGGTATCCACGTATTCGCACACTGGATTCCGAATTTCGCCAATGCTCGTCTGGAATGACAGCTGGTGTGTATCGCTCGGAGAGAGTGGCAATACCCATAGACGTAGGAAGTGGCTTGTCGCCGAACAGCAGCAAGCCGGAAAAGGTCACCGCCTGTTATTCCGCTGAACATCGTGAAGGTTTTTTGAAATACCAAGCGGTTGAGACAAGCGGTGGCTTTTTTGGCTAACCCGTTTGTTTGAATGATCTCTCGGAGCAGTAGTAAACCGGCGTGGAAGTGATGTCACCGCCACTAAAACTGGCTGCAATCTGGCGTTGATCAAGAGAGGAAAGCGGGATGGCATTCTGGTCGCTTTTTGTCACGGCGGTAAGCTCTTTGGTGATTGCTTTGACACGTTCCGAGGAACCATAAAGGATACCGCCGTTTTTGTATCTACCCTCGTGAAATATGCGGGTTAGCCCTGTTGGTTGCCAGTTCATATATAGTGTCGGCTTGAATTTCTCTTTTATGCGGCCGGCGTGGGCCGTTTGCGGTTGACAGGAAAGACCATGAGCCAGAGTGAATTGCTTTACAATTACGACAGCGCCTTGATTGCTACGGTGTTGTTTGTCGCTATTATCATTGCCAATGAGTTTGGCTTTATTGCCGGGCGTTTTGTGCAGTCTCGTACCAATGATGAAATAAAAGCCCTTACCGGTTCCATTCAGGCCAGCATTCTGGGCTTGTTGGCGCTGCTGTTGGGTTTTACTTTCAGTATGTCAATGCAGCGATACGATAACCGTACCATGGCATTGATTGATGAATCCAACAGCATTGGCACGGCAATGTTGCGGGCGCAATTACTGCCGGATGAGTTCAAGGCTGATGCCGATAAAGTCTTAAGAGATTATATCGCCTTACGGGTGGAAGTCGGGCAAGTTGATTTGACCCACGCCGATGTGCGGGCTGAATACAATCGTAAAATTGTGGCGCAGCAGAACCTGCTTTGGGAGATTACGCTGGCGGCGACAGAGGCCGATCCCCGGCCGGTGACAACGGGGGTATTTCTGAAATCCCTCAACGATGTGATTGATGCTCAGGGTAAAAGAAATGCGTTGCTGCAATTGCATGTGCCAGAAACCATACTGATATTACTTTTCTTTGTGTTTATATCGAGCGGAGGGATTATGGGTTATTCCGCCGGGTTAAGTGGTAAACGCATGGTGGCACCGATCGTGCTGGTGTCATTGCTCATTACCATGATTGTATTCACCATCATCGATCTGGATCGGCCCAAGCGCGGTTTGATTCAGGTGGATCAGAGTGTGATGAGTGATTTGTTGCAGTAATGATTGGGGCTGCTGCTCAAGTGCGGGTTGTCCGGGGGGCAGTGGAAAGCAGGAAGAGAGTGAATAACGGCAGGTGTTGCCGTTATTCCGTTGCGGACTATTTTATTTCGGTGACAAACTGTTCTTTGGGTCGACGTACTTTTTTCAGGTTCACCAGCCAGTCACCGTCTTCTTCACGGTAGCCCAGTGGCAGTATCACGACGGAGCGCAAACCGCGTTCTGGCAGGTTGAGGATGTTGTCCAGATCGGCGGGGGTGAATCCTTCCATCGGGGTGCAGTCGACCTGTTCAGCGGCGGCGGCAATCAGTGCGCTGCCCAGTCCAATGTAGGCCTGGCGTGCCGCGTGCTGGAAGTTGACTTCGGCATCTCGGGCCGGGTAGGCCTTGAGTAAGCGTTGGCGGTAGTTTTCCCACCCCTCGTTGGTGAACTCGCGTATATCGTTGGTCAGGTCGAACATCATGTTGATGCGTTCGGGGGTGTAATTGTCCCAGGCGGCAAAGACCAGCAGGTGGGAGCAATCGGTGATTTGTGCCTGGTTCCAGGCGATGGCTTTAATCTGCTCACGCACTTCGGGGTTGGTAACCACTAGTACGTCATAGGGTTGCAGGCCGCTGGAGGTGGCGGTGAGGCGGATGGCTTCGAGTATGCGCTCTACCTTGTCTTCCGGGACGGCTTTGGCCGGGTTCATTTTTTTGGTGGCGTAGCGCCAGTTCAGCAGTTCGATGATGTCGGTCATTGGCGGGTCTCCAGGGTGTTCAGATGGACTGTCGTTATAGTGGCAGATCCGTCACTGCCGATAGACCGGGTTGTGGCGAACAATTTATTCGGCCCAGCCACATAATAATGCAGTGTGTGGAGTAGTCATTGGCGTGGGCTTGGTTCACGGCCAAGGCTGAGTGCCTGGTGTGAACGGGAACGGTTTTTGTGAGCCATCTTAGTGGCTGGTGATTAACCCTGGACAGTAGCGGTGGCGACCACTGGCCTTGGCTTCGTACAGGGCCTGGTCGGCGGTTGCCAGTATTTCGTTGAGAGATTGTCCTGCCATGGCGCGGCTGCTGCCTGCGCTGATGCTGAGTGGCAGTATTTCGTTCAGGTCGTTGCGGATTTCGTGTTTTTGTATGGCAGCGCAGAGGCGGCGGCCAAGCTGGTCGAGCAGGAATTGCTGGTCGGTGTTGATCAACAGCAGGAATTCATCTCCGCCCCAGCGGCAGGCAAAATCATCCGGACGAATGTGATCCTGAATGATCTGTGCAGTGGCTTTCAGCGCCAGGTCGCCAGCGGCGTGGCCATATTGGTCGTTAATGTTTTTGAATCGATCCAGATCGAGCCAGAGAATGCCGAACCCACCCGGATTCTGTGGCAGCTGTTTCATTTGTTGCTGCAGTTGTTCCATCATGCCACGGCGGTTGAGCAGTCCGGTGACGGGGTCGGCATAGGTCAGTTGTTCCAGTTCTTCGGTACGTTGTCGGACTCTGATTTCCAGCCGTTCACGTGATTTTAATACTTCACTCGCCATGCTGCTGAAATGACTCATGATGCGGCCAATGTCGCCATGAATGTGTTGCGGGATCACATTGTTTACCGGCTGGCCGTCGCGCAGTTGTTCGATCCCGTTTTCCAGTTGGCGCAGCGGCTTCAGTACGTAGCGATTGAGTGCCAGATTAAACAGTAGCAGGGCGATGAAGATGCTGACGCCCGCCAATAGGAACAGCTCATTAAAGGTGCTGAGGGGGAGTAGAATGTCCAGATCCAGCAAGGTCATTACAAACCAGTCTACCTCTGGCAAGTAGACCACCCCTGCCAGCTGATCGCTGCCATTTCTTTCGACATGGATACTGACGACTTGATCGGGCCTTGAACGGGCGGTTTGCAGTATGTGTTCCAGCTCGGCCCGTTGGGCTTCGTTGTCGAGCTGCTGCCAGATGGTTTTGTGTTCACTGGCATCCTTGGTGATGCTGGCAAAGTCGATCTGGGATATGTCTTCCGATACCTGAATGGCCCCTTCGTGGTCGAAAAACAGGTTGTTGATACCCGGTTCCGGGGTGGTGGTGAATTGTTGAATAAAGGTGGTCAGGTCGAGGCCGGTGCCAACAACACCGAGAATCTGGTCGCCATCACGCAGTAAAACATCGATCCAGAGTTTGGTGACCTTGAGTGGAATATCCGGGTTAACGTTCAGGTGAATGTCGCGGTTTTGCTCGATGATGCTGTAGAACCAGCGGTCATTGGGGTTATCGGCACGCAGGGTATAACGATATTGGTCGTTGGCGAATTCGTTGCTGGCATTGTTGTGGTAGTAGTTACCGGAATCGGGCAGGGCGACAAAGTAGCTGTGGTCAGAGAAGTTGTTGCGATAGGACTCCAGCTCTGCCAGCGCCGTCTGCTTTTTCTCTTCGTTGTTTTCGTCTTTTGCCCAGCGGCGCAAAATTTGTGAATCAGCCAGCTGACGGGCCAGTGCCACTTCCCGGATGATGGGCTGAAGCGAGCGTTCTTTTTCCAGTTTAACCTGGGTTTCGAACTGACGCAGGGCGGATTCTTGCAGCACGTTCAGGACGATTTTTTGGCTGAACAACCAGATAGCCAGTCCGGATAACAGCATCAGTAATGCAGTGAGAAGCAGAAAACGTGGCTTAAGGTTCATCTCGGCTTCCCGGTTGGCCGTTTATACAGGGCAGATGGTGTACGCTGCTGCTGTTCTGGTTCCGATCTGGCAAGCGGTGATGCTCTGTCTGCCTGAATTCAGGACTGGATCTGTGTATTGGTATCATGCCTGGCCAGTGTTGTTAATTGCTCTACAACTGGACAACCAGCGATACTCTGAGACTATCACGCTTTTATACCGCAGGCATGCTATTCGCTGAGCTTGTTGCTCTAAGCTGGCGCCAGAGTTTGGCCTGTATTGTCAATTTTGTCACTGTAGCAGGAGTGTGTATGTCTTCGCTGGTATATCCGATGTTGAGCTGGTTGTGTCTCGCCACGGTACTGTTGAGTGGTTGCAGCAGTATGACTTCAGTTGAATCTGGATTCGCTACCCCGGATCGTGCGTTAGAATCGGCTGATTCTGCAGCGGCTGTCCGTCGCAGTGACTGGCTCAAGTACTTGTATCAGCAGTATGACGATTGGCGTGGCACTGGCTATCTGTATGGTGGTACCAGCAGAAATGGTGTGGACTGTTCAGGATTTGTGAATGTGACCTATCGCGATCAGCTGGATAGCTGGGTTCCCCGTACCACTTTGTTGCAGTCACAGTTTGGTGAGCCGGTCGCGATGGGTGAATTACAGGTCGGTGACCTGGTGTTTTTCAAGACGGCTGACAAGGTTCGTCATGTGGGGATTTATCTTGAAAAGGGCAAATTCCTGCATGCGTCCAGCAGTGAAGGGGTGATTATTTCCAGGCTGGATAGCGCCTACTGGCGAGGCAAGTTCTGGCAAGCCCGTCGAATGGCTCCCTGAATAGAAAAAGAAGCATCCTGACGGCCGACTGACTACAATCGATGGCCATATTCTTCGGTGGAGTTTTGTTGTGCAAGCTATTTTGGATGAGATCGTTGCGACGATTGGTGTAAGCAACGACCGTGGCAAGGTGGCCGATTATATTCCGCAGCTGGCGTGTATCGACCCAAACCAGCTTGCTATTTCTGTGGCGCTGGCGGATGGCCGGGTGTTCAGTGCCGGGGATCATCAGCAGCTGTTTTCTATCCAGAGTATTTCCAAGGTGTTTACGCTGACTATCGCACTGGGCAAGTTGGGTGATGGCGTCTGGGCGCGGGTAGGACGAGAGCCGTCGGGAGATCCATTTAATTCCATCGTGCAGCTGGAGCATGAAAACGGCAAACCAAGAAACCCGTTTATTAATGCCGGGGCGATTGCGATTGCCGATGCCATTATGGTGGGGCATCAGCCGAAAGAGACGTTGGCAGAAATTCTGCAGTTTGTGCGCTTTATTGCTGACGATGAGAGTATTTGTATCGACCATAACGTGGCGGAATCCGAGTTGAAAACCGGCGATCGTAACGCTTCGCTGGCACATTTTATGGCGTCGTTCGGCCGTATGAATAATCCGGTCGATTATGTGCTGGGTACCTATTTTCACCACTGTTCAATTGCCATGACTTGCCAGCAGTTGGCCAAAGCCGGGTTGTTTTTGGCCGGGGATGGCGAAAACCCGGTCACCGGGACGCGGGTGGTGTCTGCCCGTCGAGCGCGCCGAATCAATTCGCTGATGATGATGTGCGGCCATTACGATGGCTCCGGTGAGTTTGCCTATCGGGTGGGCTTGCCGGGCAAGAGTGGCGTCGGCGGCGGTATTCTGGCGGTGGCACCGGGGCATGCTTCGATTGCGGTTTGGTCGCCGGGGCTGGATGAGGTGGGCAACAGTAAATTGGGCACTGAAGCGTTGGAGAAGCTGGTGCAGCAGACCGGCTGGTCGGTATTTGCTTGAGGGTATATCGATAAATGGCTGCGCTCGACATGAGGTTTATTCAATTCGAGCTGGAGCAGACGTTTTGTTAATACCGGATCGTAGCCGACTCTAACCCTTTGTCCCAATAGGGTGGCGAGCCAAAGTAGCCTTCCATAAAATCGATAAAGCAGCGTACCTTGCTGGCCAATAGCTGGCGATGGGCATACACCGCATATAACCCCATGGGTTCCGGTTCGTACTCTGGCAGGATGACGTGCAGTCGGCCTGCCGCAATGTCGGCCCCGGAAATAAAACTCGGCTGAATGGTAATACCCGCGCCTTCAATGGCGGCTTTTATCAGTATGTCGCCGTTGTTGCTGATGATACTTCGCTGCTGTTCACGCCCGGCATCTTTCAGCCGTTGATGGATGTTCAGGCTGCTGTCACTTTCCATATAGCTGTAGTGCAGATAGTGATGCTGTTGCAGGTCGTCGGGGCTGGTGGGCGTGCCGTGTTGCGCGAGGTATTGCGGCGAGGCACACATCAGCAAGCGCACCGGGGCAATTTTGCGGGCAATCAGCGACGAGCTTTTTAAATGGCCGATGCGCAGGGCGACGTCGAAACCTTCCTCAACAATATCAACCTTGCGGTCATTCAGTTGAACGTCGATGCCGACTGCGGGGTGCGCTTTTTGAAAATCGCACAGCAACGCCGCCAGATGCTGGGTGGCAAACGAGACCGGCGCACTGATTCTCAGTAGCCCCTGGGCTTGGCCTTGCATATCGCCCAATTGGCTTTCCATGTCGTCAAGGTCATCCAGCAGCTGGCTGGCACGCTGGTAATAGCGGCTACCGGCTTCGGTCAGGTGAACTTTGCGGGTGGTGCGGTTCAACAGCCGAACGCCCAGGTGTTGTTCCAGCTGTGAGACGTATTTACTGATCAGCTGGGGAGAGGTATCCAGCCGTTCAGCTGCACGGGCAAACACACCTTCATCAACCACGGTGATAAAGGCGCGCATGACGCTGATACGATCCATAGCGGCTTCCTGTGTAAGAGTATGAGGTTGATTATCAACATATTGTTGCTAATTAAGCAATGGATGCCATCTTAGTGTTTATGAATTGCAAGAGTAAAGTGTGCTTATCGTCTGCCGTAATGGCGCGGGCACTTAACTATTTCTGTGAGGATTCACCATGAGTAATAAATTGATCACGACCTTGTTGGCTTCTGATGCGGGTTGGGCGGCGCTGATTCTGCGTGTACCCGTCGGCCTGGTATTAGCCGCCCACGGTTCTCAAAAACTGTTCGGCTGGTGGGGTGGCTACGGCCTGGAAGGTACTGGTCAGTGGATGGCCAGTATTGGCCTGGAACCCGGTTATCTGATGGCGTTGCTGGCCGGTAGTGCGGAGTTTTTTGGAGGTCTGGCGCTGGTGTTGGGGCTACTGACTCGTCCGGCGGCGCTGGTCATTGCATTGACCATGCTGGTGGCGATCTTCAGCACTCATATCAGTCATGGTTTGTTTCTGAGCAATAACGGCTATGAATACGCGTTAAGCTTATTGGCGGTGACGGCGGCGCTGACGGTTCAGGGAGGCGGAAGCCTGGCGCTGGATCAGTGGTTGCATCAAGCGCTCAAGGGCGGTCGTGTTAACCGTCTGGAGCCGGTGACTGTCTGAAGCCAGGTCAGGGTATTGAGCCGCGTATTGAACTCAGAGCCCTGCACCTCCTATTACTGCCGGTTAATTGACTGCCGGTTAACGTGAGAACCCGAGTATGAGCCACAAAGATATTTTGTTTATTTCCCATGGTGGTGGTCCGATGCCGTTGCTAGGCGATCCTGGCCACCGTGAGATGGTGCAACGGCTGCAGGAAATTACCGCCACATTAAAGAAGCCAGCGGCGATTCTGGTGATCAGCGCCCACTGGGAAGAGCAAATACCGACGATTACTGCCGGAGCCGATCCGGCGCTGATTTATGACTATTATGGTTTTCCGCCAGAGTCCTATCAGTTGCAGTACCCTTGCGGCGGCGAGCCGGAGCTGGCGAATAGAGTCTATCAGTCGTTAGAATCTGCTGGCATTCCGAGTCGGCTGGATACTCAGCGCGGTTTTGATCATGGCCTGTTTGTGCCATTGATGTTGATGTATCCGCAGGCGGATATTCCGTGTGTGCAGCTGTCGCTGAAACATAACCTGGATGCAGCGGATCATCTGGCGATTGGCCAGGCTTTGCAGGCACTTGATTATGACAATCTGCTGGTGCTGGGTTCCGGTTTTTCATTCCATAATATGCGGGCGTTTTTTGCGCCGGATTCAGCCGAGATGCGAGCACGTAACCAGTCATTTGAAGACTGGTTACTGGAAACCTGTTCCAGCCAGGCGCTGGATGAAGGGGAGCGCAGTCGCCGTTTTGTGGCATGGGAGCAGGCTCCAGCCGCTCGTTTCTGTCATCCTCGCGAAGAGCACTTGTTACCCTTGCATGTGTGTTACGGGCTGGCAGGCAGGCCGTGTGATGCCCATTATGTGGCGACCATTCTGAATAAAAAGTCTGGCATGTTTTATTGGTCGGCTTGACAGGCGGCCCGCCTTCCCTGGTTCCGCGTAAGAATCATCGCTGCTGAATAGTGTGTATGTTCAGCGCATTTTTTATAACCATTCGGTTATTAATCTGGATCAAGTTGGCATTGCAGAACGGGTGTAAAAAGAAACCAGCTTGAGCTGTTCAGAGGGTACTTTGTCATGCTGTCGTGGTTTACCGATTTTGCTTCCTGGCTGACGTATTCGCTGTTGGCGCTGGATCCTGACTCGCGACTTGGGCAGTCGCTGCATTTCTTTATTGAAGACACCAGCAAGATTTTCTTTTTGCTGGTGGTGATGATTTATTGTGTGTCGTTTATTCGCGCCTCGCTGAATGTGGAGCGGGTACGCCGTTATCTGGCCAGTACCAACCGGGGCGTGGGCTATCTGCTGGGAAGTGTCTTCGGTGCCATTACGCCGTTTTGTTCCTGTTCCAGTATTCCGATTTTTCTGGGGTTTACCTCGGCCGGTATTCCGGTAGGCATCACCATGGCGTTTTTGCTGACCTCGCCGTTAATCAACGAGGTGGCAGTGTTGTTATTGCTGAGTTTGGTAGGGTGGGAGATTACCGCCATCTATGTGCTGGTAGGCATGTTGGTGGGGGTATTGGGCGGGATGTTCCTGGATGCGATTCATGCCGAGCGCTGGTTGCAGCCGTTTGCGCTCAAGGCTTATCTGAATGCCAGCGCCCAGACAGATGCGGGCGCAGTAACAGCCAGTCAATTGTCGTTCAGGCAGCGTCATGTATTTGCTCGGTCTGAGCTGACCGACATTGTCTCACGGGTCTGGAAGTGGGTATTTATCGGTGTTGGCCTCGGGGCGGCGCTGCATGGCTTTATTCCCGCAGGTTGGCTGCAAAACACTTTGGGACAAGGGCAATGGTGGTCGGTACCCGCTGCGGTATTGGTTGGCGTGCCATTGTATTCCAACGCGACCGGGGTGATCCCGGTGATGGAAAGCCTGTTTCTGAAGGGGCTGCCACTGGGCACGACGATGGCGTTTTGTATGAGTACGGTTGCGGCCAGTTTTCCTGAATTTATCTTGTTGAAACAGGTGATGCAGTGGAAATTGCTGGTGACGGTATTTGCATTGTTGCTGGTGGCGTTCACGCTGGTGGGTTGGGTGTTAAATGCGGTGGCCTTACTGTTGGTTTGAAGACAGTGATTTGATGAGAGTTATATAAATGCCGTTCTGTGTCTTTTTTTACGTCAAAGGTGACTGATATGAAAGTGTTTAATGTGCTCGGCAGTGGTTGTACCAAGTGCCAGAAAACCGCTGATTTGATACAGAAAATTGCCGCCGAACAAGGGGTAACGATTGAGTTGAATAAGGTCACTAGTCCCGAGACCATTATGGGTTACGGGGTGATGAGTACTCCGGCGGTGGTGGTGGATGAACAGCTGGTGCATTCTGGTTCAATCCCGGATCGGGCCAGTGTTGAGTCTTGGCTGACAAGCTGACAGGAGGTGCGGGTATTGGACAACAGCGGCTAGAAACTGGCAGGATGGCGCACTTTTTCCAATTTGAATCCCGGAGATCACGATGACCAACGAGTTTAAAGCCAAAGCCTGGTTGAAAAGTTCCTGCCCGTTTTGCTTTCGGTTTTTGCTGTTTATCACGGAAGCCGGTTTGCTGGATCAGGTCGAAGTGGTTCGGGTCGATGCGGATGATGAAGATCAGCTGAATGCTCGTCGGTCTGAGCTTCAGCAACTGACTGGCGAGGTGGCCTCCTTTCCAACCGTTGAATTGTCTCCGGGTCAGTATCTCAGCGACACCGCTGGTTTGATTCAGCATTTTGCCGCTGCGCACGGCATCAGCCCGGAAAGTCTGCCGACTTTGGCGTTTTACGATAGTGGTATGTTTCCGACGGCGCTTGCCCGCTTCAGGGAAATTCGCTCCCTGAAAGAGCAGTTGTCAACGCTGTCGGTCTGATATCGACCGCGCCATTGCGATTCCGTAGGCCCGCCTCCGTGCGTGGCCGCTGCTCCGGCTTAGCATCATTGCGGACAGCCACAGAGGGCGTCCCTACGAACCATGGGCGTTTTTATCGGCGTGGAATTTACACATCAGTCGAATGCTTTCGGCCGGTCGTGACAGCTGCTGGATCATGTAGTGGCGAAAATCATCCGGGTAGTTCAGATCCTGTAACGCCAGATCCATGCAGGTCAGCCAGGCTTGAACGCTGCTTTCATCGGCTGGCAGGTGGGCGTGAGCGACAGGAATACTGATGGCACCCACGTGCTCGGCATACAGCTTCGGGCCGCCAGTCCAGCCAGACAGAAACCAGGTGAGTTTTTGCCGCGATGAGGTCAGATCGTCTGAGTGCATGGCACGCAGGATTCTGGCTTCTGGCAGGGTGTCCATCCGTTGATAAAAACGGTCGACCAATGCGGTGATACCTTCCAAACCACCGGCGGCCTGATAAGTGGCGTCGCCTTGTCCATACGCGGGAGTATTTGAGGTTGGGCTCATGTCGGCTGCCTTGATCTCGTAAAAGAAACCAGCGGACTATATCAGCCTACTGTGCAGGCTCACTGATCTATCGCAGGTTATTGGGGCACCGCTTGGCCGATGACGGACTGGTATTTGGCCAGTGCGTCGGTTGTATGTGGTGGTGGCGGTGCGCAATTGCAGTCTTCTGGCGGCGGTTTGGGTATGCTGCGCGCTGACCGTTTGTATATCGACTGCTTACTTATGCCTGCCTCGCAAAAGATTTTCAAAGTTCGCCGCCATTATAATCGCTGGGTGGCGGATCAGACGCTGGAAGATTTTGCCCTGCGCTTTACCGCTCGCAGCGGTCGGCGTATGTCGATCGAACGGGTGGCACAAACGGCGTTGGGAGCAACGGCATTTCTGGCACTGGAAGGGCTGGCGGCGGCGGTGACGCTGAACTACGGCTTTACCAATACCGTGTATGCCATGCTGGTGGTGTGTCTGCTGTTTTTTATCACCGGCGTACCGATTACCTATTATGCCGCCAAGCACGGTCTGGATATCGACTTGCTGACACGCGGTGCCGGATTTGGTTATCTGGGCTCGACGGTGACGTCGCTGATTTATGCCTCGTTCACCTTTATCTTTTTTGCGATTGAAGCGGTGATTCTCGCCAGCGCCTTGCAGGCGTTACTCGGGGTGCCGCTGGCGATCGGCTATTTTTTATGTGCAGCGGCGGTAATTCCAATTGTGATGCACGGTATTTCTGCGATCAGTCGTTTTCAGGCGGGCACGCAGTTTATCTGGGTGTTGTTGCAGTGCCTGGCGTTGGCCGTGGTGATTGTGAATGAATCTGGCCAACTCGCGGCCTGGACGCAGTTTCACGGTCTGGCGGTCGATCAGTTACCAGGCGTTGCTGTACCTGGGCCGGGCAATGATGCTGCCGTTCCGGGTGGAGGAGCAGGCAGTTTTAATATTTTGTTGTTTGGTGCTGCTGCATCGGTGTTTTTTGCGCTGGTACCACAGATTGGCGAACAGGTGGATTACCTGCGGTTTATGCCGCCCAAGACCCCACAAAATGCTCGCCGCTGGTGGTTCTGGCTGATTCTGGCGGGGCCGGGTTGGGTGTTTATCGGCATTATCAAGATGTTGCTGGGGTCGTTTCTGGCTTATCTGGCCATTACCCAGGGGGTTGCCTACGAATTGGCGACTGACCCGACCCATATGTATCAGCGGGTATTTTTTTATCTGACCCATTCCGACGGGCTGGCGTTGTTGCTGGCGGCAACCATGGTGATTGTGTCGCAGATGAAAATAAACGTCACCAATGCGTATGCCGGATCGATCGCCTGGTCGAATTTTTTCTCGCGGCTGACTCACTCTCACCCCGGCCGGGTGGTGTGGCTGGTATTTAACGTCACGATTGCGCTGCTGTTGATGGAGCTGGGTATCTATCAGGCGTTGGAAGCAGTGCTGGGAGTGTTCGCGATTGTGGCCGTCAGCTGGCTGGGATCGTTGGCGGCGGATTTGCTGATCAACAAGCCGCTGGGTCTGAGTCCGGATATCGTAGAGTTCAAACGCGCCCATTTGTACGACATCAACCCGGTGGGTACTGGCTCCATGTTGCTGGCAACCACAGGTGGTGTGCTCAGTTATCTGGGCATGTTTGGTGAAGTCACGGCCACACTGAGTCACTTTGTCAGCCTGGGGATCTGCTTTGTTATGGTGCCACTGATTGCCTGGTTCACGGGTGGTCGTTACTACATTGCCCGTACCTCCCCGGAGCTGGATCTATTGGTGACCGATATTGCGCCGACTGATTTGTCGCGCTTGCCGGAGGACGTGCGCCATCGCCATGTGCAAACCATTCAGTGTGGTGTTTGCGAAAACCATTTTGAGCAGGAAGACATGAGTTTTTGTCCGGCCTACGATTTGCCTATCTGTTCGCTCTGCTGCACGCTGGATGTGCGTTGTATGGACAGCTGCAAGCCGCACGCTCATGTCTCCCGCCAGCTGGCCTATTTCCTTTCCAAGTTTGTGCCGCCCCGTATCGTACGGGTGGTGAATTCCCGGCTGGGTCACTTTGTCAGCCTGTTATTGATTGTAAATCTGCTGATTGCAGTGCTGCTGGCGGTGGTGTATCGACAGATGGCACCAGTAACGGCGACAGAGACCGAGCTGTTGCAACAAACCATGTGGACACTGTTTTTTACCCTGATGATTGCCTCCGGGGTACTCGCCTGGCTGTTTTTATTGGCCCATGAAAGTCGGCTGGTGGCGCAAAAGGAATCCAACCGCCAGACTCGCAAACTCACCGCCGAGATTGAAGCGCACCAGGAAACCGACCAGGCTTTGCAGCAGGCGAAGGAGCTGGCGGAGTCGGCTAATGCCGCCAAAAGCCGCTATCTGACCGGTATCAGCCATGAATTACGCACGCCACTGCAATCGGTGATTGGCTATGCCCAGCTGCTGGCCAACAAGGGCGATACCCCTGCTGGCCACAAGAATGGTCTGGCGATTATCCAGCGCAGTGGCCAGTACCTCACTGACCTGATTGACGGCTTGCTGGATATTTCCCGCATTGAAGCAGGCAAGCTGGATCTGTATCGCTCGCGGGTGGAGCTACCGGTGTTGATAGAGCAGCTGAATGCCATGTTTGCCATGCAGGCCGAGCAGAAGGGGGTTCGTTTTCACTCCAGTGTGCAGGGCACTTTGCCACAATGGACTATGACGGATGAAAAACGTCTGCGGCAGATTCTGATCAATCTGTTATCCAACGCCGTCAAATATACCGTCAGTGGTCAGGTCGACTTTGATATTCGTTATCGCAATCAGGTGGCGGAATTTCGCATTCGTGATACCGGCCCTGGGATCGATGCTGAATCCCTCAAACGTATTTTTGATCCCTTTGAACGGGTACGGAATCGCGCCACAGCCAATTTGCCCGGCACCGGGCTGGGGCTGACCATCGTCAAACTGCTCACTGAGATCATGGGAGGAGACCTCAAGGTAGACAGTACGCCGGGTCAGGGCAGCTGCTTTACCGTCGCGCTGATGCTGCCCTGGGTTAATCTTCAGTCTGACCAACAACGTCAGCACGCGGAGTTGCTGGAGAACAAACGTATCATTGGTTACGAAGGTTTTCAGCGCACGGTGTTTCTGGTGGATGACGATCCGGTACTACGGGGTTTGTTGGCTGATTTGCTGGTGCCGCTCGGATTCTTAACGCTGGAAGCCCACGATGGCGAGCACTGCCTGGCCATGATGGACGAACTGGAACAGGCTGGTGAGCGGGTACCGGATCTGTTCCTGATGGATGTGTCCATGCCGGGTATTACTGGCCTTGAAGTCGCCCACCGGTTGCGTACCCGAGGCATATCCGTACCGATCGTCATGCTCTCCGCCGATGCCCAGGAAGGGGATCGTAGCGAATTCGACCGGGCTATCTATAACGATTACCTGGTCAAGCCTGTGAGTAACAGTCGCCTGCTCAATACCATCGGCACCGTGCTGGAACTGCACTGGACCTGGCAGAGCGGGGATCCCGCTAGTGACCGGGCCGGAGCGCTGACAACCTTGGCGGCCATGTCCGCCGAACGCCAGACACCACGCATCAGTAATACTGCCGCGTTTGGTGTGCTACAACCCCATCCGCAACTGCTGGAACTGCAAGCGTATGCCGAAATGGGCTATCGCAAGGGCGTTGTCCAGGCACTGGAAATTCTGAAAACCTCTTCAGCCATGACCACCCGTCAGCTGGAGTATTTGCAACAACTGGCAGGCGGATTTCAGCTGCAAGAGCTGGCAGAACTGCTGAAAACGGCGTTGGCCGAGACCGATCGGGGAGGTACAACCTGATGAATCCAACCAGCAACACAACACCAGGCGTGAACATTCCGTCGGACATGGTTCTGGTGGTGGATGACTCTCCCGACTCCCTCAGCCTGATTAATGATGCGCTGGAAGGGGCCGGTATCGACGTACTGGTCGCCCTCGAAGGTCGACAGGCGCTGACCATCGCCCGCAAAATGAAGCCCGATATGATCCTGATGGACGCCATCATGCCCAATATGGACGGCTTTGAAGCTTGCCGTTTACTCAAAACCGACCCGGAACTGGCCTCCATTCCGGTGATCTTCATGACTGGTCTCACCGACACCAGCGACATCGTCCGTGGGCTTGAAGCCGGAGGGGTCGATTACCTCACCAAACCCATCAACCCCGATGAGTTACTGGCCCGTATGCGGGTGCACCTGACCAACGCCCGGCTCACCAGTAGCGCCCAGTCGGCCCTCGACAGCACCGGCCAGCATCTGATGACAGTATCGACTCAAGGAGAGTTACGCTGGGCGACACCACAAACCTACGCCTTGCTGGCGCGCGCCAGAGTCGATGACCGCAGTCAGCAATCCCTGCTGGCACCGCAGATTGCGCGCTGGCTGGAACATCACCCTGAACCCGGAAACAGCCTGCGGCTGAACGACCTCGGCTATCCACTGGCAGTGAAACTGATCAACGAACAGAGCAATGGCGAAATGCTGCTGAAGCTGGTCGACGGCCAGCGCCCGACCGGTGCCACCATGCTGCGGGAACACCTCAACCTCACCGAACGGGAATCCGAAGTGTTGTACTGGATCGCCAACGGCAAAGCCAACCGCGAAGCCGCCGAAATCCTCAACATGAGCCCGCGCACCGTCAATAAACACCTCGAACAGATCTTCACCAAACTCGGCGTTGAAAACCGCACTGCCGCCGCAGGCGTCGCGTTGCGGTTACTGGCTGCGGAATCCTGACGAGACAACGACCGCGACACGGACAAACCTTACGGCCACGCACGGAGGCGGGCCCTACAGAATCGCAATGGCGATGAATGTTGCACCGTGGATACGGACGACGCCGACAATGGCCACGCACGGAGGCGGGCTCTACGGAATCGCAATGGCGATGAAATTGCACCGCAGTCCATCGTAGGGACGCCCTCTGTGGCTGTCCGAAACGTCGCAGCCGGGCCTACGGGACATACAGGGTATCTTCAAGCCATTTGGCGGGGTTGTTCTGAATGTATTCCCGAATACGTAAACGATCGTCTTCATCTCGTATCACGTGATCCCAAAACCTTGATTGCCATAACCGACCGGGGAAGGTGACCCAGCCGTGATGCCGGACACCGATGATGTATTGTCGGGTAGTGAAGGTTTTATAACGTCTGACAATATCCCAAAGTTGATGCGGGCATTGCTCTGACAGGGTCAAAATGCCGTGAATATGATTGGGCATAACCACAAAATCCTGGCTTGTAACCCCGTCAAAATATTCTGGAATATTGCTCCAGCAGGCCGCAAGCATCCGACCTGCCGGATTTATTCTGATGGAATTACCATAGGTGTTGGCGAATAACGCCAAACGGTTTTGGCTGCAAATCGTGATGAAATAGTCACCAGCAGAGGAATAATCGTGGTGTGGCAGGCGCATGCGTTTACGTGACGGCAGATCAGACATCATCGCTTCCATTAGATAGATGTTTGGCAAATTTAATCACAGATGTGAAATTTGAAAAGGGGAATGCCGCAATATTGTCAATGGAATGGCGGTGAATGTTGCACCGTGGATACGGACGGACGCCGACAATGGCCACGCACGGAGGCGGGCTCTACGGAATCGAAATGGCAGTGAATGTTGCACCGTGGATACGGACGGTGCCGATCCCTACGGCTATACGTCAAATGACGTATATCTGTGTGTTAATTACCCCATACCTTGAAGTGGGGCTTTTCCGAATAATCGACTGGCAGATTACAGAAGAGGGGGGGCCCGTCAGCGGGCGTCACCAGGCCAATAAAAGTAGATTAAAGGAAGCTTCGGTATGACATTCAAAAAGCTGGTTACCGGCGTCGCTCTGGCGGTTGGCGCTACCATGGCAAGTTACAGTGCGATTGCGGCTGACACCATCAAGGTGGGTGTGTTGCATTCGTTGTCTGGCACCATGGCGATTTCAGAAACCACTCTGAAAGACACGGTTCTGATGATGGTGGAAGAGCAAAACAAGAAAGGCGGTCTGCTGGGCAAGAAGCTGGAAGCCGTGGTGGTTGACCCTGCGTCTAACTGGCCTTTGTTTGCTGAGAAAACCCGTGAACTGCTGACCAAGGACGACGTTGATGTGATCTTTGGTTGCTGGACGTCTGTTTCCCGTAAATCCGTATTGCCGGTGATTGAAGAACTGAACGGTCTGATGTTCTATCCGGTTCAGTACGAAGGGGAAGAGTCTTCCAAGAACGTGTTTTACACTGGCGCTGCGCCTAACCAGCAAGCGATTCCTGCGGTTGATTATCTGATGAATGATCTGGGCGTTAAACGCTGGGTTCTGGCGGGTACCGACTACGTTTACCCACGTACCACTAACAAGATTCTGGAAGCTTACCTGAAAGCCAAGGGCGTCAAAGAATCTGACATCATGATTAACTACACGCCGTTCGGTCATTCTGACTGGCAGTCGATTGTTTCTGACATCAAGAAGTTCGGTAGCAAGGGCAAGAAGACTGCTGTTGTTTCTACCATCAACGGTGATGCCAACGTGCCGTTCTACAAGGAATTGGGTAACCAGGGTATTTCTGCAGAAGACATTCCGGTGGTTGCTTTCTCTGTCGGTGAAGAAGAATTGTCCGGTATCGATACCAAGCCTCTGGTCGGTCACCTGGCTGCCTGGAACTACTTCGAAAGCGTGGATACGCCTGAAAACGAAGCCTTCATCAAGAGCTGGAAGAAGTTCACGGGTAACGATAAGCGCGTAACCAACGACCCGATGGAAGCAACTTATATCGGTTTCCAGATGTGGACTCAGGCGGTTACTAAAGCCGGTACGACCGACGTGAACAAGGTTGAGCAAGCCATGATTGGCCAGCAAGCGCCTAACCTGACCGGCGGTATGGCGGTTATGAACAAGAACCATCACCTGAGCAAGCCAGTATTGATTGGCGAAATTCAGGACGATGGTCAGTTTGAAGTGGTTTGGGAAACGGAAGGTCTGGTCGCGGGTGATGCCTGGTCTGACTTCCTGCCGGGTTCCAAGGATCTGATCGCTGACTGGACTGCTCCAATCAAGTGCGGTAACTACAACACCAAAACCAAAACCTGCTCTGGCCAGACGTATTAAGCCGATGCCGGGTTGACCCCAAGGCCCTGCCGCTTCTGGCGGGGCATCTGAATACCTGATTCCGCCCGCAGACATTCTGATTTTGATGTATTCAGGATGTCTGTTGGTTTTCCTGATCATCAGAAGCGGAGCCTCATTGTGAGAAACCTGTTAATTACCTGCTGCTGCCTGTTGGGTGTGCTGGCCGGGCCTGTGTGTGCCGAACTGGACGACGCGATACTGGCGGCGGCCGACGATGTGGCGGAGATAACGACGGTAGCGGCTGTTGCCGAGCCAGAGAATATGGAGCCTGCGGTGACGGTTGAGTCCTTGCTGCAGCAACTGACCGAAGCTTCCTTGAATCAAGCCATTCCCGTGCTGGAGCAACTGCGTGAAACTGGCGGTGAAGCCATGTTACCGCTGTTTAAAATCATGCTCGCCGGGGATCTTTATTATATTAAAGATACCCGCCAGGTGGTCGGCAAGTTCGAGACCAATGGCGACACGGAATACCAGAACCCGTTGACGGGTGAACTGATCACCGGGCTGGTCTCGCGTGATGTTAAAAAGATCCGGGTTAATAACCGCCTGCGGAATCATCTGAATGGTGTGATTGCCCGCATTCGCCTGTCGTCTAGTGACGCAGCGGTACGAGAGGAAGCGGTGAAGAACCTGCTGTCGGAGCTGGATGCCGATACCATGGTTACTATTCAGTCGGCACGTGATGAAGAAACTGTGTCGGCAGTACAGGAGATTATGGATCTGGCCCTGGCCATGTATCAGCTGGATACCTCAACGCAACAAAGCGATCAGCTGGCGGCCATCGAAGCTATTGGTGGCAGTCTGGAAGATGACGCCCGCAACGTTTTGCGCCGCTTTGCCAATATGGAAACGGATCACAGCGATTATAATGCGGTGGTCAGCCAGGCCGCCGCCAAGGCATTAAACCGCATTCAGGAACGGGTCGAGTTCTACGGCTTTATTGATCAGTTGTTTTTTGGCCTCAGCCTTGGCTCGGTATTGCTGCTGGCGGCGATTGGTCTGGCGATTACGTTTGGGGTGATGGGGGTGATCAATATGGCCCACGGCGAAATGATCATGCTGGGGGCTTATACCACCTATGTGGTTCAGCTGATTATGCCGAATCTGATCGACTATTCATTGTGGGTCGCGATTCCGGCGGCTTTTCTGGTGTCGGGACTGATGGGAGTATTGATTGAACGACTGGTGATCCGTCACTTGCATGGTCGTCCGCTGGAAACCTTGCTGGCGACTTTTGGTATCAGTCTGATCCTGCAGCAGCTGGTGCGTAGCGTGTTTTCACCGCTGAATCGTCAGGTAGCTTCGCCAGAGTGGATGAGCGGCTCGGTGGAGATCAACCCGGTACTGTCGCTGACTCTGAACCGTCTGTACATCCTCGCCTTTGCCCTGCTGGTGTTTTTTGCCCTGCAACTGATCCTGAAAAAAACCAATTTGGGCCTGAACGTGCGGGCGGTCTCGCAAAATCGTTCCATGGCCCGTGCCATGGGGGTGCGTTCTGACCGCGTGGATGCAATGACCTTTGGTCTTGGCTCCGGTATCGCCGGTATCGCCGGGGTGGCGCTGAGTCAGCTCACCAACGTTGGCCCCAACCTCGGCCAGGCTTATATCATCGATTCGTTTATGGTGGTGGTGTTCGGCGGCGTCGGTAATTTGCTCGGTACGCTGGTGGCGGCTTTCTCGCTCGGTATTGCCAACAAGTTCCTGGAGCCGGTGACCGGTGCCGTGCTGGCCAGTATTCTGGTGCTGGTATTTATCATTCTGTTTATCCAGAAACGTCCAAAAGGGCTGTTTCCTCAAAAAGGGAGAGCGGCAGAATGAATGCACTTGCTGCTGTATTTCAGACCTTGCTGAAAAGCAAGGGTCAGCCTGGTGGCCGTGTTGCCCCCTTTGTTATCCTGCTGTTGGTGGTGACGGTACTGGCGTCGGTCGCTAATCTGCTGATCCCGGAAACCTCGGCATTACATGTCAGTACCTACACTATTACCTTGCTGGGCAAGTATCTCAGTTACGCCATGCTGGCACTGGCGGTGGATGTGATCTGGGGTTATTGCGGCATTCTCAGCCTTGGCCACGGTGCGTTTTTTGCGCTGGGTGGTTACGGTATGGGGATGTATCTGATGCGTCAGATTGGTGACCGGGGTGTGTACGGTAACCCGGAGCTACCCGATTTTATGGTGTTTCTCGACTGGCACGAACTGCCCTGGTTCTGGCTCGGTATGGATCAGTTCTGGTTTGCCATGCTGATGGCGGTGGTGGTACCCGGTATTCTCGCTTATGTGTTTGGCTGGCTGGCATTTCGCTCACGGGTAACCGGGGTGTATCTGTCGATCATGACCCAGGCGCTCACTTATGCCTTGTTGCTGTCGTTCTTTCGTAATGAAATGGGTTTTGGTGGCAATAATGGTCTGACCGATTTCAAGGATATTCTCGGCTTCGATTTGCAGTCGGATACCACCCGAGTGGCGCTGTTTTTGATCACCGCACTGATGTTGTCGCTGACATTGATTACCAGTCACTGGATTATGAAGTCGCGGCTTGGCAAGGTGATTGTGGCGATTCGGGATGGCGAAGCCCGCGCCCGCTTTATCGGCTACCGCACCGAGCAGTACAAGGTCTGGCTATTTGTGTATTCCGCTGTGATAGCGGCCATTGCCGGTGCCTTGTATGTACCGCAGGTGGGCATTATCAATCCGGGCGAGTTCTCGCCCATCAACTCGATTGAAGTGGTGATCTGGGTGGCGGTGGGTGGCCGTGGCACCTTGATTGGTGCGGTTATTGGCGCGCTGTTGGTGAACTATGCCAAAACCCGCTTCACCGCGATCATGCCGGATGGCTGGCTGTTCGCGCTGGGTGCCCTGTTTGTGCTGGTTACTCTGTATTTGCCCAAAGGCCTGATGGGTATTTATGGCCAGTTGCAACAGCGTTTTGCAACCCGGCCGGTTGCCCCGACGAAACCGACTACGACCGGGGAGGTGTCCTCATGAGTGTGATTGAAACAGTCTCTGATCAGGCTCGCGATGTGTTCCGGCCAGATCAGGTGTGGCCATTCCTGATGCCGAAGAAGCCCGAAATCAATGTCTCGCAGCAGGTGATCCTGTATGTCGAAGGGGTCAACCTCAGCTTCGATGGCTTCAAGGCACTCAACAATCTTAACCTGTATGTGAACGATGGCGAATTACGTTGCCTGATCGGTGCTAATGGTGCGGGTAAAACCACCATGATGGATGTGATTACCGGCAAGACCCAGCCGGATTCCGGCACCGTGTATTTTGGCAGTAACTACAATCTGCTCGACCGCTCGGAAGCAGAAATTGCCGAACTCGGCATTGGCCGTAAATTCCAGAAGCCTACGGTATTCGAAGCCCATAGTGTGTTTGACAACCTGGAATTGTCGCTCAAGTCCAACAAGGGGGTGATTCCGACGCTGTTTGCACGCCTCAGCCCGACCGAAATCGGCCGTATTGAAGAAGTGCTGGAAATCATCAGCCTGACCGACCAGCGTTATATGCTGGCGGGAGCCTTGTCTCACGGGCAGAAGCAATGGTTGGAAATCGGCATGTTATTGATGGCGCAGCCGAGGTTGTTGCTGGTGGATGAGCCGGTGGCCGGGATGACGCCACAGGAAACCGAACGTACCGCCGAGCTGCTGACCTCGCTGGCGGGAGAGCACACGGTCATCGTGGTGGAGCACGATATGGAATTTGTCCGCAGCATTGCCCGTACTGTCACTGTCTTGCACCAGGGCTCGGTGCTGGCAGAAGGCACCATGGATCAGGTACAGAACAACCGTGACGTGATTGAAGTGTATTTGGGGGAAGAAGCATGATTGCCATCAACAAGGTTAACCAGCTGTATGGCGGCACCCAGATTCTGTGGGAACTCGACCTCACTATCGAAAAAGGCTCCTGTACTTGCATCATGGGTCGTAATGGCGTCGGTAAAACCACCTTGCTGAAATGCCTGATGGGGCTGTTGCCCATCTCCACGGGTGAGATTTTGCTTAACGGCGAACCGTTGCATAAAAAGAACGCCGAAGCCCGTGCCGTGGCGGGTATCGGCTATGTGCCTCAAGGACGCGACATTTTTCCGATGCTGACGGTTGAAGAGAACTTGCGGATTGGTCTGCCGATTCGCAAGCAACGGCTGAAAATGCTTGGTTGTCATGATGATTCTGCCGAGATTCCGGCAAAAATATTCGAGCTGTTCCCGGTATTAAAAGAAATGCTGCATCGTCGGGGCGGCGATTTGTCCGGTGGCCAGCAACAGCAACTGGCCATTGGTCGGGCGCTGGTGATCGAACCCAATGTACTGATTCTGGACGAACCCAACGAAGGTATTCAGCCTAATATCGTCAAGCAGATTGGCGACGTGATTCTCAAACTGAACGAGGAAGAAGGTCTGACGGTGATTCTGGTTGAACAGAAACTCGGCTTCGCCCGACGGGTCGGCAAGGAGTTCCGTTTGATGGAAAAAGGCCGTGTGGTTGCCAGTGACAAGATGGCCAATTTGAACGATGCACTGATTCGGCAATATCTGGCAGTATGATGGCAAGCAGTTCCCCGTTATCGCAAGGTCGGATCAAGGAGTACGCGGCATGAATATGCCGGTTGAACAGCCATCACAAGAACCACAACAAGAGCCAGGACAAGAGCCGTCACCCGCCTTACGGGTGACGCCATCGCGCTGGAATGCCTCACTGGCGTTAGGTATAACCAGAACCCCTCGTGGTTCGGTGTTGAAAAGCAACGTCCACCAGGGGCCTTTGTATGTGCAAAAGCCTTTCTACCCGGAAGGGCGAGAGCTGGCGCATCTTTATCTGCTGCATCCGCCGGGTGGTATGGTGTCGGGCGATACGCTGGCCATTGCCGTCAATCTGGGTGACGCTGCAGCAGCGCTGCTAACCACCCCCGGTGCGGGTCGAGCCTATAAGGCGCGTGCCGACAAAACCCCACAACGACAGAATCTCCGTTTTGAGCTGGCCGCACAGGCCACGCTGGAATGGCTGCCGCTGGAAAGCATTATTTACCCGGATGCCAATACCCGGCTGGATACCGACGTTTACCTTGCAGAAGGGGCGCGTTATATCGGCTGGGAAGTGACCTGCCTGGGCTTGCCCGCATCGAACCAGCCCTTCACCGCCACCAGTTCATTCAGCCAGAATCTCAATCTCTATCGTCATGGTCGCCTGGTGTTGCGGGAGCGATTGCAGGTGCATGGCGATCAGGGTATTTACCGCGCCATGACCGGGCTGCAATCCATGCCCATTAGCGGCATGATGGTGGCGGGGCCTTTCTCTCCAGACGGTAGGGATTACGACTCGGATAGCAAGACGCTGCTGAGTGACGAAGTGATCGGCCAGCTGCGTGCCTTGTTGGAAACGGACGGATCTGGAAAAACATATCTAACAGGTGTTACTCTTAATCGTGATTTTCTGATCATTCGTTACCTTGGTCATTGTTCGGCCCAGGCTCGCGCATTGTTTACCCGCTGCTGGCAGGAAATTCGCCCGCTGCTGATTGGGCGTCAGGCCTGCGCTCCGAGAATCTGGGCGACCTGAACGGCTGTCCCAACCTGAATAACAAGACCACCATCAAAGAGGTCCGGCATGGAACTACTGCCAAGAGAAAAAGACAAGCTGCTGATCTTCACCGCCGCGCTGCTGGCCGAGCGACGACTGAATCGCGGCCTGAAGCTCAACTATCCCGAAGCCATGGCCTACATCACCATGGAAATTATCGAAGGTGCCCGTGACGGTAAAACCGTTGCCGAATTGATGAGCTACGGCAAAACCCTGCTCAGCACCGAGCAGGTGATGGACGGCGTGGCAGAACTGATTCACGAAGTGCAGGTGGAAGCCACCTTCCCGGATGGCACCAAGCTGGTGACGGTTCACGAACCGATTTGTTAGGCCGCTGGGCATACCACGCGAGCCGTGGAAGCCAGAAGAGAAAATGCCAAGGCTGCTCTCGTTCCCACGCTCCGCGTGGTAATGCAAACAGCAAACCCTATCCACCACAGGGAGACACAGATGTTTATTCCAGGTGAAATACAAGCCGTCAGCGGTGACATTGAACTGAACGTTGGCCGTAAAACCCTGACGCTCCGGGTTGAAAACACCGGTGACCGTCCCATTCAGGTCGGTTCTCACTATCATTTTGCTGAAACCAATCCGGCGCTCAGCTTCGACCGCGACGCTGCCTTGGGCTTCCATCTTAATATCGCTTCTGGAACGGCCGTGCGGTTTGAACCCGGCCAGGGTCGCGATGTCGAGCTGGTGGAGTTTGCTGGCAAGCGCGAAATTTACGGATTTCGTGGCGAAGTGATGGGCAAGCTGCCGGCCGCTGAAGGTGCAGACGACCATACGGTCACGGTCAAAATGGATCGCACCGCTTATGCCCAGATGTTCGGGCCGACCGTTGGCGACAAAGTCCGCCTGGGTGATACCGACCTGTGGATTGAGGTAGAAAAAGACTTCACCGTCTATGGTGATGAAGTGAAATTCGGCGGCGGTAAGGTGATCCGCGATGGCATGGGTCAGAGCCAGGTGCTGAATAATCCAGCCGACGGTGAACCGGCGATGGATCTGGTGATCACCAACGCGCTGGTACTGGATCACTGGGGCGTGGTTAAAGGTGACGTCGGCATCAAGAACGGTCGTATTGTAAAAGTCGGCAAAGCCGGTAACCCGGATGTGCAAGCCGGAGTGGATATTATTGTTGGCCCGGGTACGGAAGTGATTGCCGGTGAAGGTTCGATCCTGACGGCGGGTGGCATCGATGCCCATATTCACTTTATTTGCCCGCAACAAATCGAAGAAGCCCTGATGAGCGGCGTCACCACCATGATTGGTGGTGGTACTGGCCCGGCCACTGGCACCAATGCCACCACCTGTACGCCGGGGCCATGGTATCTGGCCAAGATGATCCAGAGCACCGACGATATGCCGATGAATCTCGGCTTTCTGGGTAAGGGGAATGCCAGCCTGCCGGACGCCCTGGCAGAACAGCTGGAAGCCGGCGCTTGTGGCCTGAAGCTGCACGAAGACTGGGGCACCACACCCGCCGCCATCGATTGTTGCCTGAGCGTGGCAGAACAATACGATGTGCAGGTCGCGATTCATACCGACACCCTGAATGAATCCGGTTTTGTTGATGACACCATCGGGGCCTTCAAGGATCGGGTGATTCACACCTATCACACCGAAGGTGCCGGTGGCGGCCATGCACCGGATATTATCCGTGCCTGTTCCTATCCCAATGTGCTGCCGTCATCCACCAACCCGACCCGGCCCTACACGGTGAACACGGTGGATGAACACCTCGACATGCTGATGGTATGTCACCATCTGGATACCTCGATCCCGGAAGATGTTGCCTTTGCCGATTCCCGCATTCGCAAGGAGACCATTGCGGCTGAAGATATCTTCCACGATCGCGGTGCCTTTTCGATGATCTCGTCCGACTCTCAGGCCATGGGCCGGGTAGGGGAGGTGGTGACGCGTACTTGGCAAACTGCCCATAAAATGAAGCAACAGTTCGGTTTCTTGCCCGAAGACAAGGCTCTGGGCAGCGACAACTTCCGCGCCCGCCGTTACATTGCCAAATACACCATCAATCCGGCGATTACCCACGGTATCTCTCATGAGGTGGGCTCTATCGAACCGGGCAAACTGGCGGATCTGGTGCTGTGGAAACCGGCGTTTTTTGGTATCAAACCCTCGATGATCATCAAGGGTGGCATGATTGCGGCCGCACAAATGGGCGATCCGAATGCCTCCATTCCCACTCCGCAGCCAGTGCATTACCGGCCGATGTTTGGTGCCCATGGTTCCGCTGCGGCAAAAACCTCCTTCACCATGGTGTCGCAAGCGGCGCTGGATAGCGGTCTGAAAGAACAACTGGGCATCAAGCGTGAACTGGTGGTCTGTAAAAATACCCGCAATATTCGCAAAAGCGATATGGTGCATAACAGCTGGCAACCCAACATCACCGTCGATCCGCAAACCTATGAAGTGCGAGCCGACGGAGAACTGCTGACCTGTGAACCAGCCACCGAGTTACCACTGGCGCAGTTGTACACGCTATTTTGATTGCGCTGTTCTGACTCAGCAGGCCGTTCCCACGCCGGAGCGTGAGAACGGCCGGCAACGGGAATAACGATTTGAATACTGGCCCCCACGCTCCGGTGTGGTAGCCAATCCGGAGAAATCCATGTTGGAGATTTACGAACGCCTGGGAACCGATGCCGCTGGCCCGATTTACGCCACGGTTTGCCTGACCCATGAACAACGTGACCGGGGGCGTTTACGCCTGACCAGTACGGACGGCGAAGAAGTACGGGTATTTCTGGAACGTGGTAAACCCTTGCTGGTCGGTGAGTTTTTGAAAACCCAGTGCGGCAAAATTGTACAGGTAGACGGCGCGATAGAAGCCGTTGCCGCAGCCACTTGTGACGACTGGCGTACCTTTGCCCGTGCCTGTTATCACCTTGGCAATCGCCATGTGAAACTGCAGGTGGGAGATCGCTGGTTACGTATTACTCCCGATCATGTGTTAGAGGAAATGCTGGTGTTGCTGGGACTGACCATCACACCGACGGAAGCGGTGTTTGTGCCGGAGTCGGGTGCCTATTCCAATGGTGGTCATTCACACGGTCATTCGCACGGTCCGCACGGTCATGCTCACAGCCACGAGCAGGCGCATGAGCACGCACATGATGATCAACACAACGGGAAGCACGACGATCAACATGAGCATGGCCATGACCATCAGCACCACTGATTCGGTCGTGGTTGATACCACCCTGGCGGCTGCGTCACCCTTGAGTGATATGGGTCTGATCCGCTTGATGCAGCTGTGCTCGGTGAGTTTGCCGGTGGGAGGTTACGCCTTCTCCCACGGCATGGAATACGCCATTGATGCCGGCTGGATTACCAAAGCGCCTCAGGTGAGCCAGTGGGTGAATGAGCAGTTGCAACACAGCCTGTCAGCGACTGATTTGCCGGTGTTACGACGGTGTATGGCGGCGATCGCCAGTGGTGATCTGGCTGAACTGGTACGGCTGAATGATCTGCTATTGGCCTGTCGAGAAACGCGTGAATTACGGCTGACCGACACCGCCATGGGAGAAGCGTTACACCGTTTGTTAACCAGCCTCGGTTTTGAGCTGCCGTTTGCCAAAGGCGAGCCGGTCAGCTTTGTCTGCCTGTTTGCATTGGCGGCTGGTGAGTGGGGGATTCCTTACCGTTCGGCGGCGCTGGGATTTTTATGGTCCTGGCTGGAAAACCAGATAGCGGCAGCCACCAAACTGGTGCCACTAGGGCAAACCCAGGCGCAACAATTACTCGGTGAGTTGCAACCCGCTCTGCAACGAGCGTTAGAATACGCAGACACCCTGGATGACGATGAAATTGGAGCGGGCCTGCCAGCCCTGGCTATTGCCAGCTCCCAACATGAACATATGTATTCGCGCCTGTTCCGCTCCTGAAGCAACGGGCCGGTGTTACCAAGACAAGGGGAATTTTTTATGTCGAAACCAAAACAGACACTGCGCATTGGCGTTGGCGGCCCGGTTGGCTCGGGCAAAACCGCCTTGCTGCGTTCTCTTTGCACGGCGATGCGTGACTACTACGATATTGCAGTCGTCACCAACGACATTTACACCAAGGAAGACGCCAAATTCCTCACCGAAAACGAGGCGCTCAGCGCTGATCGTATTCTCGGGGTGGAAACGGGCGGCTGTCCGCATACCGCCATTCGTGAAGACGCTTCCATGAACCTGGCTGCCATCGATCAGCTGCTGGCACGACACGGTGCGCTGGACGTGGTCTTTGTCGAAAGTGGCGGTGATAACCTCAGTGCCACCTTCAGCCCGGAACTGTCAGACCTGACCCTGTATGTGATTGACGTATCGGCAGGTGACAAGATTCCACGCAAGGGTGGCCCTGGTATTACCAAGTCGGACTTGCTGATCATCAACAAAACCGATCTGGCTCCGCTGGTGGGTGCCTCGCTGGAGGTGATGGCGCGGGATGCCAAAAAGATGCGTGGCGAGCGGCCGTTTGTGTTCTCCAACCTGAAAAAAGCCCAGGGCCTGGACGACATCATTCATTTTATTGTGACCGAAGGCATGCTGGAGCAGAAAACGATTCCGCCAGCCAAAGCGGTGGTTTGATTGACGGTACCTTGTCCGAATCCGTCCAAATCAAAGACTCTTGTGAACCAATGACATCAAGGAAACAGCTATGAAACATATCTTCAAAACCGTCATCAGTGCGTCCATTAGCGCTACGGCTGTTGTGCCAGCGGTCGCCATGGCACACACCGGCTATGAAACCTCCGGCTTGATGGTGGGTATAACGCACCCGTTTACCGGACTGGATCATCTGTTAGCCATGGTGGCGGTAGGTCTTTGGGCGGCACAAATGGGGGGGAAAGCTACCTGGCAGCTGCCACTGGCTTTTATCGTGACCATGGCGTTTGGCGCTGGCCTGTCGATGCTTGGTGTGACCGTGCCATTTGTTGAAGGCGGTATTCTGGCGTCGGTGATTGCCGCTGGCTTGTTGGTAGCTTTTGCCGTCCGCTTCAATATCCTGCTTTGTACCGCTCTGACCGCCGGGATGGCGATGTTTCATGGCGTTGCCCACGGTGCCGAAATGCCGGTTGCCGCTAGTGGGCTGAGCTATCTGAGTGGCTTTTTGCTGGCAACACTGATGTTGCATCTGGCGGGTATCGCGCTGATCAAGGCGGGTAAACCTGCAATCGCCGCAATGACGGCGCGTATTACGGGCGCGGGTATCGCCGCCGGTGGTCTGGTCTTGGCAGTTATTTGAATCTGACGACGGTGTTCTCATACCCATACGGATACGTTGGTGTGGGAACCCGGTGCGTTACGACTTTATTGTCTATCCAGTCGGTTTAACATCGGCTGTAACTGTTCTTCGTAACGTTGCCATTGCGCTACCCGGCTGTTCGATAGCGGCTTGCGCACCTGAGTCGCGGACAGGGTTCGTACACTGCGTTTGTTTTCGTGGAAGTTCAGGCACGCGTCATTCCATGGCAGGCCAACAAAGTCCAGCAGGGCGCGGATGGTATGCTCTGGCTCGGCAATCAGCGTTTCATACTCCATCACAAAAATATCGCTGCCGGTGTTCCGCCAGTGCTGAATCAGTTTTTCGCTGGCATTCCAGATGTCGGCCAGCTCTTCCTGCTGATAGGTGAAGTACATACCTTCGGAGAAAAACTGGCGGTAACAGCCCCATAAATTGTCCATTGGGTTGCGGCGGCACACCACTATTTTGGCGTGGGGCAGGGCCTTGCGGATCACTCCGATAGCTTTGTAGTTCTGCAGGTTTTTGTCGGTAAACCAGCCGCCATCTTGCAGTGCCTTGGTGCTGTCCAGATAGGCGTTACCAATGGCTTGCCAGCCGTCTTCCGGCATATCTGCAACCCAATTTGGGAAGGTTTTCCGAATGCCTTTACGAGCCAGCCATTGGCCACACGCCAGTGGCAAATCATTGAGTTCGTCGCCCCCTGCAACGCTGGGATGGCTGGACAGAATCTGTTCGGTCAGGGTGGTGCCACTGCGCGGTAAGCCGCAGATAAAGATGGGTGTTGGTTTACCTGCAAGGTTGTCGGCAGCGCTGGCGGACGCCGCCGTGGGGAAGGCCGCAGCCGCTTTTTCAATTTGGCTCAGTTCCGCACTGTGCTGGTAGGGCACAATCGATCGTTTGAGTTCGGCACCGGCCTGAATGTTGTCGAACTGACGGGCGTATTCTTGGGCGCTTTCGTCACTGCGCCCCAGTGAGTAGTAGATCATCGCCCGTTGGTTGGGGCTCAGTTTGTCGCCGCTGGCTAACGCCTGACAGCGTTGATATTCCGCTGCTGTTAAGGCACCGACCATGTCGGAGCGGTTCCAGATGGCATTCGCGTTATCTGGCTGCAGGGCCAAACAGCGTTTGAAGCTTTCCAGAGCGGCGTCACTGCGGCCCATTTCTTTCAGAATGACACCGCGGTGATTGTGTAATTCTGCCAGTGTCGGTTCCAGCTTGAGGGCCTTGTCTATCAGTCGTAAGGCGTCGCTGTGTTGCTGGGTAATCCGCTTGGCTAGTGACAAACTGGTGAGCGCGGGAATAAACCGGGGTTTGCTGGCCAGGCAACGTTGCGCATCCTGTACCAGGCCTTGCTGGTCGGCAGAATGATTCAAGGCAGCAAACAGCATCATCCAGGCATCGGCAAAACCGGGTACTTGCTGGGTAATCTGCCTCAATACGTCGATGGCCGGTAAGGGCTGGCCACTGTGCAGCCAGCGTTGTGCCAACACCATGGCTTGCTGTACTGGCATGATGCGCTTGTCCTGATCCGGTAGCTGGAGAGTGATCGGTTTCAGAGCTGCTTTATTTGCTTTGTTCGTACCTGCACTTGCTGTTTTTTTTACCACGCCAGTATTCGCCTTTCGTAAAAACAATCCGTTAGCGGATTATGCCTGAATGAAACGCACGGAGCATTTGCCGCCTTTGGCCACCGGGGTTATCGTTACCTATTTAATACTTTCAAGCCGAGGCAACAGGCACTCCCATGGGCAAAATTCATACTTTTGAACTGTGCGACTACCAACCAGAGCAACACGATCAGCCGTATCGCTATCTGGTGATTAGTCAGGGCCAGGTGTTATCGACAACAGCAGCGGATTTGACGCTGCATAGCCATGCCGATGTGCACTGCCGTTGGCCGGAGTTGACGAGTCAGACGGAGACGGTCTTTATTGGCATCGCCAATCGTAATATCCCCTGTTTTGTTATTGAACTGGCACAGCCGGTGGAACCGGAAGCCAATCATTGGTTATCTCCCAGAGCACTGATGGCGAATGCGTCGGCGGATGAATATGTGGCCTTGTCGCGGGCATTGCAGCTGGGCGTATGGGCACGGGAACATCGTTATTGCGGTGTCTGTGGAGCGCCAACCCGGCAACACCAAACCGAGCGGGCGATGTTTTGTGAACCCTGCAATAAGCTGTATTTCCCCCGCATTGCTCCCTGCATCATCACCATAGTGACTCGTGGCGAGTACTGCTTGCTGGCCCATCACAGCCGTTACAAAGTTAATTCTTACAGCACCCTGGCCGGTTTTATTGAGGCGGGTGAGTCGATTGAAGATGCCGTTCACCGTGAAGTGAAAGAGGAAGTGGGCATTACTATCCGCGACCTTGAATACTTCGGCAGTCAGAGCTGGCCTTTCCCTGGTCAGCTGATGGTGGGGTTTATCGCTCACTACGACAGCGGTGATATTGTGATTGATGACGATGAAATTTCTGATGCCCAGTGGTTTCATTACACCCGGCTGCCAGAAACGCCACCACCCTTGTCCATCTCTGGCCAACTGATCCAGACCTTTGTTGACCGTTGTCGGCAAGCCCAATGACCGAGCGTGAAAAGATGCTGGCGGGATTGCCGTATAACGCCTGGGAGAACGAGCTGTTGGCAGCACGGTTGCAAGCCAAGTCGGTTTGTCATGCCTTTAATCAGGCGGATCCGTGTCAGCTGGACGCTCGTATGGCCTTGTTACGCGGTTTGTTGACGCTGCGTGGCAGTGCCCATATTGAACCCAATTTCTTTTGTGATTACGGTGTCAATATTGATATTGGCGACCATTTTTATGCCAATCACAACCTCACCATTCTGGATGTTTGCCCGGTGACCATTGGTGCCCAGGTGATTATCGGGCCTGGATGCATGATCGCTACTGCCATACACCCGTTAGACCCTGTAGAGCGCCAGACAACCGAATCAGGGCTGCCCATTGTGATCGGCGATCACGTCTGGCTGGGCGGCAATGTCTCGGTGCTGGCGGGTGTCACGATTGGCGATAACTGTGTTATTGGCGCAGGCAGTGTGGTCAATCGGGATATTCCTCCAGGCACCGTTGCTGCCGGAAACCCTGCACGGGTTATCCAGAAGGGGACATCTATTTAATCCTGCACGGCTCTGCGCGAGTGTTGCCGTTGTTCAGGGCAAGGCGACGAATGCAGCGAAATGACGAGTCCTTTTCAAATTCGTCAACACCGCACTGGACGGCGGCAACCCGCGCCCTTCGGGGGCTGCCGGATGATCTCGACTCGGTGTCGCCGACGTTTGACTTGACCCGTCAGGCCTGCAAGTCGGCTTCGTGATTCGACACCATCCGGTGGCCCAGAGTGAGCACCGGATTAAATAGATGTCCCCCAGACGTTATAACCAAAGGAGACTCAGGCAATGAGCAACCTACACGGCAAACTGAACTACGTTGAAATGGCCGCCTGTAACCTGGAAGCGACCAAGGACTTTTTTACCGCCGCCTTCGACTGGCAATTTGTCGATTACGGCCCGGATTACACCGCATTTGCCAACGTCGGGCTGGATGGTGGTTTTTATCGCGCAGAGCTGGCTTCCCGAGCTGAGCAAGGTGGTGCATTGCTGGTGTTTTTTAGCGACAACCTGGAGCACACGCTGGCAGCCGTTGAAGGTGCTGGTGGCATGATCGTCAAACCCATATTCGAGTTTCCTGGTGGCCGTCGTTTTCATTTCAGGGAACCCAGTGGCAACGAGTTCGCCGTATGGGCCGAATAACCCCCGCTGGTATAGCGCCTGACCTGGATACATTATGGTTAATATGGCGAAGCCGGTAACAACCCGCCTGAAGCCGTTGCCGGTTAGCTCTCCAGACGAGCAGCGCCTGTGCCCATTATGCGCAGGCGATAACCACTGCGCCGTTGCTAGCGGGCAAGATGCCAGCCAATGCTGGTGCATGACGGCGCAATTCCCACCATCACTGCTGGAACAAACAGTCGAATACGCCGGGCAGCAATGTATTTGTGATCAATGTCGGCAGCTGTTTGAGATGAGATAGATAGCCTCTTGAGGATTGTTTACCGGTTTGTGTTGAGGCACTCTTGCCTTGCCTGGGATGACGGGCATGAATCGATAACAAATAAGGATGAATGATGAAAAAAATCAGCTTGATTGCACTGTTGGCGCTGACTGTTTTGGCAACCGGTTGCTCTGGCCAAAAAATTAAAAGTGAGATCCAGGACGCTGTTGTGTATGACCCTGGCTATGAAATACAGATTATTCAGGACAAAGAAACTCGAACCGGGTTTCTTGACGCAGTGACTGCCTGGATGGATCAGAATGGCTACCAATACACAGTTGATCAGGAAGGTACCAAACACGATAACGATAAGTTGACCGTGGAGTACGTGGGTTACTGGAACTGGGATATGGCAACCTACCTGAATTATTCTAAAATTGAAGGTTTTAATCAGGGACAGCGAGTCCGGCAGATAGAGTTTTCATCGGGTAATTTACCGTCCAAATTTGGTAACTCTGAAAAGCGAATTCAGTTGATGCTGGATGTGATGTTCGGACGTAAAACCGTTGAAGAAGCCAACGCCCAGCTTTGATAGGCAAGCCCGACTTCTTGGCATTCCGTGACCGATGAGGAGTACCCCGGAGGTCTCGGAGTGCTCTTTTAAAGACAGGCAAAAAAGACAGGCAAACTGCCGTGCGGCAGCGAGTATGTGTTATTTCCGGGTACTCGGTTACAGCACGCTGTCTTGTATATTCAAGCAGAATACTCAACGATATTTCTGCAACAAAGGCAGCACTGCACGGCAGCCAAACTCATGCCACCGTCTCATCACACAGCGCCAGCCAAGCGTTTAATCCTGCGGTTCTGAATTTCTGTTTGTGTAGCACGATGTAGAGGCTGCGGCCGAAGTCTCGTTGTGGGGTTTTGACTTCACTCAGGTCGCCACGCCGGAAGTTATCTTCCAGCGCGATGCGTGACAGGCAACTGATGCCCAGTTCTGCCTGTACCGCACGTTTAATGGCTTCGGTGTGTTCCAGCTCCATGGCGATATCCAGTTGCGGTAGCAGGCCGTACATACCGCGATCAAACGCCTGGCGGGTGCCGGAGCCTTCTTCGCGCAGGATCCAGCGGGCCTGTTGCAGTTGCTCGTCGGTGGCCTGGTCAAACTGGGCGAGCGGGTGGGCGGGGTGGCAGAACACCACCAGTTCGTCCGTTTGCCAGTGCCGGATTTCGAGTTCGGGCTGGTTGATTTCTCCTTCAATCAGGCCGACATCCAGTTCAAAGTTCAGCACCTTGTCGACAATGTGTTCGGTGTTGTCGACGGTCAGGGTCACTTCGGCTCCTGGGTGTTGTTGCATGTAGTTGGCCACCATACGCACCGCCAGGTAGTTGCCAATGGTCAGCGTCGCTCCCACTCGCAGTTTGCCGGTGCCCTGGTGCTGCATCAGGTGGTTTTGCAAAGCGGTTGCCTGTTCTGTCAGTGCCATGGCTTCGGGTAACAGCAGACGGCCTTGTTCATTAAGTTGCAGGCGTTTGCCAACCCGGTCGAACAGTTGCAGATTGAATTGGGATTCCAGATCTTTGAGGGCGCTGGAGGCGGCACTTTGCGACATCGCCAGATGGTCGGCAGCGCGGGTGAGATTGCCGCTTTGGGCGATGGCGATAAAGACTTCCAATTGACGCAGGGTGTATCTCATTTTCGGTATTTCCGATTATGGATATTTGAACTACCCGTTTTACCGAAAAGTAGCACGGCAGTACAGTGTGGGTATCAACTAATGCACCACCCGGCGGTTTATGCGGGTACTGCCAACCATATTCGATTGCGGGAGAGTCAACCATGAGCAACCTGATCAAGGAAACCGTCACCAGCGTTCATCACTGGAATGATACGCTGTTCAGTTTTACCACCACGCGTAATCAGGGGCTGCGTTTCAAGAACGGTCACTTCACCATGATCGGGCTGGAAATTGAAGAGAAGCCGCTATTACGGGCTTACAGTATTGCCAGTGCCAACTATGAAGACGAGATGGAGTTTTTCTCGATCAAGGTACAGGACGGCCCGCTGACCCAACACCTGCAAAAGCTGGCTGTCGGTGATGAGATTTTGGTGGGCACCAAGCCGGTCGGGACGCTGATTGCGGATAACTTGCTGCCGGGTAAAAATCTGTATCTGCTGAGTACGGGGACTGGCTTGGCGCCGTTTATGAGCATCATCAAGGATTACGAAATTTATCAGCAGTTCGACAAGGTGATTCTGACTCACGGCGTTCGTCACGTGAGCGAACTGGCCTATCAGGATCGTATTGAGAATGAGCTGCCGCTGAATGAGTATTTTGGCGAAGAGATTCGTAATCAGCTGATTTACTACCCCACAGTGACCCGTGAGGCATTTCGGAATCAGGGCCGTTTGACGGATTTGATCACCTCTGGCAAGTTGTTTGACGATATTGGTTTACCGCCGCCAAACCCGGAAACTGACCGTTTTATGCTGTGTGGCAGCCCGGCAATGCTGAATGATCTGACGGCTATTCTGAAGGGGCTGGGCTTTGAAGAGGCGCGTGGCAGCAAGGCGGGTCATTATGTTATCGAACGGTCGTTCGTTGAGAAATAACAGGTACTTTGCGGGCCAGTGGCCCGCTTTCCCTGATGCTGCTTGCTGACAGGCTCCTGGCTGGTCTTGCCAACAGGGCTGATATGCGGGTTTTAGCGCACGGCAATGCCGACGGGCAGCTCTTCGAACCAGTCCAGGAATTCAGTCATATGCGGTTGCCGGAACAGGCGTCCGTGTTGTGGGGCCATGATGTTGATGTCGAGCTGCCGAACACGGCGAATCCAGTCGAGTTTGGCGTCGTTGGAAGGCATCCAGCGTTGGTGAAACTGGCGCATTTTCGGCGTGTGGGTGGTCATGCTGTCGACAAACAGCGGTGCAGCGCTATCTTCCATGGCGGCACCAATATCACCGCTCATCAGAATTTTGGCCTTGGGGTCATACACGTGAAAATTACCCGATGAGTGCAGGTAGTGAGCGGGGACAAATTGTAGCTGGATGCGACCAAGGGTCAGGGTCTGGCCTTCGTCCGGGATAGCGCAGAAGCGGATTTGGCTCATCCCGAAATGGCGAATAAAACTTTCCCACAGCCAAGGCGAGTAGAGTTTGGCGTCCGGCAATGCCTGATCCCACAGCCCCAGCGAGGAAATAATATCCGGATCCTGGTGGCTGGCAAACAAGTGGGTGATCTTTTCGGCAGGAATAAACTTCAGAACCGCCGAGAGCATGGGAGCAAACAGCTCGATACCACCAGGGTCAAGCAACATCGCCTGGTCACCGCTTTGTACCAGATACTGGTTGGTATCGATAATACCGTCCGACTTGTTGGGATCACGCCCAAACATGATCCAGCGATGATCGCCGTCTTCATAAATGATGGTGGCTTGCATGGGGTCTCCCTTTCCTGTTTTCGGGCTGTGCCAGTGTTGTTTGGTAATAGTATTGGGTGATGTTGTTTGATGATTTTGTTTGGTGATGTTTTCTGAATCAGCGATGCTTTTGGCTCAACAGACGACGGGCGTTACTCAGGTGCTGCCGAATCTGGTTGGCGGTAGTGGTGATGTTGGAGGCAATGACTTCGAGCTGGGCGCGAAAATCTCCGGCAGAGGAGGCTTCAATTTTGCTGGAGGTGGCAATCAGGTTGGCGGTGCGGATGTGTTTGTCGCCTTCTTCCAGTTGCGTTTCCAGTTCCCGCAGACCTTGTGTCAGCAGCTGCGACAAGCGCTCACGTTCGGCGTAGCACCGCTGCATGGCGTGTTGCAGTGAGGCTCCATGAGGGAGCTGCTGACGCTCCAGCCATTCAAATTTGTCGGCGGCGGTATTGGCCCGCCAGAGTGACACGGCTTGTTGGGAGAGGGCTTCGGAGACGCCATTGATGTACTGACTCTGGCGAATAATGTCGCTGGCCAGCTCATCAATAAAATGGGTAATGGCCTTGAATCCCACTGTTTTGGAACCGGCGCGTACGGCCAGGGCGCGGGCATTTTTGGCCGTCAGTGCCAGCCCCTTGGCTTCCAGCATGGCCTGGTGGAGTTCCGCAGCAATACTGGCTGCCGTCACAAAAATGGGTACTGCCATGAGGTGTCGCCCCTGATTCACGTCTTGTTCAGTATAGAAGCACTTGCCATTTTTGCCTGTCAGCGCTGGCTCAAACGAGTTCCGGCGGCATTGGACTTTAACCAGCCGCGAATACGGCGTGTTAATGCATTGTGTTCATCTGCCAGTGCTATCGGCCCGGAGAGGAAAAACTGTTGATAGTGGGCGCGTTTATTGTGTCGCAGCAGGCCTGCTCGCTGGCGTAACTGAGTGGCGGCAAGCTGATTGGCATCGGTAATCACATCGAAGACTGGCACCGCCAGTTGCAGCAGTTGTTGCGGTAGCGGGATTTTGGTGGCGCTGCTTTCTCGGGCGTCAATCAGGATCAGTGCCAATCCGCGCTCTGCTTTGCCGTCGGCATTGATACGGCTGACTTCGTTGAGCCATTGACTGGCCCAACTGGCACTGCTACCGCTGGCGATCACCACCAGGTTGAGCTGCCCGCGACTTTTCAGATACTGAATGCCTTGCCGGATCCGTTCCATCACCTGTTGGCGATGCTGTTGCTGGGCCTGCTCATAAGCGCTAGCCTGCTGGCCTTCGATTGCCGTGACGGCTGATGGATTGGCGTCTGTCTTCAGCGCTGGCAGCTGTGTTCGTTGTGGCAGCGGCGGCTCTCTGGCCAGCGTTGGGTCAAATGTATTGGGTTCTGGCGGTATGGCTATTTTTGCGTCAGTCGTCGCCAGCGTTGTGGTCGTGGTGCTGTCGTCTTTTTTCTGGTCGTTTGGGTTGGTATTTGGGGTGTTGTTTGGGTTGTTGTCGTGCGAGGAAGATGCGTTATCGGCGGCCTCTGCGGTTGCTGCCGGTGTATCCCCAGCGCCGCTTGCCGCAGAGTCTTTATTGGTGCTGCTTGCATCAAGGTACAGGGATGTTGGCGGTAAGGGTGCGGGGGGTGGATCAGGCAGCTCTATGGCGAGCGTTGCCCAGCCCAGGTCTGGCAGCTGTTCACGTAACATGCCGGTGGGCACCGGCCACTGACCATGTTGTCCCTGGTCGTGTAACAGCAAGGTTCCACCTTGTGGAAAACCGCTACGCTCTTGAATAAACAAACCATAAAAGGCGGTTTCGTTCGCCAGCAGTGGCACCACTTCACTGCTGCGCTGAAATAACGCCAGCTGGGCTGGAATGGCCTGGTGGCGCTGCCGTGATTCATCCGGGGTGATACGCTCTGGTGCTTTAACCACGGCGACGGGGTCTGCCAGGGCTTCCGTAGCGCTTGTGTCTTCAGGCTGACTAGCGGTCGTGACGGGTTCTGGGGTCGCTGGTTCGTCAGCGGCGAACGCCGGAGTGGCGGAGAGCAGTGTCAGCGCTGTCAGCTTTATCGCTCCTCTTATTGTCATTGCTATTGCCAGCATTAGCCGCGAGTGAATGCAGTGGGAGCCGGGGGCTGAACAGGGAGGGCGTGGTTGCCGCCGGGGCGGAACACAGGCAGAGCAAACAGACAGTAACCGCATAATGGTCAGGACTCGATCAGGAACAATGGGTTGACGTTGTCAACACAGGCTGCAAAAGCCGTTCCCACCGCTTACAATGACACTTCATTCATTACCCTGTGTCTATCCATGCACGATTTTCTGATTGCTCCTTCCATTCTTTCTGCTGATTTTGCCCGTCTGGGTGACGACGTTGCGGCGGTGCTGGACGCCGGTACCGACGTGGTTCATTTTGATGTGATGGACAACCACTATGTGCCTAATCTGACCATCGGCCCGATGGTGTGCAAGGCACTGAAAAAATACCTGGACAGCAATGGTTATAGCGCTCCCATCGACGTGCATCTGATGGTGTCGCCGGTGGACAGCCTGATTGCAGACTTTGCTGCTGCCGGTGCTACTTATATAACCTTTCACCCGGAAGCCTCGGATCATGTCGATCGCAGCTTGCAGCTGATCCGCTCGCTGGGATGCAAGGCCGGTCTGGTATTTAACCCTGCTACCCCCTTGCACTACCTGGATTATGTGATGGATAAACTCGACGTGATTCTGCTGATGTCGGTCAATCCGGGTTTTGGTGGCCAGTCGTTTATTCCTGGCACGCTGGATAAATTACGTCAGGCGCGCCAGTGTATCGACGATTCCGGCCTGGATATCCGCCTGGAAATTGACGGTGGCGTCAAGGTCGACAATATTCGCGAAATAGCAGCGGCCGGAGCCGATATGTTTGTCGCTGGCTCGGCTATTTTTAATCAGCCTGATTATCAGGCCGTGGTTGAGCAGATGCGTGAGCAGCTGGCCAGCCTCCGTTGAGAAGGACATCCTGATATGTCGATCTGGAGTGAACCGGTACAAACGTATTTTTCCGCCCGTGAAGACACGGTTCCGCAAGCGCTGCTGTTTGATCTTGATGGCACGCTGATCGACAGTGTGCCGGATCTTGCGGCTGCGATTGATCAGATGCTGGTGCAACTGGGTCGACCGGTGGCTGGTCAGCCGCTGGTGGCTGAATGGGTCGGTAACGGTGCCGACATGCTGGTACGCAGAGCCTTGTGTGATGGCAATGATATGCAGGCCCAGGCACTGGATGCCGCCGAGGTTGCTGCGGCCAGAGCCTTGTTTGATCCTTTCTATCTGGAGCATCTGAACGATGCCACCGGGGTTTACCCCGGTGTTGAAAAAACACTCACCATACTGGCGGTGCTGGGCATTCGCATGGCATTGGTGACCAACAAACCCAGAGTGTTTACCGATGTGCTGCTGGATGCGCTCGGCTGGCGTCCTTATTTTGATGCGGTGGTGTGTGGTGATGACCTGCCACAACGTAAACCAGACCCTGCGCAGATTCTGCACGCCTGCGAGTTGATGGCGGTAGAGCCACAACAAGCGATCATGGTCGGCGATTCCCGTAATGATATGTACGCTGGCAAGGCCGCAGGCTGTATGACCGTGGCGGTTCCCTACGGCTATAACCATGGCGAAAATATTGCTACCTGCCAGCCGAATCTGATCATTCATTCACTTGCCGACCTGATTCGGCATGTTTAATCGCCTGTGCAGCTGCTTGTAAAAACAGGTGGCGCGAGTGTGGACCGGAGGCTTTGAGGTTGTCGGGTGGCAGGTAACAGGTGTAAGCATATGCTTCGGATTGTATTAATGGTCAGTCTGGTTCTGACCAGCGGGGTTACCCTGGCTGCCGAGGTGCGTATACACACGCCGCAACCGAGTTGGTCGAGTCTTCCTGTGGTTACCTCGGATAATCGCACCTATAGCGGGTTCAATAGAGGGTTCAATCCCTATTTTGATGCGGCGTACGGCCTTAGTGTACTGAACTGGCCAAAAACCGAGTGGCAACGAGCCAACGAACCCGACGGCAGTAGCCGCCATGCGGTTGTCGGGCGATTTTTTCGTGTTGGTGGTGGTATCAGCTGGCGGTCGATACTGTCGGGCGGAATGAATGTCTGGCTCTGGAATGCTGACGACAACAAAAGCACTACGGACAGCGACGAGCGTTCGTCGAATACCGTCTATCAACAAGATGGTGCTGCGTTCAGCTGGAATGTACGGGCGATGTTGCCAATCAAACCAGGGCAGGGGCCGTGGTTTGGCTATGGGCGTATGTGCTTGCGCGCCAGCGCCACCAGTATTGACGCTGCCCGCGAGGTATCGGGTTGTACCCCGATGTGGCAAGCTGGATTGTCGTTGGGAGGGTTCGGTTCCCGTGCCGTATCGTTATATCTCGAATACGACCGGGCACATTTTGAGGAGGTCCACAGCTATGCCATCAGTGCCGGGCTACGAGGAGTTTTTTGATGGATGCGTTGGCTTTGGCCCCGCTATTGCCATTTGACCCACAGATGATGGGCAGTTATCTGCCGTTAACGCTGGTCAGTTTGATTGCAGGGATACTACTGGGTTCGTTGGTGACCGGGATGATCGTCAGACGTCGTGCACAGGCCGCCTTGCTGCTGGTGCAACAACAACAGCAGCAGCGGGAACAGCAGCTTGCCGAATTGGAAAACCGTCTGAGTGAGACTGATGCCGCACTTAATGCTACCCGTACCGACGCGGCGCGCTGGCAAGAGCGCAGCCATGCTGCACTGGCGCAGAAACAGGCGCTGGAAATCGAACGTCGCGAATCGCAGTTGTTGTGGCAAACCCGTCTGGCCGATTTGCAGCAGCGTTTGAGCGACAGCCAGACGGAGCTGGTGAGCGAACGTCAGGCGCGAGAAATGCAGCAGCAGCACGCCGATGAAAAACTGGCTTTGCTGCAGCAAAACAAGGAGCAGTTACTGCAAGAATTTGAACATCTGTCGCAAAAAATCTTCGAGCAAAAACAGCAGCAGTTTACCCAACAGAGTCAGCAAGGGCTGACCAGCTTGCTGACGCCGTTTCGAGAGCAGCTCGATGGTTTGCGCAAAAAGGTTGAGGATGTCCACCTTAGCGATACCCGTGATCGGGCCACGCTACAGGCGCAGATTGTTGAGCTGCACAAGCTGAATCAGCAAATGTCGACTGAGGCTCATGCGCTGACAACCGCCCTGCGTGGTGAAAAGAAAACCCAGGGCAACTGGGGCGAGATGGTGCTAGAAACGGTACTCGAGCGTTCCGGTTTGCGGAAGGGTGAAGAATACGTCCGGGAAGAAAGCCACCAGGACGACAGCGGCCAGCGTTATCGCCCGGATGTCATTATCCGCCTGCCGGAAGGCAAGCATATCGTGGTGGATTCCAAAGTATCGCTGAATGCCTATACCGATTACGTCAATGCCGACTTCGAGCTGGAGCAGGCGGCGGCACTCAAACGGCATGTGGAATCGGTGCGTAGCCATGTCCGCAGCTTGAGTGACAAGGCATACCAGCACCTGAATGGTCTTAATTCACCGGATTTTGTGTTCCTGTTTATGCCCGTCGAACCAGCTTTTATGCTGGCATTCCAGCATGACGAAAGTCTGTTTAATACGGCGTTTGAACAAAAAATCGTGGTCGTGACGCCAACGACTCTGCTTGCGACCTTACGCACGGTGGCCAGTTTGTGGGCTATTGAACGACGTAATAAAAGTACCGAAAAGCTGGCTGACCAGGCCGGTAAACTGTACGACAAACTCACTGTGGTGGTGGATAAATTCGAAAAAGTGGGTAGCCAGCTGACGACGCTGAACAAGGGTTATGATGAGGCCTGGAATTCGCTGAAATCCGGCCGTGGTAACTTGCTCAGTCAGGCCGATGGTTTCCGTAAATTGGGTGTTCGGGTCAAAAAGGAATTGGCTAAAAATCTGGTCGACGACGCCAATGCCGAGGATGAATTACATGAATCCCTTGGTAGCCGGGAAGCCCCCGTCGATTGAATGAACAGCATTATCATTTCAGGCCGACTGGTTAACCATCGGCTATAAATCCAGATATGGGCACGGCCATTCAGCGAGCAGACCGGCAAGGACGGGGAAGCGTCTATATATGTCCCCTTATGGTCACGCTGATTATCGGTTTTGCCTTGATGACGACTGCGACGGTTTTTTACCATATCCATTTGAAATTAATACCGGTATTGATCGATTCTGGGTTGAGGATACAAGCAGCGATCAATTTCCCGGTCGCCCGTCGGAAATGATTGCGTTCGTTGCGAGGGAAAGACTGGTTTGAGCAATTTTTGCGCAAATTTGAGGAGAATGGTTCTATTTAACAAAAATTTGCTCAAAAAAGAGCCAGATTCAGCTTTTCCGCTGTAGAGCAGCCCTAAGCCCGACAGACTTCTGGGCTTCGCGTTTGATCAAACATTTTTCCTGGAGAGCTTATGAGCCGCTTATCTGCGACCGCCGTGAAACAATTGATTCAATGGTGTGAAGAAAAAGCCACCGGGCTGGGTGTCCGGGTTTCGATCAGCGTTGTTGATGAAGGGGGTCATTTGATTGGCTTTTCCCGGATGGACGGCGCCGCAATTGGCCCTGGTGAAGTGAGCCAGCGCAAGGCACGTACCTCGGCGTTGTTTCGCACGGACAGCGGCGCTTTTGGTGAGGTGGTTCGGTCGCGTCCCCTGACCGGGATTGAATCCACTCATGGTGGACTGGCGTTGTTTAAGGGTGGTATTCCCTTGTTTGCTAATGGTCATGTGATTGGCGGGCTGGGGATTGCGGGTGGTACGGCCGTAGAGGATCTGGAGATTGCCGAGTGGGCGCTGGCACAGTTGAACGACGGTTTGGCTGCGGGCTGATTTATCGGCTTGTGATACCATGGCAGTTTGTTTTTGCCAGAGTATTGCCTTGCAGTGCTGGCCCATCCAAGCGACCCGAGACACCTATGAACGAGCGTGACGATCTCTACCAGACCCGCGAAGCCCACAGTGCCGATTTCCGTTTTGATGACGCCGTGGCGCGGGTTTTTCCCGATATGATCAAACGCTCGGTGCCCGGCTATGCTGAAACCGTGGCGATGTCCGGTATTATTGCCGGTCGTTATGCCCGCGATAACACCCGCTTGTATGATCTTGGCTGTTCGCTGGGAGCGGTCACGCTGGCGATGCGTCATGGTGTACGTGCCCGTGGTTGTCAGGTGATCGGGGTGGATAATTCGGCCTCCATGCTGGAACGCGCCGCACATTATATTGCCCTCGACGATCATTCCCTGGCCGGTGATCCGGTAGCGGTTGAATTGTTGCAGGCTGATATTTGTTCGTTGACGCTGGACAATGCCTCGGTGACGGCACTGAATTATGTGTTGCAGTTTATCGTGCTCGACCAGCGCCTCGAACTGCTGACTCGTATCGCTGAGGCAACGATTCCGGGTGGCGCATTGATTCTGTCGGAAAAAATCAGTTTTGAGGTTGCCGAGCAGCCGTTGCAAGATGCCTTGCACTGGGATTTCAAGCGCGCCAATGGTTACAGCGAGATGGAAATTGCCCGCAAGCGCACGGCCATTGAGGATTATCTGATCCCGGAGCGCGAAGAGGTACATCGCCAACGGTTGTTGGCTGCTGGGTTCAGCCAGGTTATTCGCTGGTATCAGTGTTTTAATTTTGTCTCATTTCTTGCTATCCGTTAATGCCGCTACTACACGGTTACACGGTTACACGGTTACACGGTCTCTTATTCCTCCTTTTGCTTGAGTCTGCTTCATGCCTGTTGATGTTACTCCGTTGTTTGCTGATCTTGATGCTGCCGATGCGGCAACCCTGTTGCCATGGTTTCATGACGTGCTGACGGCCATGCGAGGGGAGGGCAGCCGCATGGCGCGCTGGGCTGAGGTGTTGCCGGAGCAGTTAGAGGATTTGCTGGTCACGAGGGAACACGGTGATCAGCAACGTTGGGTAGACGCTTTGAGATTATTACCCCGGCTAGCGGCTGTTACGTGTGATCTTGGTACTTTTGATCTGGCGATCAAGGGCCATACCAGCCCGGCGCAGGCGCAGGCAGTGGAACAAGGGCTACGTGGCTTGATGCCATGGCGCAAGGGGCCATTCCAGCTGTTTGATAGTTATATTGATACTGAATGGCGTTCGGACTGGAAATGGCAACGGCTGGCGCCTCATTTGTCCGACTTGACGGGGCGTACCGTGCTGGATGTTGGTTGCGGCTCGGGTTATCACCTCTGGCGGATGCTGGGAGCCGGTGCTTTCCGAGTGATCGGTGTCGATCCTTCACGGCTGTTTCTGATGCAGTTTCAGGCCATCAAGGGCTATGTGACAGCGGCCCAGGGAATCGCTCCCCAAGCGGATTTGCTACCGTTCAAAATGGAAGATGTCCCTGCCAATTTGAAAGCCTTTGATAGCGTGTTTTCGATGGGGGTACTTTATCATCGCAAGTCACCGATTGAGCATCTGGAAGAGTTGCGCGGGGCACTCAAGCCGGGTGGTGAGCTGGTGTTGGAAACATTGGTGATCGACGCGGATCCAGGTGAGGTGGTGATGCCAGAAGACCGCTACGCCATGATGCGGAATGTCTGGTTTATTCCATCGGTAGAGACGTTGTTGTTGTGGTGTCGTCGCACCGGCTTCCGCAACGCCAGAGTGGTGGATCTGAATCAGACCTCATTGGCGGAGCAGCATTCAACCGACTGGATGCGTTATAACTCGCTGGTGGATTTTCTTGATCCGGATGATCTTTCCAAAACCGTCGAAGGCTACCCAGCCCCGCTACGGGCGGTGATTATTGCCGAAGCCTGAGGACTCTGGTTGGGTGGGCTTGCGCAGGTAGCGCTGCTTGTTGAGCAGCGCTACGGATTGAAAGCAGGGGAGGAATTATTGTTCTGTGGTTGCGGTGTCGGAATCCGCTGCTTGCTCATCCAGCAGTTGTTGTTCCGGTTGAACCCCTACTACCTTGCCATTTAAATCAGTTACCAACCAGTTGCCGCTCAAGCCAATTGCCAGTCGCACGGTGTCGTTGTATTCGAAGGTGCCAGCCGGTGCCCGGCTATTGATAAAATCGATAAAGCCACCGTCGGTGATGGGCTTGAGTTCTGCCGGGGTCAGATCCTTGTAGCTGGCCGGGCCAAATATCGAGCCATTGGAACTGGGCTGATAATAAAACACTTGATCCTCACTGGCTTTAATCGCATCCAGGGTGTCCTGGTTCAGGGTGTGGGCATAGAGTATTTCGTAGCCTTGGGGTGGAAACGCGACATACAGAGCGACCGGGCGAGTTTGGTGCACGGTATACACACCAGCTATCAGCGCGGCCAGTTGTACGGCGGCAATGATGCTGAGATCCATCTTCAGGCTTTTTTTCGCCGGGTTAAAGACCAATAGCGTCAGTGTTGGCCCGAGCACCAGATCAACTCCGGCAATCATCAACAGCGCCTGGTGCCAGCCCGGATCGGCAGCACTCAGAATGCCGGGATACCAGACGCCAAAAACCAGCGCGACCATCATCAGAAACAGCACCAGGCTGATACCAAAGTGAGCGGCAAATGCCTGATAACGATTAAACGATGTGAGGTGCATAAGAGTTCCGTTATAGCGGTTGTCGTTTCAGTGTCTGTTACTTCAGTCTTGATGGCTTCAGTGTCTGTGACGGGGCCAGCGTTTTGTCAAAGCCCGAGTCTGCCCAAAAGCCCGCGTCCTGATCATCGGTCAGAGTGTAATACGCATTGATAAATCAATCGCTTTACAATCTTTGGTCAGCGCCCCGATGGAGATGTAATCGACCCCGGTGCGTGCGTAAGGCAGCAGGGTGGCATCAGTGATATTACCGGATGCTTCCAGTTTGATTGGCCCTTCCAGGCGATTGGCAGTGGCAGCGCGGGCATGTTGTACCGCTGTGGTCATCTCGGCGGGGGTGAAGTTGTCGAGCATGATGATATCGGCATTGGCAGCGATGGCTTCGTCCAGCTGGTTCATGGATTCCACTTCAACCTCGACCGGTTTGCCAGGGGCGATGTCATGGGCAGCCGCAACGGCCTGGGCAATTCCGCCACATGCCATGATGTGGTTTTCCTTGATTAAAAAGGCGTCGTACAGGCCTATTCGATGGTTAAAACAGCCGCCGACACTGACCGCATATTTTTGTGCGATGCGTAAACCCGGCAGGGTTTTACGGGTATCGAGCAACTTGACGCCAGTACCTGCAACCTGATCGGCATACTGTCGGCATAAAGTGGCAGTGGCTGAGAGCGTTTGCAGGAAATTCAGGGCGCAGCGTTCGCCAGTGAGCAGACTGCGCGCTGAGCCTGACAGTTCAAATAGCAGTTGGTTTGGGCGCACCCATTCACCTTCGGAGACGCGCCAGATGACCTGGACGTTCGGGTCGAGCTGACGGAAGACTTCATTGACCCAGGCTTTGCCTGCGATGATGGCGCGTTCACGGCTGATAATACGGGCTTGGGAGCGCTGCTGCGTCGGGATCAGGCGGGCCGTGATATCACCACTGCCGACATCTTCGGTCAGGGCAGTGGTAACGGCGTTGGTAATATCGGCAGCGTGTAGGCTCAGGTTCATGACATGACTCTTGATATTAATTGTTGGTGCGGTATAGGGGACATCTATTTAATCCGGTGCTCGAAATGACGGCGTTAAAAATCGACTCAAAATGCTCATGTATCACTCATAAATTGCGCTTTTTCGTCGATTTTTGCTTTGTCCTTTCATCGCTCGCTACATTTTCAGATGCATCCTATAGGCGACCCGGACTATCGCGGATTCTTGTGGTGGTGAATCTTACACGGAACCCGGCATGGGTGCATGACGCTGCCGGCTTCGGTTGTCGGGTGCGGAGGATTGTATCCGGTGTAGTATGAATGAGTGAAGATACCCAAACAGTACGGAGAACATTCAGTTTGGACGTAAAAGACGGGCGCTTGCCCGACGCGCAATGGGTGCCCTCACCCAACTTTGGCCAGCGTCCGCCAGCGGCGGTTGTTTCATTGCTGGTGATTCATAATATCAGCCTGCCGCCGGGTCAATTTGGCAGCGGGTGTATACAACGCTTTTTCAGCAATCAGCTGGCTGTCGACGAGCATCCGTATTTTGCTGAAATCGATGGCTTGCAGGTGTCCAGCCATTTATTGATTGAGCGGGATGGCACGCTCTATCAGTTTGTCAACTTTAACGATCGCGCCTGGCACGCCGGAGTATCGTGCTATGAGGGTCTGACTGATTGTAATGATTTTTCGATTGGTATTGAGCTGGAAGGCTGCGATAACACCCCGTACAGTGAGGCCCAGTATCAGGTGCTGACTCGGGTGACGATAGCCTTGCGCCGATACTACCCGATGATCGGCAGCCGTATCGCGGGCCATGACGATATCGCACCGGGTCGCAAGACGGATCCCGGCCCGGCGTTTGACTGGGGCCGCTACCTGAACTCCCTGAAACCGGATGAGTATGATTTATGAAATTTCTGATTCTGTTTATCTCGTTGTTGTTGCAACAGCAGTTGCCCTGGGCTCGTCGCTGGGGACAAGGCAGTTTGTACGATCGCTGGCTGGCACTGTGGCAGCGCTGGCCAGGGTTTGAACGCCTGGGTGCCCCCATCAGGCTGATACTGCTGGTGATACTGCCCAGTATTCTGGTTGCTTTGTTATTTGTGTGGCTGGAATCGTTCGCCTGGGGATTACCATCCGCTGTGGCGGAGGTCGGGCTGTTATTACTGGTACTGTCTCAGGCTAATATGGGAGCGGGTTTGAAACGCTACCGCGAACATTTGACCAGCGGTGATATTCAGGGCGCATTTCATTGTGCCGATGAAGCGGTTTCAGTACCGGGGTTGGCATTGTCGTCGGATCCGGAAACCCTGAATGCTCAGGTTTTGCATACAGTGTTGTACCGCTGGTTTGAGTACTTTTTTTTGATGGTGTTCTGGTACATGTTTGCCGATGTGGGTGGCGTTGTGCTGGCCTGGCTGACGTTACATTTTGTCCGTGCTCAGGAGGCATTGGGGCAACAAGAGGGCGCCTCCGAAGAATCGCCGGAGCAGCCGGAACAACCGCTGGAACCGAAACAACAAACGGAGCAGGAACAACAGGATGCAGCAGACGATCCGTCAGAAACCGTTGGTTCCGGCAATCAGTATGCCGGGAAAAAGGCGCAAGCCGATCGTGTATCAAGCTGGTGTTTACACTGGCTGGAATGGGCACCTGCGCGTTTGCTGGGGCTGACCTATTGCCTGGCTGGTAATATGACGATGGCATTGCCGGTATGGCGTCAGTTGTTGTGGAAAACGGCCATCGACAGCCAGCAAGTGCTGGTGGATGTCGCGAGTGCGGCGTTGTCGTTCAGTCACGAAAAACGCTGTTGGCACAGTGCTGCTGCCGATTGTCCGGCTGCGGCAGCGGAGCTGGATGAATGGCAGCAATTGCATTTGCGCAGTGTATCAATCTGGATGGTAGGTATTGCTGTAGCAACGATCGGTGGCTGGTTGCTCTGACAGTCGGCAGGGCAACCAGCTGTGATGAATGGCTTGGGTTATTAACCCACAGGATCAGGCTCCGTCTTTTGATAGCTTCTGATCATGCCGTTAAGTGTGTTGCAAGGGGCTTTCATACGGCAGCCAGCGCTGTAGAGGCTGGGGGTGATGGGTTTGCTCCAGACTACTTCTGCCTGGCAAAAACCGGTACGGTGAACGTCCAGGTCAGGTCGTACGTCGACCAGCTCCAGATTTAATTCGGTACCGGGTTCAATGGCTTCATAGGTCGATATCATCAGTCCTTCATCTGAGCAGTTCAGTAGTAAACCAAGGTAGGACAAATCGCCCTGCTGAAAGACACTGACGTTGGATGAAATATCGGCTCTCGGGGTATGACGTTGTTCGGTATGCCCGTTCATGCAAACCTCCTTCACTGGATTATGCGACAGCCACCAGACTGCTCTGAAACCTGTGAGGAGGTCAATGTTTCTATTTAGATCAAAATGACATGTCAGGCGTGTTTTTGATTAATACATGCTTTGAATCAGGTCGATACTTGGCTTGAGTGTACGGCGCCAGGTAAGCTCCAGCTCCTTCGAAAATTTAGGGTCATGACGCGCCAGGGTTTCCATCAGAGCATCCAGCCAAAGGCTGTAATACATGGGGTTGATATTCATTTCTCCACGGCTGTGACTTTTCCCAAGAGCCTTTATTTTGGTATCCGGCATGCCGCGAGAGTGCATCACCAGCCATAAAATACCGCTGCGTAACAAGGCCCGCTGAGCCTCCATATTGGTGTTTTTGAACATCTCCCGAACGTCGTGTGACTTGCTCATGAAAATGGAATAAAAGTCTTCAAAGAAGACAATGTTGTTGCAGCTACGCCCGTAGCTTTGGAATACGATGTCCGCATCGCTCATAGATAACTCCTGGATTTCTCTGCGCTACCTGGACTCGGATTCGAGAGCAGGCTTTCCTTGAAACTGCTCCTCTATTCGGGAGCTTTGGGTTTTGTCCGGTAACGAGCTACACTGCAATGATCACTTAACGTTCACTTCGAACCGCGTTCCGTTTGTCTTTCTATTACTTTGACACGACCAGAATCCCCCTGGCTGCGATTATCAGTCAGGTGCCCGCTCTGCTAACAATAACGCTATTGTACTGGTTACTCGCCCTACAATCTGTAAGGTTAAATCCGAAGTCGAGTGGATAAAAGCACTTTTACAGGTAACAGACAATTTCCGCAGACAGCTTGCACTTTCATCGTGAGTGGCAAGTGCTTATTTCTACGGCGAAGGTATCCCGAAGACAGGAATATCAGCTCAAAACCGACTGCTGTATCGGTGGTTTTTTGCCAGTGTTTCCGGACATACAGCCTGCCGGAGTGATCGGCAGGCTGTATCTGAGGATGAATGAGGTGAGGGCGTTAGTCTTCCAGCAGGGAACGCAGCATCCAGGCAGTCTGTTCGTGTACAGTCAGGCGCTGGGTTAACAGATCTGCGGTTGGTTCGTCGTTAGCTTCACCGACCAGTGCATACAGGTTTCTGGCAGTGCGGGCCGCCGATTCGTGTCCCTGAGCCAGGATGGCAACCATATCCATTGCTTTGGGTGGAATGGCTGGGGCATCAGGCAGTGAGGCCAGTTCGGCAAACTGGGCGTAGGACCCTGGTGCAACGTGTCCCAATGAGCGAATGCGCTCTGCAATGGGATCGACGGCATTCCAGAGTTCAGTGTATTGATCCATAAACATCACATGCAGGCTATTAAACATTGGCCCGGTGACGTTCCAGTGGAAGTTATGGGTGGTCAGGTACAGGGTGTAAGTATCCGCCAGCAGTCGACCGAGGCCGTCAGCGATGGCTTGGCGATGGGTATCACTGATTCCAATATTGATGCTCATAGTGTTCTCCCTTGGGTAAGCAGTCTGTGGATAAAAACATGATCCAGTCATTGTTGCCATGATTGGCGGTGTGACGATTGTGAGTATGCCTGAATGTCGATCAACAAATATTGATCGGGTACCCGATTGGTTGGGATACGCCCAAATTGGTTCCTCTCAATTTGGCGGTGCTTCGGATACTTGCGTCTGGCGGAAGATGCCGGTGCTTGTCATTTTCCGCCAATAGACAGACAGTGGACGCTTGTTTCCTCTCTCACCTGATCACTGCCAGTCTGTGCTGATCAACCGCCAGGAAACCGGTTTGTTTGATCGACCAGCAACCGATCGGCTACTCACCTCATCTTGCATAGTAATAATAGCTATCTTGTATTTGATTTTAGAATTCGATTGTTTTTATTGAGTCCATGGTCAGATGCTATAAGGTCTGAACAGGAGGGCTGGAACTTCAGACAGTCGGTTGCAGCTTGATGGTCTGGCCTATGGATTCCAGTGCCGCAAAAAAGTCGTGGCGACTGCGATGACGTTTGACCGCCTGAAAGACGCTTTCCATTTCTGTGGAATGCAGCGAAAAATAATGCAGCCACTGTTTCATGCGGTCAGTGAGTTGTTTGTCTTCCAGATGCTCAAGTCGTTCTGCGAGTTGGTAAAACAACGCCAGATAGTCTTGCCAGGCTAACTTTTGATGAAACAAGCCTTGCTGTTGCGCACGAATCTGCAGACCCAGATCGGGTTTTGCGACCAGGCCGCGACCAATCATTAACAGGCGTGACTGACTCTGGTGTTGGCATGCTGCCGCCTGGTCGGGTGTCCAGATTTCACCGTTGGCCAGTACCGGAATATCGACAACCTGTTTGATGTTGGCGATCCACTCCCACCATGCCGGGGGCTTGTAGCCTTCCGTTTTGGTGCGGGCATGTACTGTGAGCCACTGGATTCCGGCAGCGGCCAGAGCCTGGGCATTGTCGAGCGCCAGCGCTTTATCGGTGTAGCCGAGACGCATTTTGGCACTGACCGGAATGTGGGCAGGCACAGCGTTGCGGACGGCCTTGGTGATGGCATATAGGCGCTCAGTGTGTTGCAACAGCACAGCGCCGCCCTGGCTGCGGTTGACGGTTTTGGCCGGGCAGCCAAAATTGAGATCAATTGCCGGTGCACCCAGTGCGGCAACCCGTGCCGCATTGGCTGCCATCAGCTCCGGATCGCTGCCTAATAATTGAATATGCACCGGCGTTCCTGCCAGGGTTTTGCCGCCTTGTGCCAGCTCCGGGCAATATTTTAAAAATACGCGATTGGGTAATACCGTTTGGCTGATGCGAATAAATTCGGTAACACAATGGTCAATTCCCCCGACGGCGGTCAGTATCTCCCGTAAATGGAAATCCATTAATCCCTCCATGGGCGCTAGTGCAATATAAAGAGAACTGTTGGGGTCAAATGGCAACATGGGAGCGCTCGCAGAGACGAAAAAGCGTGTAGACGAAATCAGGCGCGGAAATTGAGCATTATATGGTGTTGAGGTCAAGTATTTTGCCTTCCACTTTGGCCGTATATCCCGGTCAAATGCGTCAATAGGACTATTTGCTTAAGCTATAGTTGATATAAGTTTCAGAAATACTACTGGTTTCAGTAGCTTGGAGACCCTGTTTGGAGGTTGCCAGTAATTCGCCTTGATCTGGCACAGTTGAAAGAGTTAGCCCTTTTAAAGTAGTCTTATCCGGTTTTTCCCCGTTATAAACATGGGTTATGCCGGTGAATATTGGTGGGGAAATACTCGCTGTTCGTAAAAATTATTACTAAAAAGGAGCCGCTTGCATGTCTGAGCCAGGACTCGTCACGCAAGGTTTGGAATTGATGGTTTTTGGTATGGGTACGGTATTTGTCTTCTTGACGATGCTGGTATTCGTTACCGGATTCATGTCCAAGCTGGTAAACAAGTATGCTCCAGAGGAAGTGATCGTGCCGGTAGCGGCAAAAAAGAAACGGTCTCAACCTCAGGGAGTAGATCCGCAACTGTTGAAAGTACTTTCAGCTGCGGTCAAGGAACATCGTGCGCGCCAAAAGTAGTGTACGAATCATAATAACCAAAACGTTAACAACGTTATCGGAAGAAAAGGCCATCACCCATGACCGATTCTAAAAAACTCGGAATTACCGACGTCGTATTGCGCGACGCGCACCAATCCATTCTGGCAACTCGCATGCGTATCGACGATATGCTGCCGATTGCTGAAAAACTCGATCAGGTGGGTTACTGGTCGCTGGAATCCTGGGGTGGTGCGACATTTGACTCTTGTATCCGTTTTCTGGGAGAAGACCCCTGGGATCGTATTCGCGAATTCAAGAAAGCAATGCCCAAAACGCCCCATCAGATGTTGCTACGTGGCCAAAACCTGCTGGGTTATCGCCATTATGCGGATGATGTGGTGGAGAAGTTTGTTGAGCGTGCAGCGACCAACGGTGTGGATGTATTTCGTGTCTTTGATGCGATGAATGACCCACGCAATCTGGAAACAGCACTCAAGGCCGTTAAAAAGCAGGGTAAACACGCTCAGGGCACCCTGTCGTACACGACCAGCCCGGTGCATACCATGGAATCATGGGTCAGCCTTGCCAAAAAGATTGAGGACATGGGTGCAGACTCCATCGCCATCAAGGATATGGCCGGTGTACTGACGCCTTATGTGGCTTTTGAGCTGGTGAGCAAATTGAAGGCCCAGACGGATCTGGAAGTTCAGTTACACGCTCATGCCACTTCGGGGTTGTCTGACATGACGATCCTGAAAGCGGTTGAAGCGGGTATTGACCGTGTTGATACTGCCATATCATCAATGTCCATGACCTATGGTCATACCGCGACAGAATCCGTTGTAGCGGCATTGGCTGGCACTGAGCGTGATACCGGTATCGACCTGTTGTTGCTGGAAGAAATTGCCGCTTATTTCCGGGCTGTGCGTAAAAAATACTCGAAGTTTGAAGGTGCGCTCAAGGGCACTGATTCCCGTATTTTGGTGGCTCAGGTTCCTGGCGGCATGCTGACCAATATGGAAAACCAGCTGCGTGAACAAGGGGCTTCCGATAAGTTCGATGAAGTACTGGCCGAAATTCCACGGGTACGTGAAGATCTGGGCTTTATTCCTCTGGTGACACCAACGTCCCAGATTGTCGGAACCCAGGCTGTTTTGAATGTGTTGACGGGTGAACGTTACAAGTCAATCTCGAAAGAAACCCAGGGCATTCTGAAAGGCGAGTACGGTGCCGCTCCTGCACCGATGAACGCCGAATTGCAAGCCAAAGTTCTGGATGGCAAGGAAGTGATTACCTGTCGACCTGCGGATCTGATCGAAAACGAAATGGACAAGGTGATTGCCAATGTCGACAAGCTGGCGGCTGAAAAAGGCATTACGCTGGCAGCAGACAAGATTGATGACGCCCTGACCTATGCCATGTTCCCGCAGATTGCGCCGAAATTCCTGGAAAATCGCGGCAATCCCGACGCATTCGAACCTGCTCCGAAAGGCGACGCTGAAGATACCTTCACCATTTCCGTTGATGGTAACGATTATGTGGTGAAAGTGGACGATGGCGGTGACGTTACGCATCTGGCTTCTGTCAACGGTGCTCCGCTGAGCATGGGCGGTTCTTCGGCAGCAGCTGACGGTGACGTAGTGGCGGCGGGTGATGGTGATCCGGTGTGTGCTCCTTTGGCTGGTAACGTCTGGAAAGTACTGGTTGAAACTGGCGATCAGGTTGATGAAGGTGATGTTGTCGTGATTCTTGAAGCCATGAAGATGGAAACCGAAGTACGTGCTCCACGCACGGGTACGGTAACCGGTGTCTCAGCCAAAGAAGGTGTGTCAGTGAAAGTGGGCGACACTCTGTACAACCTCGCGTAAGGAAGGAGTGCCTGAATGGAAAGCCTGATTAACCTGTGGCATGACAGCGGTTTGTACCAAATGGAAACCGGTCAGGGTGCAATGATCCTGATTGGCTGTTTGTTGCTGTTTCTGGCCATACATCCAAAGTTTCAGTTTGAACCACTGCTGCTGCTGCCTATCGCGGTGGGTACTATTTTCGTCAATATTCCCGGTGCCGGTTTTTATGCCGGTCCGGTATTTGATGCCCATGGCCACCTCGATTCACCTGCTGGATTGCTGTACTACATTTACCATGCCGGGATTGAAACCGGACTGTTTCCGTTGCTGATCTTTATGGGCGTGGGCGCTATGACGGATTTTGGTCCGTTGCTGGCTAACCCGAAAACCCTGTTGCTCGGCGCAGCGGCGCAGTTTGGTATTTTCGGCACTCTGTTTGGTGCCGCTTTCTTTACTGACATTGGTGTGATGGATTTCACCCTGCAGCAAGCCTCCGCCATCGGGATTATTGGTGGTGCAGATGGTCCGACTTCGATCTTTATTGCATCGAAGCTGGCACCAGAACTGCTGGGTGCAATTGCAGTCGCGGCATATTCCTATATGGCACTGGTGCCGATGATCCAGCCGCCGATTATGAAAGCACTGACGTCCGTTGAAGAACGCAAGATTCAGATGGTGCAATTGCGTACCGTCAGCAAGGCCGAGAAGATTATCTTCCCGATTACTTTGCTGGTGCTGGTGGCTCTGTTGCTGCCTTCTGCTGCACCGCTGCTGGGGATGTTCTGTTTCGGTAACCTGATGAAGGAATCCGGTGTGGTCGATCGTCTGAGTGATACTGCCCAGAACGCATTGATCAACGTGGTGACTATTTTCCTCGGGCTGGGTGTCGGGTCGAAAATGAGTTCAGACAAGTTCCTGAACTTTGACACCCTGAGCATTCTGATCCTGGGCATGCTGGCATTTTGTGTTGGTACGGCAACGGGTGTACTGATGGCGAAAGTCATGAACAAGTTATCGAAAGATCCGATCAACCCCCTGATTGGCTCTGCGGGTGTCTCCGCTGTACCTATGGCTGCGCGAGTGTCCAACAAGGTCGGTCTGGATGCCAACCCTCAGAACTTCCTGTTGATGCATGCCATGGGCCCCAACGTTGCCGGTGTTATCGGTTCTGCGGTGGCTGCTGGTGTGATGATCAGTTACTTTGGTGCTTAACAGACCAGCGTTATGTTGATGTGTTTACACCCATAAAAAACGGCGCTTCGGCGCCGTTTTTTATGGGTGATGGATAACCGCTTACATGGTCTTGCAGGCAGTGGTACAAAATCCCTGTCATGCAGTCTTTTAGTACCCTTGGGGTCAATACCAGCAGATATCATTGGTGCCTTTCAGGCTGTTATAGGTTTCCAGGCCTTTGTTGCCAGCCTCGTTATAGGTCAGGATGCCGCAGGCCCAGTCAGTCTGGCTGGCAGTGGGAGTCGCTTTTAATGTGTAGGTGTGAGTGCCCAGGGTTGAGCTGATGCTATAGCTATCACTGACGTCGTCGATGCAGCTGTTTTTTAGCGTAGCACCACTGTATTTGGTGGCCGCTGCATACCGTTTTTCCAGTGTCTGGGATATTTCCAGTAAACAGGAGGTGGCGGCATTTCGGTTGGTCTTGATCACGTAATTGCGGTAACTCGGAATGCCGATAGCAAACAGGATGCCAATAATCGCGATGGTCACCATCAGCTCGATCAGAGTGACGCCCCGCGCTGCAGTGCGCCGTGGACTCAGGTTATTCATCAAGCAGTTCCCTCCAACCAGACCAGCCCTGGTCGCCAGTGGTAAATGTAAATGGGTTATCGAGCCCGAGATTGGTGATTGTCTCTCCGGTGGTCGTGCTCTGGGATGTGTTTTCTTCGCTATGGCCTTGCAGGGTAGGCGTGCCACCAATGGAAATGACGGCGGGTGTGAATGCTTTGCCGGTGCCAATTTTGACGTTGCTGCCATCCACCGATGCATTACGGTGCAAAACGTTGGTCGGAAACAGTCCAGTGTCGAGGGAATACAGATAATAGTAGGCATCACAGCTGGCTTCGGTATCTCGTTGCAGTGGCAAGAAGATCACGCTGGCGGCAATTTCTACCTGATCCGTAATGGTGACGTCGGATTCCAGTAGCTGAATATGTTCGTAGTTGGAGCTATGGTCGGTCTCTTTGGTGTAGGTGGTGCCGGCGTCGTTCCAAGAGCCGGATTCACCGATCATACTGATCCAGTCGGGTCGCCAACTGGTTTCGGAAGCGGGCAAGCGAAAGACTTTTAAGCGTTCTGTGGTTTGAGCCACCATGTAGTCCTCGCCTCTGAGAGTAGCCGACTGTAACCAGAGTACGTTTTTCTGCACCGTAGATGAGGTGCCTATGTTCCCTGTCAGCTTCCAGGACAAGCTGCCTTTCATCGAGCCACTGTCGATCAGCACTGCGCTATAGACGTTGCCCTGGTTATCGCCAAAAGAGACTTCAAGATTTTCCAAATTGCTGCTGCCGCTGACTGCGAAGTACTGGTAAGCCAGTGGTGCGGTGGTAGCCTTGCTGGTTTTACTTGATAAATCGTAAACGGTTTTACTTGAGCCAGATGTCAGCTCCCTTACCACCAGATCGGTGTTATTGGTGATGTACATGGCGTATTGCTTGTTGTTGCTGGTGAAGGTTACCGGGCGATGAGGGTTGTCGCCGCTGCTTTCTTCCACCCAGAGCACGCTGTCCAGATCACCAGCGGATGTTAGTTTCAAGGCATAGTGCATGGCACCGCCTTTGGCAGAACCAACAATGATGTTATCGCCAATGGTTGCAATTTGTCCTTCCATTGTGTGCTGGGTATAAAAGGTTGTGTAGTCATCCAGGTCGGTAACCAATGGTCGGGGCATAAACCCCCATTTTAATTGTCCGCCAGTATTGACGTCGTCACTGCGGTCAACGGCGTAGATAAAACCGTCATCTGTCTGAAAAATCACCAGATCATCCAGAATGACGGGTTGGGTGATGTAAGGTGCACCGATCCAGGCGGAAGAATCCCGGTTGCCGAGGTAAGTACCACCAGCATAGTCAGGTGTGATGGTGTAGCTTTTGATCTGAGCGGTACTCAATGTACCGAGTGTTCCAAAGGCGGCGTCATCCAGGTTTTTAAATTTCACCAGTGTGCCAGAAGCATCCGTTGACCAGAGGCGCTCTTCGCGCAGAGAGGTTGTCATTTTGTTGTTGGCATCCCAGGTGGCTGTGCTACTGGTGCCACTGGTGGTTAGTTTGAATGCCATCAAGTGGCCGGTAATACCGCTACCGCCTGTGACGGCATCGGAGGTGTCATCGGTCTGATAGGGGATATAGGTCAAGTCGCCGTAATTAGCGGAGCTAGTGACCGCTGGAGCCGCGAGGCTGTAGATGCCGTCGTTTGGTGTCACATCGACAGCGGCAGCCGTGTACAGGTCGGTGAACATTCCTGTGTCCTGATAGGCGTATTCTACTCCTGAGCTGTTGCCGACCTGGATGTTTGCCGCGAGTGCTTCGCCAATAAAGGCGGTTTGGGAATTTGCCTTGATCTCAAGTGTGCCATTGGCAACATAAATACCAGCGGCGATTTGCGCCTGGTCATTTATTGTCAGATCACCGTTGTGCACCCATATTTGCAGGCGTTCCGGATATTGCGTGGTATCACGGGCGCTGGCATTGCCATTCTCGCAACCGGCGATATTGATGCAGGAACCATTACCTTTGAAGGATGTACCATCATACAGGTGCAATTTTACGACCCCGCTGCCATCACCTGCTTTATCACCGTTTGTTTCTGTCATGGCAACCTTGATGGTCACTCGGTCAGTCAGGGTCATTTTATTGATATAGTAGGTGCCGGGTTCAAAGTAGACCACGTCGGTGTTAGATATATTCAGATAGCTGATACGGTAGGGAAGTTCAGGTATTGTGGGGTCAGGATCGACGTAATAGTTAAAGTACATTTCTCCTTTGCTGCCTGTTCCTCCTTCTATTTCCTGCCATTCACTGCCCAAGCGATTATCGAATGTTGCGGTGTAGGTATTGCCACTTTTCTGGATGCTGAGAAGAAAGTTGCCCAGATCGCTATCAGCAGTGTTGTAGCCAATATCGGTGGTACAAGGAGAGCTACCATTAACACAAAATAGCTTTTGACTACTATTGTAGCGATACCAGTTACTGGGATATTGAAAGGTATCGCCATCGTTTTTATATCTGAAAATGGCAGAACTGGATGTTGTTAAAAAAGTGGGCAGGGTCAGAGGATCCAGCGTTGTATCACTGGCTGTTAGCCCACAATCTGTTTTAGTCGGGTCTCCCTGGTAGAGATTACTGCTGCCTACGTTGACCGTTGAACTTCCAGAAAAGGTCACCTGACAGGTTTTTGAATCCCCGCTGCTGCCTATGCTGACGGTTCCGTCTTTCAATACAGCAAAGGCACCGGCCTCCAGCGAGGTCGAGGTGACCGGATCACAGGCACCCGCCAGGGTCTGGTGAGTAAACGCAGCCAGTACAATCAGGTGAGCAAGATATCGAAGCGGTTTCATCAATAAACCTCCTAGTGCAAAACGCTGTATACGGCTTGTAAGCGCACGCGGGTGGTGGGTTGGGAGCCGTAGCCTGCAACGGTGATGGTAAAGCGGTCGGTCTGGCGCGCTGCACCAGTGCTGCCAAGGCTGTTGGAATAGCCCTCGGCATCGGCATTGGTGTAGCACAGGCTGGATGTGTCGGTGTCGTTGTCGTAACCGATCATAAAGCGGGGTGACTTGGCTAGCTTCAGAGCCGCCAGTGCGGTTTTAGTGTCACTGTTGTAGCTGTACAGACTGACGGAGTCGTCATCGTTCCATTTGGCACTTTTTGCCAGCCAGGGAGTGGAGGTGTCGCAGTTATCAGTTCCTTGCCCGCCACCGCTGCCGTCTGAAACCGTCAGGGTTTTGTACATGCCCTTGTTGACGCCGAAGGTGTCGGCAATCTTGTTTTGTTCTACCAGGGCGAGAACGTAGGCTTTGGCTTGATCCAGCGTATATTCTGCCGCCTGGAAGGCCCGGTTACGATCTTCGTTGTTCGACGCCATACGAATTTCGAGAGTGGTTGATTGCACCGCCGAAATACCGGCAACGGTGAGTACCAGCAGGACAATAATGCTGACGATAAGCGCGGATCCGCTTTGGTGGGATGCGAGCGCTGTTGCTGTTGCTTGCTGCCGAAGGGCCACTGCCTTGTGGAATGACATGTTGCTATGCCTCTGTTGCTCTGGTCGGGTGTATTGCTTCATCTGTTACTGCAAGCGACCGCGAATCGCGACGACGAAACTGCTACTGCGGCGAATTTTTCGGTCTGTGGGGGTTATTTCTGTCAGGGTGCCGTCGGTCTCGCGCTGATAAAACTGATAAGGGGTCTTGGAGTCGGTGATGTTGTCTTCGAGGCTTTCGGCCAGCAGGCTGACGCGTACGCTAATGACCTGATCCCACTCGCCTGCCGTGATGGCGGCGGCTGTTTTGTATTCATCGGGGTATCCGTCACTATTGGTGTCTACGGCGTACTCCAGTTGCATATCGGTAATGCCTTCGACTATTTCATGGGTTTCCGCGCTGCCTGCATCGGTGTTGCGTACAAACAGGGCGCTATTGCCGTCGTCGTTGGTTCCGACGTAATAACTGGTAGTGCGTACCTTGATCACGGAGGCACCGGCAGAGTAGGCGTAAGGAAAATTCTTGGTGGCATTGCCTGGGGTGGTGCTGTTACCGGTGTTGTGTACGGTGGTGCCATTGCTCTCGGTATAGTGTGTCACTTGAAAGATAGAGGCTGTCCGGCAATCGGTGATCACAACAATATCGCTGCCCCCGAAGGGTGCTGGATCCATTACCGTGGTGCGCAGTACGGCAGAATTGTTATTCATGGTGCCTTCGAGCTTGGAGCCGGTGCCGTAGGAACCGCGAACCACCAACACATCGGTTCCTGTTTTGACGTCGGTAGAAATTTCCGTTGGCAGGCTGTTGCCATTGTCATAACCCTGCACGATGGTGCCGAACTGCTGGTCAAAACCTGTGGCATCTTTGAGCATGTTATACATTGCATCAATACTGCTGAGGCAGGAATAGCCGGAACCCGCCATGCGGATCTCTCTGGACAGGTAGTCGTAAGAAATGCGGACATTTTCTTGTAATCGGGCCATGGCATCATTGGTACGATAGACGCTCTGATTACTCTGGAATACCGAAAAAACGCCAGCAATAATCACTGCATCCAGCGCCAGAACGATCATGAGTTCGATCAGTGAGAAGCCACGGGATTGAGCGGACATTACCTTTCTATTGCTCATAAGACGGCAACCATGTTGATGCTGAGAGTGCGGTCATCTTCAATATCGCCATCGTCGTCGAGATCCTCGGTAACAGACAGATCGTACCAGCTGATGGTAACGTCGCACATGGTGACTGCGGTAATCGCATTAGTAGAACAGGAGACAACACCTTTGCCACTGGGGAGGGTGCGTGTGATTTCGCTTTGCCAGTCTTTCAGATCAGTCGCTGCTAGCCCGTCGTCCGTTGTTGTGGCTGTTGTGGCTGTTGCGGTGTTGTAGTTATTGGTCGCAGCATATTTGCTGTTAGAGCGCAGGCGTTCGAACATGTCGTAGACCAGAATGCTGGCCTGCGAGCGTAGATACGCTGCGTTATTTTCTTGCAGGGCACGGGTTTGTAAGCCCGCCAGGCCGAGCAAGCCGATCGAAACAATCACAATGGAGACCAGTACTTCAACCAGGCCAAAGCCGGACTGCCCTTGTGGTGCTTTTGCTGTTTGAGCGGAATGAGTTATTGGATACATGAAAGGTCTCCGTCAGCAGTCGCTTTTTTGGGTGGCGGTGATGCTGGTGCGCCCACCAGACGCGATGCCGACTTCGCGGGCGTTGACTGCAGCGGGTGCTTGTTCGGAGCAAATAACGACCTTGCCAGGGTTGTTAGTGATATTGCCGTCGGCCTTGTAGCGGATCGCTGCGGCAAATTCTGAATCCGGGTAGATATTGACGCTGGATGCGGCGTCTGCGTACTTGATGACTTCTTCGCTGCTATCCGCCGCCAGCGTGCCGCTGCCATCGGTGTCCTGAAAGGTGATCCAGCCATCGGCCCAGTTGCTGGAGTTGCAACTTGTCTGGTCTTTGCTGGGGCATAGCACCACATTGGTATTGCGTTTGACCGCTTCGGTGCGGGCGAAAACCAGTGCGCCCATAAAACGGTTGGCTTCCGCAGTCAGTTCGGAGCGGCTCAGAAAGCTGCTGAGGGAAGGGGCTGCGGCAAACATGATGATGCCAAATATAGCGATAGTGACCATCAGCTCGATCAGGGTAAAACCAGACAGGGGGCGGACGGGCGCCAACCGGATGGGCGGACGATATAAAGACAACAACATGGTTCAGGCTCCTTTTTAAACCATTCAGCCTGTGTGCTTGCTACACCATAAGTGAAGTGGCTGATAATGGTCGAATATGACATCTGTTTTTGTCGCTTGCAAACAGACTACTTGGTTCACTTATGAGCCGATAATGGCCTTGTTAAGTGTATTTGATGACGTATCTTGACGTTGATAGTAGACGCTTAATTCCAGCAACTGGCTCTTTTTAAGTTTGACCGATGGATCACGTAAAGATCTGATGCCAAAGTATGGGTTTGTGTGCTCTGCTGCATTGTTCGTCAATATCTGATGGTTATGTAAAAAAATAATTTCTTTGAATGAAGTGATAAGCGGTGCCGAATTTGGGATGAGTGGAGCGAATTGTTGCTGGTATCCGGCTTGTTTTATCGCGAAAGAAAGGCTGTCTGGCAAGAGGGGATACCGTTGGAATACTTGATGTAACTCATTGATTTTGTTCTGCAGAAGTAATAAATCGGCTGATCCTGATGGCGTCTTTGGGATGGTTAAAAAAGAAAGAAAATTGCAAAAAAAAAGCACCGTTACGGTGCTTTTTAAAAGAAGAGAAGTTCGGCTGTTATTATTTCAGTTTCAGCGTGCTCAGCGTGTGCTCACGAACGCGCCCAAGCAGTTCGCTGTTCTCTATCAGTGACTCGCCGTAGGATGGGATCATGGTTTTTAAACCTTGCTGCCATTCCCCCGTCATTTTTTCTGCGAAGCATTTGTCCAATACTTCCAGCATGGCATGGGCTGCGACGGATGCCCCTGGAGAGGCACCGAGCAGGGCGGCTAATGAGCCATCGGCAGCGGCGACCAGTTCGGTGCCAAATTCCAGCTTGCCCTTGCCCTTGGCGTCTTTCTTGATGACTTGAACTCGTTGCCCGGCATGGGCCAGAGTCCAGTCACTGGACTTGCAGTCAGGGAAGTAACCCCGCAGTGTTTCTACCCGGTCATCGTGGGATTGCATGACTTCACTGATCAGATATTTGGTCAGATCCATATTGTTCATGCCCACCGATATCATCGGGAACAGGTTGTCGGTGCTGACCGATTTGAGCAAATCCAACTTGGAGCCAGATTTCAGAAATTTGGTGGTAAAGCCGGCGTAGGGGCCGAACAGCAAGGCTGGTTCACCGTTGATAATACGAGTATCCAGGTGTGGAACCGACATGGGAGGTGCACCAATGGGGGCTTTGCCATATACCTTGGCATGGTGCTGCGAGACGATTTTTTCATCCTTGCATACCAGCCACTGACCGCTGACAGGGAAACCGCCATAACCTTCGGCTTCTTCTATACCGGACGCTTGCAACAGGGGCAGTGAGCCGCCGCCAGCACCGAGGAAAACAAAGCCGGTATTCACTGTTTTGGTTTTGCCAGACAGGCGATCCCGCAGCGTGACCGTCCAGCGTTTCTGCTGTTGGTGGCGCTCGAAATCAATGACTTCATGATTCAACAGCAGATCAAAATTCTCTTGCTGTTCCAAATGCCCAACCAGGTTGCGCGTTAGTGAGCCGAAATCGACATCGGAACCGTAGGAGGTACGGGTAGCAGCCACCTTTTCATTGGGGTCTCGGCCACCCATCACCAATGGCATCCACTGTTTGAGTACTTCCGGGTCTTCGCTGAATTCCATGTCTTTGAAGAGGTGGTGTGCGGACATCTTTTCCGCACGCTGGCGCAGAAAGGCAACGTTTTTCTCACCCCAGACAAAGCTCATATGAGGCGTGGCATTAATAAACTGGTCGGGTTGTGGAAGATCTCCTGTCTCGACCAGATAGCTCCAGAGTTGGAGGGATATTTCGAAATTGGCATTGATGGTTAATGCCCGGTCGATGCTGATGTTACCGCTGTCATCTTCCGCCGTGTAATTGAGTTCACAGTAGCCAGCGTGACCGGTGCCTGCGTTGTTCCATCCATCGGTGCTCTCGTGAGCAACATGATCCAAACGTTCTACCATTGTGAGTTTGAGCGCCGGATCGAGCTTGTTCAGCAGCGTACCCAGGGTCGCACTCATTACTCCTCCGCCAACCAGGAGTACATCGACCTGTTGTGTAGTCATTACGATTTCGCCTTTTGATCAGAAAGTCGTTTTATCAGGAAGCCGGGCCACACCGAATCTTCCTGTCGCGATCAACTTCCAGGCTTGTGGCCTGCCGTCCCAAATCATACAACTATGACAGTTATACAGGTGGTCGGGTAAGTTGATGCAGAGCCGGGGCTTTATACACAGACTGTGGAATCCGTACAACTGTCCTCTGGAAGACTGCTACTAATGTATATTGCTGCTGGTTTAATCCCGGTAGACCGCACGGGTTTGGGAACTCGTCGCTAACCTAGGGGGAGCATGCTGCACGGCTCGCTCTGGAACACTCCAGATGTCAGATAATTGATTTTTACAATCATACCTCTAAACGAGACAAATGTTGCAGTGCTGTGGCAGCACTGCTGCAACCGAGTGTTTCATCTGCTGGTGTTTGCAAACGCTGATTATTTTGGTTTGAACTGGCCGCTTGGCTTGTTAGAAATGGTTGCCGGAGTCGGTTGCTTGGACTGGTCGGCGACGTCTGGCTTGGATGCAGGAAGGCAATTGGAAATCCCTGCAGGTGCTCACGGCTAATCGGGCAGTTATTGCGAGTCTAATGCTTTCTGCATGAGGTATGATGTCTGCTTTTGGATGGAGTGATAGCGGCGTGTTTGGCAGCATGATTAACAAGGGCTTGACTGCCCTGATCGAGAAAAAACTGGCAGGTGCCGGAACCGTAGAACATGTTGAGCTGGACAAGCAGCAACGAAGCATCCAGGTGACGTTGTTGCTGGAAGGGGAATCGGAGCCATTGCTGGTCAGTCTGGAGGGTTATCGGCTGGAGGAGCAACATGGCCGGACGAAGATTGTGTTTGAGCGTACGACAGCGTCGCGTCGTTGGATGGCAGTGTTATTGCAGGAGTATGGGCAGGAGTTCAGCTTTCTGGTGCCGGAAAAGTATGCCAGCCTGGTCGGTTTTATCTTGCCGTGACCTGCGTAACGTAACTGGATGGATTGACGCTGTCATTCTGAATCAACAGGAAGGGCAATACGGATCCTTCGCAGTGAGGCTTCTGGCCCGTAAGTTCAGGTATTTGGGAGATCCCAAGCTTGACTTCTGTTTTCGGGTTTCTGACCACTTTGGGATGGTTTGCGGGTATTTTTGCAGATAAACCCTGCTGTAGCATTCTGGTGTGCTTTAACTTTTTGTTAGTATGCGCGCGCATCGCAGATTGAATTTACAGCGATCCATAATATAAGTGACTTGGCATTCGACTGTTTTGGTGCGTGTTACTTTGCAATTGTCATGTCTCTGTTCTATTTTGTCGTATGAGTGTGTTAAAAACTGTAAATTCAATGGCCAATTTCGAGGCAAAAAATGTTTGATTCTGGCTACTGGTAACAGTGCCTGGAAGGGTCATTCGAGGGATAAAGGGGATCGATTTGTCGGATCGTTTACGAGGATGGTTGCTGGGTGGGGTAGGCTTGCTGGCTGTCCTGCTCAGTCTGTACGTGTCCCAGTTACGTGTGGATGTAACGTCCCAGGCGATTTTGGCTTACGGTCTGGTTGGCGTTGTCATTATTCTGCGGATGTTCGAAAACAGAGTCATGCAAAATAACGGCTCCATTGAAACTCGCCGACTGCTGCGGATTCTTATTCTGATTACCGCATTCTTTGTTTCCATGCGCTATTTCGCCTGGCGTCAGCAAGAAACGATTACCTATTATGATTTGCTCAGTTTTATCTGCATGCTGATTCTTTTTATGGCTGAGATATACGGTATTATTATTTCTTTTTTGGGTAGTTTTGTAAATATCCAGGGGCGTAAGCGAGAACATATTCCGTTGCCGGACGATCCGGACAAGATACCGACCGTTGATATTTTTGTTCCCAGTTATAATGAGCCTCAGGAAATGCTGGAAATTACCTTGCTGGCTGCCTTGCAGGTTAATTACCCCCAGGACAAACTGAATGTCTGCCTGCTGGACGATGGCGGTACGTTGGGGCGTCGGAATTCGGATGACCCGGAACGGGCGCGCAGTTCGCAGGAACGTCACGATACGCTTAAAGCCATGTGTGAACGTATCGGTGCGACGTATCTGACGCGGGAAAAGAACAATCATGCCAAGGCCGGTAACGTAAATGCCGCGCTAGAAAAAACCACCGGTGAGCATGTATTGATTCTTGATGCCGACCACGTACCAACGCAGGATATTCTTGAACGCATGGTCGGTATCATGATTGATGATCCGAAAATGTTTCTGGTACAAAGCCCACACTTTTTTATTAACCCGGATCCTATTGAAAAGAACCTTCAAACCTACGGCAAGATGCCGGGTGAAAACGAAATGTTCTATGGGGTGATCCAGGAAGGGCTGGATTTCTGGGACTCGTCTTTCTTCTGCGGCTCCGCTGCACTGATTCGTCGAAAATACCTGCTGGAAGTGGGCGGTATTTCCGGGGACTCCATTACCGAGGATGCAGAAACCGCGTTTTTGCTGCATGCCAGAGGTTACCGAAGCGCCTATGTCAATCGCCCAATGATTGCCGGCCTGCAACCTGAAACCTACTCCGGCTTTGTCGTGCAGCGAATGCGCTGGGCGCAGGGCATGGTGCAGATTTTTATATTGAAAAATCCGCTTTTCTTCAAAGGCTTGAAACCCTGGCAGCGGCTTTGTTACACCAGCAGCTCGGGATTCTGGTTCTTTCCGTTTGCACGGGCCACCTTCCTTGTTGCACCGTCGGCGTACCTGTTTTTCGGTCTGAAGATCTACGACGCCAATATGACGGAATTTTTTTCCTATGCACTGCCACACTTGATGGGTGCTCTGATTGTGACTGATTTTCTGTTCGGGCGTTATCGTTGGGCGTTGGTATCCGAATTGTATGAATTGATGCAGTCGTTATATTCTTTGCCAGCGATTCTTGAGGTCATTAAAAGTCCCCGATCGCCCGAATTTGCTGTGACTCCGAAAGGGGAGTTTATGGATGAAAACTTTATTACTTCTCTGGCCGGGCCATTTTACTGGTTGCTGGCTTTTAATATTGCCTCTCTGATTGCAGGTCTTATCCGTTTGCATGTTGTGCCTCAAGATAGCGACGTGATTCTGATCACCATGTTTTGGGAGTCTTTTAACCTGTCGCTGATGGTTTGTGCCATTGGTGCATTGTATGAATTAAAACAGCGCCGTCAGGATCCCAGGGTAACGGCTGATATTGCGGCCAGAGTGATCGTGAATGGCAAGTCAGTACCTGCAACGATCGTGGATATGTCATCCGGCGGTGTGGGGGTTCGTATCAAGGGCAGTGTGTACCAAAAGCTGGATGTTGACCTGCGTGGGGTGGACATTGTGGTACGTGCCTACAGTGTGGCAATGAAAGCAGATGTTAATCTGCCTGGGCTGGTAACATCCACCGTGGACAAACCGGATGGCAGTGTGGTGCTCGGGCTCAAGATGGAACTCCACGATCTGGATCAAAAACGTCAGTTGGTGGCGCTTGTGTATGGTGATAGCGAGCTCTGGGTGAAGGAACGGGCATCGCGCATGCCGACCCTCTCGGTAAGAGAAACGCTCTGGTTTTTGTTCAGTTCTGGTGCCATCAGTTCGGCAGCGCATTTCAGGCAACTATGGATTGATTTTGTGGCGGCCATGAGGCGCAAGCTCCGGGGCGCTGAAAGTCAGTAGGCAAAAAAGTAGGTAAACGAACGTAGGTAAACGAACGTACCGATTTATCGCGCGAAACGGTTGGCAATGCTGTGTTTCGTACCATTTAAGTAACGGAAAAATGACAAAATGATGCAGTCTTTATTTCGCGCTTGGTTCATGACGCTTTTTGGCGCTGGTCTGCTGAGCTGGGCAACTCTGGCTCTGGGTGCCAGCAATGCGGCGTTACCTCCGAATACCATGACATTAGCCAAGCTGGTTGGCCAGACAAACCCTATTGACCTCCGTGGCACCCAGACCATTTATCCAGTGTATATACCCTTGTCTCAGCGGATGGTGCCTGACCAGGTGGTCTTGCACCTTGAGTACGTCAATTCCATTGCTCTGGTAGGTGCACGATCTCAATTGGTCGTCAAACTAAATGAAAATGTCGTTGCCCAGATACCTCTCAATCCGGCCCGTCCGGAAGGGGTTGCGGATATTCGTTTGCCCAGTAGTCGTTTCAAACCGGGCTATAACCGCATTTCTTTCAACATTGCCCAACACTACACTTATGATTGCGAGGATCCTGACGCCCCGGAACTCTGGTCCCAGATTGATACGCAGAATTCCTATGTGAAATTTGAAGGTGAGCTGACGCAAGTCAATCCGAAGCTGTCCGGCATTGATTCCCTGTTCGACCAGCGCTGGCTGGGCGATTATCAGTTGACGGTGGCAACACCGGTTTTCCCAACGTCAGAATATGCAACCTGGGGCGCTATGGTTTCTCAGGCCGCTGCTGTTCACCTGGAATACAAAACGCCGCAAATTTTTCATGAAGTACTGCAGTATCAGAACACCACAGATAACAAGAGACTGAAGAATTACCGCTTTCCTTATCTCGACCAGAAACCGTTGCGTGGGCGCGATGCCATCATTGTAGGAACCCAGGCTGATTTACAGCAAATGTTGGGCAGCAGCTGGGCTAATACCGTCTCTGGCCCTTATCTCGGTGTGTTCCCCATGGATGAGGATCCAAGGCACTTTATTCTGGTCGTTTCCGGCATCAAGCCTGAAGACGTCGCTACGGCGGCGCGTATTCTGGGTTACCTGAATTTCCCGTTGCCAGACCAGGCGACCGCCAATTTCTCCGGTTTGAGGATGGATCATCTGCCACGATTTGCAGCTGCGGACATGGTGTCCCAGAACTCGATCTATCGGCTATATGATTTCGGCTATGAGACAACCACCATGCGCGGTGCCGGAGGGGGCAGTGTCGATGTCGAGATTATGTTACCGCCCGACGTCTATGTTTCTGAAACCAGCCATGTTGAACTGAATCTGCACTTTGCTTACGGTGCTGGTATGCGCGGTGATTCTGTTTTTAATATTTTTATTAACGGCCGTTTTGAAAACGTGGTACGTCTCAGTGAGGTTGAGGGTGAGGCCGTGCGCCGTCACACCATCAGCATACCTACCCGGTCACTCAAGCCCGGTATAAATACGATTACCTTTGCCGCGAGCATGATTACGGACAACTCGGCAGAGTGCCAGATACGAAACGATAATAATTTGCTGTTTACCCTGTACGACGACACCACCATCGAGTTTAACGGCCTGGACAACTATGTGCAGATGCCGAACATGCGTTTGATGGCAACGACCGGCTTCCCCTACAGCTTCAATGATGATGGTGAAACGACAGTCGTGGGTCTGGGCAGTAATGACTCTGATGTCCTGGCTGCCTCCTGGACCTTGATGGGCAAGCTGGCAGAGGTGATGCGCCATGTTTCGATGGATCTGCAATATCGGATTGGCGATTTTCGTGGTGTTGATGGTGGCAATCTGATTGTCGTGGGTACGGTACAAACCCTGGATGCCGATCTGTTAAAACTGGCGCCGATCAAGTTAGGAGAAGAAAGCTTGTTGCAATACGCCCGTGCCACCGGGGTTGGCCAGCAACCTCGCTATGAAGGCTCGCGCTTGTGGATCAATGCCGATGAATATGGCACCCATGAATTCAATTATGTTAACCCGACCCTGAAAGGCAATGGTCTGGGTGACTTTGGCTTGCTGATGCAGTTCCAGGGAGGAGACTATGGCAATACCGTGACCTTGTTTACTGCCGGATCGGGTAAAAACTTGCTGGAGACGTCGCGAGAACTTATTACGCCGGAAATCTGGAGTAACGTACAGGGTGATGTCACCGCCTGGAAGGCCGGTGAAGAAGAGGTCTACGCTCGTACTCTGGGTGAACGCTATCATATTGGCAAGCCGCGATTCTCCAACTGGCTGATTTACCACTTCTCTTCCGATCCATGGGTATTTATCGGTATGTTGCTGGTGTTCTTGCTGCTACTTGCCCTGTTTATTCGCTGGTTATTAAAACGTTTCAGGGAAACTCATCACTAATGCATCCTTTGGTACAGGCGTTTTGCTATCTCTGCGTTGTAGTCATCGCTTCCTGTGGTGCCGGTAAGCCGGCGGCCATGATGGACAGTGGCTGGAAACAGTATAAACAGGCGTTTGTACAAGCTGATGGAGCTGTGGTGGATAGCGGTAACAAGGGCATCAGTCATTCGGAAGGCCAAGGTTATGCGATGCTGCTGGCATCGGCCTACGGCGATCGCAAAGGTTTCAGAAAGCTTTGGAGCTGGACCCGTACCCATTTGCAGATACGGGATGATCGGCTGTTTGCCTGGAGCTGGTCACCCGCAGACGGGGTCAAGGATAAAAACAATGCGACCGACGGCGACTTGCTGATTGCTTGGGCATTACTCCGCGCTTCAGAGCGTTGGGATAACCCGGATTATCGTGAAGCCGCCCGTCTGATTGCGCAGGATATCCTCGAAAAACTGGTCTTCAAGGTCGGAGACAACACCGTATTGTTACCGGGTGAATATGGCTTTCACCACGAAGACCGATGGCAGATTAACCTGTCGTACTGGGTTTACCCTGCATTGCAGGCGCTTGATCGTCTGGTGCCGGACAGCCGCTGGCAGGCTCTGGTGGACAGTGGTAAACAGCTCACTCGCATTATGTCCCAGGGCGACTGGAAGCTGCCGCCAGACTGGGTTGAAATAACCGCCACCACGGTACCGATTCCTGCCCCTGACCACCCGTCACGTTTTGGTTATGAGGCAGTACGGCTGCCTCTGTATCTGGTGTGGTCGGGTGAATACACGTCTGATTTGCTTCACAACAGTCGTTTGTTCTGGCAACAAACCAGCAAGCGCAGTTATATGCCAGCCTGGGTTGATGTGGTATCCGGTCAGGAAGCTGAGTATCCGGCACCTGACGGTTTTCGGGCCATCTGGCAGCTGACCGATCGGGCAATCGATAACGCCAAGAGCACCGGTTCGGTTGCCGCCCCTGATACGGCACTCACCAAAGACCTCAAAGGTCAGGATTATTATTCAGCCAGCCTGCTGTTACTCAGCCGGGTGGCTTACAAGGAGCGATTTCTGCAATGACATTGTCCACACTTCGTCCCTGGCTGCTGGGTGGCCTGATGATTTCGTCGACTCATGTGGCGTTTGGCACAGCGAAGGATGTGGCTGATCCATTTACTGCTGTTCGTGGTGATACTTTTTTACTGGCAGTCAGCACCTCAGGTCAAACCAATATTCTGGAGGATGATCTGCCAACGGCAGAAACCACCAAAATCCGGGTACCTCAGACACAGGCAGCCCCTAATCCAGCGGCTGAGGCGCTGGGGCGCGAAGAGTTACGTTTGTGGCAGTGGCTGCAAATGGAACAGTATCAGCGTATGGACAGCAAAATTACCGAACTGAAGCAGAATTACCCGGAGTGGAATCCGCCGCGCAAGATGCTGGAACTGCTGGAAGCAGGGAAAAACAAAAAGGAACTGGATCAGGCGGTAGCGACCGAAAACTGGCGCAGTATTATCTATTTGTCGCAGCGTGATCCTGGATTATTTACCTGTGGACAATACTACAACCTCTGGACGCTGGCAGACGCCTACTATGAGTCGAACGATCTGGAAAGCACGCGCCAGATCTATCTGTCGATGATGAAAGACTGCCAGGCGGATGACACCCGGCTGAATACCTTTCGTCGGGCGCAGCAGCAATTGACGCTGGCAGATATGGATGCCATCTATCAGACGGAAGCGGCGCGCAAGAGCAATCGCATGAGTAAAACCAGTCTGTCACTGATGCAACGGGCATTGTTGCGCAGCCGCGTATTGGTTGCCGCCAAAGATGGGGATGACGGTGTTGTTATTGATGCCATTCCTGATTTTGAGAAGGAAGTGATCAAGCAACGAGACAGCGGCTTTGCGCTGATTTTTGGCTGGGCACTCTATCGGGATGAACAATTGATCCAGGCCGATGAATGGTTCAAGCGTGCTCATGAGTGGGAGCCATCCGAGCAAACAATACAGGCAATGGCAACGATTCAGGGGCGTCTTGGGCGTCTGGATGAAGCCGAAGCGCTGGCTCGCAGCAACCTCAGCGATCCGCTGATGCGTGATATGTTGGGGGGTATTCTGTCGCAGCGGGCCAGTGCTGCTTTTGACGAAGAAAACTACCTCGGGACGATGGCATATCTGGACGAAGCAGCGGAATACACCCCGCGCAGTCTCGATGATGAAGCCATGTATGGCTGGGCGGCCTACCACACCGGCGACAAGCAACGTGCCGCGACAGCCTTTGAAAGGGCTTACCGCGAAGATCCTACTGAAGATCTGGCCCAGGGGTTGTATTACAGCCTGTACGACACCGATCGAGGGCAACTGGAAAAAGCCGCCGAAGCGCAACCAGGGCCGCTACAAGGGTTGCTCAGTGCCAAAAACAGTGAGGAAGCTTTTAATACCGGGCATTATCGGACCGCTTACGACGAGGCTCCAGAGCAGTACCCGGAACTGCAAGGTGTGGGGTCTCCCGCTTTACTGGGAGGAATGCTGTTCTATTTCCGTTCGGGCGACAGTGGCACTAGCCAACTGGATACCCAGCGTTTGCCGCTACTCAACGGCGAATTCAGCTATCGTCGTCATATTTTCGACTTGCAGCTTTCAGGTGTGACGTTGAATAGCGGTACTTTGCAGGATTTTGCCTTGATCGGTAGCTATCCAGGTCAGGAAGAAACGTATCAATACTCGCCAACAACCGAGATTAATAATGCCGTCGACCTGCTGCTGAATTATCGCTACGAAGGGCGTATATCACCTTACTTTGCCATCGGTCTGACGCCTAGCAATGCCCCTATTTCGCCACGTACCCAGGGATATCTGGGGCTGGATTACCAGATGCAGCGCGGCAATATCAATCTTGAGCTGTTTTCCCATCCTATAAAGGAGTCGATTCTGTCGTACGTCGGCTTGTATGACCCTTACGAGGGAGTCTCCTGGGGAGCTGTCGACAGCCAGGGATTTTCAGCGCGGGTTTTCTTGGGTCTGGGTAAGGATTTTGGCGCTTCTGCGGGTTTGAAAAGTGCCTCGTTATCGGGTACGCGAGTGGCGTCCAATGACGAAATGGAATTCAACCTGGCGGCGCAAAAGCAATGGAGCAACGACGATTGGGAACGTATCACGCTCGGGCCAACCTTCAAATTTCAGCGTTTTGACCGTAATCTGAGCAAATTTACGCTGGGGCATGGGGGCTATTTCAGTCCGCAGCAGCTGTTTAAATACGGTGGTGAACTGACAGCACTGACGCGAGAACAGCGCGATTTTGTGGTTCAGGGCAAGGTTAACTTTGGTTACCAGCAGCATCAGGAAGACTGCGCACCTTTATTGCCACTGGAAAGTAACCTGTGTTCGGAGTTTTATACCAACAACAAGGTTGGCGGTATGTATCTCGGCTTAGAATTGCTTGGCATGGTACAAACCGACCCTCATGCCCAGCTGGGCGGGGGAGTCTTCTATGGCTTGTCGCCCGAGTTTAATGAATTCGGATTTATGTTAGCGGTACGTTTGACGCTGGATCCAAGGCGTTCAGTGCTGACGGCTGATTTACCGGACTGGATCAATACCATCCGATGATCTGTCATCGGCCGTCACTGGTCATGGGCAGGTTTGATGGCATAAAACTGGTACCTGCCGATAAACAACGCAGGTGACTGATTTTCCAGAAGCTGCCACTGTTCCGGTGTCAGTTCACCAGCCGGACAGCTGTAAGTCTGTCGGGCCAACTGCTCGGCTTCTGGCTGCGCCTGCATGCCAACCCAGCGCAGTCCGGCGTTGGCCAGCCAGCTGCTGGCATCGCTGATATCAAACAACTGCTCCCGGTTGCGGCACAGCAGCTCGTAGCAACCGCTGAGGCTGTAAAAATCCGGTCGTTGCAGCAACTGCTGACACTGTTGTTCCGAGAGGCCTGCAGTGGTTGCCAGAGCGGTTTCCATCAAGGCGTAGCGTAGCTGCCGCAATCCGGTGGCGGATGTCATGGCTGTTGTGTCCAGTTGCTGGCGCAGGCGAGTGATTTCCTGTCTTGCCACCCTGCTGTGCAAGGTGATTTTGATCACGCCTCCTGGTTTCAGTACTTCGGCCAGTGCCAGCAACCCGCTCAGGGGGTTGGGCAACTGCTGGAGTACACCACCACATTCAATGGCATCGAACTGCTTTCCCAGCCAGCTGATCTGGCGCAAATCACCCTGCATCCAGTCAATCGACACATCTATATCGGTCTGGTGTGCACGGCCATAACTTAATGCCTCACGACTGAGGTCTATGGCGGTGACGTTCAAGGGAGTGAATTTTTGGGCCAGTTTGAAGGCCTCCCGACCGGTTCCGCATCCCGCTACCAAGAGTTCCGCTGTGTGCTCTGTGGGGATCGAGAGAGCAGCCAGAGCCATTGGGAACAGGCACTTTAGGTGACTAAAATAATTCCCTTGCGGATGCTGTTGCAATGGACGCCAGCGAGGATAAAACAGGCAGTTATCAGCCTGCAGGGTCTGGTTCCGAGTGGCGCTTTGGCTGGAGGTCGGCGGGGAAATCAGCGCCTGATCTGGCGTACCAAAGGTCGGAATGACTGGGCGATGCAAACGTTGACGCTGTTCGTTATTGATCTGGGTGATGAGGTAATGCCGTAGTGGCTCGGGCCAGTCATCTGGGATGGCAAACAGTTTGTCGAGCAAGCCGGTTGCTGTCAGCGGTCGGTACATCAGCAGCATGAGCAGCGCTGGCAGTATTGAATCCTGCTGGTCTGCTGCCTGCTCCAACCAATACTCCAATAATCGGGTCAGCTGTTGGAGTTGCCTGGCTTCACCATCAGTTTCGGCCCAACAACCTCCGTTTATCCCGGTTTGGCTAATCAGTGCCAGCACCAGCGGCAGGTATTGAGTGTCCAGCTCCAGAGTATGAATGCAGCCCTGCAGGAGGCTGAATCGCATTTGGGTCAGATGGCGCTCCAACAGTGGATGACTGAGGGCTATGTGGTGCAAGCTGGCGAGCAGCAGCGGTTCTTGTGTCAGTTGGTTAATGCCTAACAGGGCGTGTTGTTGAAGATCCTGAAAGCGGCATTGCAACAGCTGTGTCGCCAGCCTGGCCAGAGAGGAAACATCACCTGGCAATTGCAGATAATCGACCACCTCGGCTGCCAGTTCCGGGCAATAGCCATCAACGCTGGCACCGGCTGCGGCTTCAAGCAAGCGACTCTGCAGCAATACATCATCGCGGTGGATACGCACCAGTTGACGATAATCCTCAAAAGCCGCTGCGTATTTTCCTTGTTGCAGACGCACATGGGCGAGGTAAAAAGGCGCTCGGGTGGCCACTCTGGACAGCTGTGAGGAACGCAAAAAGTAGTCTTCAGCCACGGCTGGTCGTCGGTCTTCCAGTTCGATCAGCCCGGCGCTGTACAGCAGACTCGGGCTGGTGTGTTTGATGGCAAGGCCAACTTCTATCCAATTTCTGGCAGGTATCAACTGGCCCTGACGCATACAAATGCGGCCTAACAGATTAATAACCTGAAGATTTTCCGGCTGCAGCTGATAAGCCTGTTCGGCTTGTATCAAAGCGCGTTGCAGTGTCAAGGTATCCTGATCTTCAACAGCCTGGGCGTAAGCGAAGCTGGCGGCCATATACAACGATCGCGCCCGTATCGAAGCGGAAGCATGGGATGTTGATCCCTGGAAGGTTAATTGTGGCAACAGGTTTGCCATGAAAATGCCCTCGTAAATACCCCGGCGATGTGGATTCCGTGGCTGGTGATTCAGATCTGATGTAACGGCAAGCCGATCATTAGCAGGCTCCCCAGGTTATCAGGCGATTGACAGCAACCATCTGCTGATAGCCTAAGCAGAGCTTGTGCCATCTTTTATCATTATGATTTGTAAAGAGTTTTTTGTTTTTTGGTGGCAGGGAAGGTCACTTTTTACCGGGCTGGCGGAAGTAGTTTGCCGCCAGCGGATGCCCGGCGCATGTGCTTGATCGCTTAATTCGGCAACCTTCTTGTTAAAGAAAACGCCGGTTTGGCCGCTACAGCCAACAGAAGCTGAACAACAATGGAAGGAGCAGACCCTATGTACCCATCGGGCGCCAAGCAATACCAGCGAGTGAACACGACCTCAGAAGTACTGGATGCCGATCCTCATCGCCTGATCCAACTGCTGATGGAAGCCGCATTAACCCGTATGGCCCAAAGCAAAGGGGCCATTAAACGGGGTGATATGGTCACCAAAGCCAATCTGTTAGGGCGTGTCATGGAAATCATCAGCACCTTGCAAAGCAGTCTGGATCACAGCTCCGGCGGAGAGATTTCTGCAAATCTTGAACGGCTGTACGATTACATGAATCGTCGGCTGCTGCAGGCGACCAGAGCCAATGATACGGACATGATTGAAGAAGTCATGAGCTTGATGCTGGAAGTCAAGCGTGGCTGGGATGGTATTCGCGACGATTATTTGACTCATTCGGGGAATCGCGAGCCGCTCTCAGGCTATCAGGGTGCAAATACGCACATCTCGGCCTGACCCGTGCGATCTGACGGGCAATTACGAACGTTTGGGTGATGACGGTGTCATCTTCCAGGCGTCTGTTAGTCATTGATATTACTAATACTTATTTCAGGTATTGTAAGACAATAGGGCGATGGGGTAGTCTGCCGTCGTGCTAATGTTACGTCAGATACGTTTGTGATGAATTGCTGCGTCGATTATTTGACTTCGTCAAAAATACGCACTTAACTGAACGACATGAGTCAATTGGATGACACCAAAAATAAAAAATAACAGTTCGGTGCTCTTGTGAACAGACGGGCAGTATCCCTGGTTATCCAGTTAGCTTCCGGTCAAGCCATCAACAGACAACGAGAATTCGCTGTTTTTTAGTGGAAGTGGAATAAGGCACTGCCTGAAATAAAGGAAGATTGCGTATGTGGAGAGAAATTAAAATCCTGCTGATCGATGACGACCACCAGCGTCGTCACGATATGCAAGTGATTCTTGACTTTCTCGGAGAGGAAGTCATTGTCAGTGACAGTCAGCACTGGCAGGAAGAAGTCACTCGCCGTGCCAATAACAGCCAGGATATTTCTGCTGTGCTGGTCGGTGATGACAGTCGAGGCCTGTTCCATGGTGTTATGACAGCCGTTTACCAGTGGGACAAGTCAGCGCCGATTATCTGTCTTGGCCGAGATCACGGATTGGATCGTCTCCCGGACTCCGTACGTCGCTCGGTGATCGCCACCGTAGAATCTCCTCCCAGTTACAACAAATTGCTAGACAGCCTGCACCGCTGCCAGCTTTATCGCGAACAATATTCCCATAGTGAAGGCCGCAGTGAGCGACGTGACATCCAGCTGTTCCGCAGCCTGGTCGGCACCAGTCGCCATATTCAGCAGGTACGTGAGCTGATCATGCAGGTGGCAGATAAAGACGTCAGTGTATTGATTCTGGGAGAATCAGGCACCGGCAAGGAAGTGGTCGCCCGTAACCTCCATTATCATTCCAGTCGGCGTAACAAACCGTTTGTACCAGTTAATTGTGGTGCCATTCCGGCAGAGTTGCTGGAAAGTGAGTTGTTCGGGCATGAAAAAGGTGCCTTTACCGGTGCGATTGCCAGCCGTCCCGGACGCTTTGAGCTGGCCGAAGGCGGCACCTTGTTCCTGGATGAAATTGGCGATATGCCATTGAGTATGCAGGTCAAGATTTTGCGAGTGTTGCAGGAACATACCTACGAACGGGTTGGCAGTAACAAAACACAGCAAACGAACGTCCGCATTATTGCCGCGACCCACAAAAATCTCGAAAACATGATTGAAGACGGCGGCTTCCGTGAAGATCTTTATTACCGTCTGAATGTCTTCCCTATCGAAATGCCGTCATTACGGGAGCGGGTTGAAGACTTGCCGCTGTTGTTGAATGAACTGATCGCTCGTCTGGAGAACGAAAAACGAGGCTCAATTCGCTTCAACTCCGCTGCGATCATGTCGTTGTGTCGTCACGAATGGCACGGCAACGTTCGTGAGCTGGCTAACCTGGTCGAACGACTGGCGATCCTTTTCCCGTACGGTGTGGTGGGGGTCAACGAATTGCCGAAAAAATTCCGCCACTTTGAAGACGATGAAGAAGAAGCGTTGGCCGCAGCGAGTGAGCCTGGTGATGACCTCGCTCAGGAAATGATGCCGCCAGCCAATCTGGAGAGCGCCGCGTTATTACCCGTGAACGGACTGGATCTGCGTGAATATTTGTCCGACCTGGAATCATCATTGATACAGCAGGCGCTGGATGATGCCAATGGTGTTGTTGCTCGTGCTGCTGAAAAACTCAATATTCGCCGTACTACCCTGGTCGAAAAAATGCGCAAGTACAACTTGCAACGTAAGGAAAAAGACTTTGCCTGACCCTTCGGTGAGTTGGTATTGCAGTGATAGAAAACCGGCGTAGAGCCGGTTTTTTTATGCCTGTATCTTGGCGGATAAAAAATTACCCTGCAAAAAATCAATAAATATCAATGAGTTATATTTATTTTTGAAGTGGGCACAGCCTTTGCTTTATCTGACTGAGCGCTGATTTATTGGCGACAGAAATGCAGAATGGTGAGGTGTTTATGACGATGTCCACAGCCAGTATCGATTCGGTTCAAACCCATGTCGCCCCAACCGTCGAAGACACCGCCGCAGTTATGGCGATGACGGCTGGCGGTCGCAATCAGGAACGCCAAGGGCTGCAGCACACGTTACAAATGTTCAGTCGCATGTCACAGCAGCTGACGGACTCCTGCGAGCAACTTGAAAGCCAGGTTGAACAGCTGAGCGGCGAACTGGCTCAGGTATCTGCCGAGCGAATGCGAGAACTGGCAGAAAAAGAGCGTCTGGCCAATCAACTGGAACAGCTGCTGACCCTGCTACCTGCTGGTGTACTGTTGCTGGATCAGAATGGCTGTGTTGCCAAAGCCAACCCGGTCGCTGAGCAGCTGCTGGCACGGTTGGCCGACGTTGGCAGTCTGGTTGGCCAACGCTGGCGCCGGGTTGTCCAGCGCTGTTTTGCACCGCGTCATGATGATGGCCACGAAGTCTCGCTGGTGAATGGCCGTAGGGTACTGATTCGTACCACCCCCATGACCCAGCAACCCGGTCAGCTGGTGTTGCTTACTGATATGACCGAAACCCGCGCCTTACAAGGCAAGCTGGCCCAGCATCAGCGACTGTCGTCGATGGGACGCATGGTGGCGTCACTGGCGCACCAAGTACGCACTCCGCTGGCCGCAGCGACACTCTATGCCGGACACCTGGCCGATGCCGACCTGAACGATGCTTCCCGTGAGCGTTTTGCTAGCAAGCTGCTGGAACGATTACGCCACCTTGAGCACCAGGTACGCGACATGCTGATTTTTGCCCGTGGAGAATTACCCTTACACGACGAAATATCCATTGCGGAGCTGATTGAGGATCTTCAGGCCGCCATGGAAGTGCCACTGGCGCAACACCAGGGGCATTGTGAAATTCAGAACAACTGCCCAGCCAGCCGTATTCGCTGTAACCGCGATGCGCTGGTCAGCTGCCTGATGAACCTGGTGAACAATGCCCTGGAAGTCGGTCGTGATGGCGGTATACCCAGAGTTCAGCTGATTCTGTCCGCCCGTCAAACCGGCGATCAGCAAGAGCCCGGCATTTCGGTAGTGATTGCCGATAACGGCCCTGGCCTGACCTGCGAGCAAAAGCAACGGGTACTGCAACCCTTTAACAGCACCAAAGCCAACGGTACCGGCTTGGGTCTGGCGGTGGTACAAGCCGTTGCCCGTGCCCACGGGGGCATCCTGACATTGGAAGATTCCGATCTGGGTGGTCTGGCCGCTGCAGTTCGTTTGCCGTCGATAACCACGCTGGCCAGTTAACTGACTCCGATACTCCTTGAGGAAACCTTATGATTATTCTGGTCGTGGAAGATGATCCGCAACTGCGTGAAGCCGTGGTCGACAGTCTCGAACTGAAAGGGCATCAGGTGATTGCCGCTGCCGATGGCAAGCAAGCCATACTGGCACTGCAACAGCAGCAGCCGGATCTGATTCTGTCCGATATCAATATGCCGGAAATGGACGGACTTGCCTTGCTGAGTCATGTACGCGAGGAACACCCCTGGCTACCGATGGTACTGATGACTGCCTATGGCGATGTCAATCAGGCGGTGCTGGCGATGCAACGGGGTGCAAACGACTACTTGATGAAACCCTTTGAGCCAAGTGAACTGGATGCGTTACTGCAGCCCTTTGATGTACGCCCACAGGGAACAACCAAATCCCGGCAAGAAGAGGCACCAGTGTGCGCTGCCACCGCCACCCGGCAACTGTTCCAGATGGCAGAACGTGTTGCACAGACCGACTCAACGGTATTGATCAGTGGTGAAAGCGGTACTGGTAAAGAAGTCCTGGCGCGCTATGTCCATCAGCATTCCCTGCGCCATAAGCAGCCGTTTGTCGCCATTAACTGTGCAGCGATACCGGAAAATATGCTGGAAGCCATCCTGTTTGGTTACGAAAAAGGTGCCTATACCGGCGCTTATCAATCCTCGGCCGGTAAATTTGAACAGGCCCAGGGTGGCACGCTGTTACTGGACGAAGTTTCTGAAATGGACGCTGGACTGCAAGCCAAGTTACTGCGAGTTTTGCAAGAGCGGCAGGTTGAGCGTTTGGGTGGCAAAAAAGTCATTAACCTGGATGTACGGATGATCGCCACCACCAACCGCGACCTGGCCGATCATGTGGCTGAAGGCAAATTCCGCGAAGACCTGTATTACCGGCTCAGTGTATTCCCGTTGCAGTGGTTGCCATTACGCCAACGGGTTGACGACATCTTGCCGCTGGCTCAACGCTTGCTGGCGCACCACGCCCAGAAAATGAAACGCCGGGTACCACAGTTGATGAAAGAAGCCGAGCACAAACTGCTGCAGCATAGCTGGCCAGGCAACGTCCGCGAGCTGGACAACACCATGCAACGGGCACTGATTTTACAGACCGGCCCGCAACTGTTTGTCAACGACCTGCTGTTAACGCCAGTGCCCGGCAATAAACACCCCCAGCTAGAGCAACCGCTGGAAGCGGTGCAAGTCGATATCGTTCAGGATGAGGGTCGTCTGGGTCAGGATCTCAAACATCGTGAGGTTGAGCTGATCTTGCAGGCCATCAAGGAAGAACCAAGCCGCAAGGACGCCGCCGAACGACTGGGCATCAGCCCGCGTACGCTGCGTTACAAAATGGCCCGGCTACGGGAAGAGGGCTTCGACGTCGAAGCCATGATTTAGCGGCGATTGCCGGACTCAAGCGGCAGGTCGCAGCAGCCGTTGCCGCAGGTAGCCATAAACAAACAAATACAGCAACGAGGCCACCAGGCAGACGACGGTGCCCCAGTGCAATCCCAGCACGGGGTAGGTATAGCTGACACACAGGGCATACACCACCAAAGCCCCGAGGCCATCCGGGTAATGGCGAATGGTGCGGGCCACCACACTGGCACCCTGGCCCAGGTGCAAAATCAGCAGTAGTGGAAAAAAACTCACCGGGAAGGCAGCCAGTAATCCAGCGCGTTGTGGGCCAAGTACATCCGCCAGCCCGGTAATCAGCAAAATGGTAAACGTTGCCATGGCAGCGCGAAACAACAGGCGTACCAGCGGTTTGTGGAACCAGTCTGCGCCAATATAAGGATCGCTGCTCAGCGGGGCCGTCTCGTCAATGGCGCGAAACAGCGTGTGGAAGCACACAATAGCCCCGACCACCACCAACAAACCCAAGCCACGATGGGGCGGTAACTGCTGTAATAGCCAACTGCTGGCAAAAAAACACAGCAGACCGGAAATCATCGCGACCGGCACCCAGTGCAAACCGGTATGCCGACGAATCACCTGCCAATAACCCCAAGCCAGGCAAACCGCTGACGTTAATCCCGACAACGTAAACACCGCACTGGTCGCGGCAAAGTCTGTACCCTGTTGCCAACCAAAAAAATACAGCGCAATACCGGTTCCCAGCGGAAATCCGGCCAATAACCCCGCATGCCGAGGACTCATTTGCTCAGCAACACGGGCCAGCAAAACAACCGTCAAAAATGTAATCAGGATTTTGGCCAGAATCAGCACCAGGATAACCTCGGCAAAAGATAAGTGGGCAAGGGCTGTGACCGGACGAGAACTAGTTTTGCAGACACACCGCGCTGGAGTCTGGCAGCAAACCATCGTTCAGCGCCTGTTTTAACGACAGTCGACCGGCAAACCACAAGGGATAGCGCTTGCCTGGAATACTGGCGTCGGCAACATCATCGCCGCTGCGCAAGGCAACCACCAGATCTTCCAGATTGACCCAGATCCAGTCCTTACGCTCGCGTGGCGTACCGCATTGGGAGGCGGCAATCGACGCCGGATCAACGTAGGTCACTTCCGCCACATAAGTATAGAAAGGGCCAACCGTTGAACGCTTGCGACCTTCAAGATCAGCTGGCAAGGGGGTGGCAAACATACAACCGGTTTCTTCTCGGAACTCACGGGCTGCGGTATCAACAATGCGCTCGCCGTCTTCGCCATGACCGCCAAAGGCCGCCCAGCCATTACGATTCTTGCCGTTGTCGTAGGCCAGCAGCACCTGAGCTTGTGGGCCGACGCAAGTGTAGGCGATCACCCCGGCGGGAGGCTCGGCAACCACCATAATGGACGTTGTGACCAATAAAGGCAGCAACACAAAACCGATCAGAATTGACGTCAGCATGGTACGGCTCCATAAACCGGATGGCGACAGGGCAGGGCCAGGGTGGGTAATAATTGACCTGTCAGAGAACTATTTGTCAGAGAACTATCTGTTAGAAATACCAATCAAAGAATAGCCGAACATCAAGGCATCCAGCGATACAGCCGCAGACTGACACGCCCATCGGCCGACACCAGCACGCCTTCTGCCCGCAGGCGCTCAGCCTGTTCCCGGCCACCTTCAAGAATCGGCAAACTGATTTTGCCCTGGGCATTAATAACACGATGCCAGGGCAGACTGCTGTCTTTCGGTAATTGTCTGAGTAGCTGGCCTACCCAGCGCGCCCGTCGCGGCGCACCGATAAAATCGGCCAACTGACCATAGGTAACCACCCGGCCAGGTGGAACGCTGGCGAGCAGGGTAAACAAACGAATATCGTTAGGCGTGACCGGAGCCACCGAGCGGGGCGCAATAACCATAGTTGCGGCCTGTCCTGGTCGTATTTGGGCCGACAGTGTAACCACAATGCCAGGGGGCTGGACACCCCGGTATGCAACTGGGATCAATGTTGCCTGAGCCCGAATCAGATACGCAAGCCGCCATCCACTTCGACGACCCGGCCCGACATATAATCATTCTCCATCAGAAAAGCCACGGTATGGGCGATTTCATCCGCTTGTCCGGTGCGACGGGCTGGAATTCCGGCGGTCATTTTATCCAGTACTTCCGGCTTCATACTCTGGGTCATTTCGGTCGCAATAAACCCCGGCGCAATGGCATTGGCGCGAATACCGTAACGGGCCAGTTCTTTTGCCCAGACTGTCGCCAGACTGGCAACACCGGCCTTGGCGGCAGAATAATTACTCTGGCCAATATTACCGGCACGGGAAATACTGGAAATATTAACGATACAACCCTGACAATCGTGCTGGATCATCTGCACCGCCGCCTCTCGGCCACAAAGAAACACCCCGGTCAGGTTAACGTCGATGACCGCCTGCCAGTGCGCTAACGACAGCTTGCTGACGTCACCTTCTTTCACTTTCACCATCAGGCCATCACGCAAAATCCCGGCGTTATTCACCAGACCATGCAAGCCGTTGAAGTCACTGGCAAGCGCCGCAAAGGTGGCTTCTACCTCATCTTCCAACGCCACATTACAGCGATAACTGCGGCCACTGCTGCCCGCCGCCTCGATCAGACCCAGCGTCTCAGCCATATGCTCCTGATTGATATCAATCACCGCAATACGTGCTCCGCGAGCGGCCAGATAAACAGCCATTGCCCGGCCAAGGCCCTGGCCGGCACCCGTAATAGCGATCACTTTGTCTTGCAAATTCATAGCGTACTCCGTTGTAAACAGGGACAGGCAACCATCTACCCTGCATAAAAAAGTTCAGTGTTGCCATCAATAGCCGCTGGCGGTTCTGCTCAACACAACCGGACAGCCGTGAAAAATCGGCCCAGTATAAGCAATGGCTGTTTCCTCCCAACCCTGCTTTTGGTGTAGACCAGCGCCGAAGGCCCAAAGGATTGTTATATGCCGCTGTTCTGCCCTTGCTTTTTGCCCAATGCGCCCCGATTAAGAACAACATGAAGCGCTCTGGTTGCTTCCAGCGCATCACATCGATTGGAATTTTCGGGCGTTGGAGTATCCAACCCTACAGAATACCAAGCACAGACCTGGAGGTAATCGTGCCATTTTTAGTCTTGTTTATTGTTGTGCCGCTGTTAGAGCTGGCTGTTTTAATCAAAATAGGCGGCTATATCGGTGTGACTTGGACGCTGGTGATCATCTTTGTGACCGCCATTATTGGCGTCAATATTCTTAAAAAGCAGGGCATGGGCGTACTCATGCGTGCCAGCCAGAAAATGCAGGAAGGGACACTGCCCGCGCGCGAGCTGGCAGAAGGCTTCTTGCTGGCCTTGTCTGGCGCCTTGCTGCTGACCCCCGGATTTCTGACAGATGCGGTCGGATTTGCCTTGTTGGCTCCCGTCGTCCGACTGGCGCTGGTTGGCCATGTACTGAAACTGATCAAACCCCGAGTCGTGGTCGCCGGAGGCGGTTTTGCCACTCGGTCTGCTGCCGAACAGTCATCTCCCTTTGCCGACCGGCCTGAACCTGGTAGCCATCGCCCGGAAGTGATTGAAGGCGAATATCGTCGCGAAGACTGAGCCGCACGGCATATTGCAGATGCCACCAAATACAATTTTTTTTACGCTGGGGTGTTGAAAACCATCGCGGCGTCCCAATTATCGAAACACACAGATTTGGGGCGGATGTATGACACCCTCTGCCCCGCATACCGCAAACATTGCTTTACACATTGGAGACAACCTCAAATGAAAATCCGTCCTTTACACGATCGTGTTGTTGTTCGTCGCAAGGAAGAAGAGCAAACCACTGCTGGCGGTATCTTGCTGCCAGGATCTGTCGCTGAAAAACCAAACCAGGGCGAAGTGGTAGCTGTCGGTACCGGTCGCGTTTTGACCAATGGTGATGTACAGGCTCTGGCTGTTGCAGTGGGCGACACCGTGGTCTTTGGCAAATACTCCGGTTCCAACACCATCAACATCGATGGTGAAGAATTGCTGATTCTGAACGAAAGCGACATCTACGGCGTATTGGAAGCTTGATTCACGCTTCCTGTTGATTCCCGTTTGTAATCGAATAATTTTGAGGAAAGAACATTATGTCCGCTAAAGAAGTTAAATTTGGCAACGATGCCCGTCAAAAAATGCTGGCTGGCGTCAACGTACTGGCAAACGCCGTTAAAGTGACACTTGGCCCTAAAGGCCGCAATGTCGTACTGGAAAAGTCTTTCGGCGGCCCAACCATCACCAAAGACGGTGTTTCTGTTGCACGTGAAATCGAACTGGAAGACAAGTTCGAAAACATGGGCGCACAAATGGTCAAGGAAGTCGCTTCCCAGACCAACGACAAAGCTGGTGACGGCACCACAACAGCCACCGTACTGGCACAAGCCATCGTCAACGAAGGCCTGAAAGCCGTTGCCGCCGGCATGAACCCAATGGATCTGAAGCGCGGTATCGACAAGGCAACCACCGCCGTTGTCGAACAACTGAAAGCCCAGTCCCAGCCATGTGCCGACAGCAAAGCCATTGCCCAGGTGGGTACTATCTCTGCCAACTCCGATGCAACCGTAGGCGCTCTGATTGCAGAAGCCATGGAAAAAGTCGGCAAAGAAGGCGTCATCACCGTTGAAGAAGGCAAAGGCTTCGAAGACGAACTGGAAGTGGTTGAAGGCATGCAGTTTGACCGTGGTTACCTGTCACCTTACTTCGTCAACAACCAAGAAAAAATGACCGCCGAGCTGGAAAACCCATTGATCCTGCTGGTTGACAAAAAAGTCGACAACCTGCAAGAACTGATTCCAGTACTGGAAAACGTCGCCAAATCTGGCCGTCCACTGCTGATTGTGGCAGAAGACGTAGAAGGACAAGCACTGGCAACACTGGTTGTAAACAACCTGCGTGGCACATTCAAAGTGGCTGCGGTTAAAGCCCCAGGCTTCGGCGACCGTCGCAAAGCCATGTTGCAAGACATCGCGATACTGACCGGTGGTCAGGTCATCAGCGAAGAAGTCGGCATGTCACTGGAAACCGCAGGCCTCGAAATGCTGGGTACGGCCAAAAAAGTCGTTATCAGCAAAGAAAATACCGTGATTGTTGATGGCGCAGGCTCCGGTGCAGAAGTTTCTGCCCGTGTTGAACAGATTCGTGCAGAAATGGCTTCATCTACCTCTGACTACGACAAAGAAAAACTGCAAGAACGTGTCGCCAAACTGGCTGGCGGTGTTGCCGTTATCAAAGTAGGCGCCGGTTCTGAAGTTGAAATGAAAGAGAAAAAAGACCGCGTAGACGATGCCCTGAACGCTACCCGTGCTGCGGTAGAAGAAGGCGTGGTTGCTGGTGGTGGTGTTGCCCTGATCCGTGCTCTGAGCAGCGTAGCGGTTGAAGGCGACAACGAAGACCAGAACGTCGGTATTGCACTGGCCCTGCGTGCGATGGAAGCGCCCATCCGTCAGATCGCCGCCAACGCCGGTGCCGAAGGCTCCGTGGTTGTCGACAAAGTTAAAGCAGGCGAAGGCGCCTTCGGCTTTAACGCTGCCACTGGCGAGTACGGCGACATGATTGAACTGGGTATTCTCGACCCAGCAAAAGTGACTCGTTCTTCCCTGCAGGCCGCAGCCTCCATTGCTGGCCTGATGATCACCACTGAAGCCATGGTTGCCGAGATTCCTAAAGAATCCGGCAGCATGCCAGACATGGGTGGTATGGGCGGAATGGGTGGCATGGGCGGCATGATGTGAGGTAAATAACCTCCATCATCCTCCGGCTACCAAGCCAAATAAAAACCCGCGCTGAGTAATCAGCGCGGGTTTTTATTTGCGCTGCCCAACACCCAACACCGGAACAGCCACACCAGCTGACCCAGTCAGAGGAAGAGGCCATTCATTGTGGACACCTGCAACCTGCAGGAATATCAGAGCCTGCCGCCCTCACAGATCGTACCGCGTCTGGCTGACAAGGGCATCTACCTCGCATCGGAGTCCACGTTCTATCGTGTGCTGAAAAAGCATCAGCAGCATCAACTTCGTTACGCCTGGTGCACGTCATCGAGGCGAAGACCATGCACTTCTGGCTCACCGGAAAGTGGTGTACGAGCACGCTAAGCAACAAAATCCCAGACGCTGGTCTGGCGATACCCGAAACTGCAACGTTGCAGGAGCGGTATCACTCAATCCTGCAAAACTGCAGGAGATTGAACGGAATAAATGTGCTGCTTAAACGCAGTATTTTGGACAACTGAGTAGCGCGGCATAGCAATCCTTTTGACCCACTCTGAGATGAATTTAGGCGAAAACGCCTACTGGACAACTAGGGTGACAGAGCGCCAAACTGACAAACTCAGTGCACAAGCACCTTGCCGCCCTACAGCAGCAATACCAGCCCCGCATTGATCGCCTGACCCAAGAGCGTAAACACCTTGCAAAGCAGCACCAAACCGAACGCGCAGAGCAAAAACAACGCCAGCAACAACGCTGGGAACAAGACAGCCAGCGCAGACAGCAACGCTTCGCCAAAGGCATGAAAGGCTTATGGCATCGTTTCACTGGTAAATATCGAGACACGATCCAGCGTAATGAACAGGAAGCCTTGGCAGCCTTACAGCGTGACCAACAAGAACGCGATGAGCTGATCTTTACTCAGATGAAAGAACGCCAAGCCCTACAGCGCGAAATCACCCAGATCGACCAGCAGCAACAGGCTGACACTCAGCAATTCAAAGAACAGCTCTACCGCCAGATCAACGAGACCCAACAGCACTCTGTCAAAGATGCTTTTGATCAAGTGGATCAACGCCATCAAGAGCGCCAGCAGACGCAAGATAGAGGCTTCGGCTTGGAGCGATAACACAGTCAGACTGATATTGCATTTTGCAATATCAATTTGACAAAACCAATATCAATATGAAATAGTAAAATGATGGAAGTACGCTACGTGAAGTCTGCACAAAAGGTGCTACGGCGAATGCAGCCCAAAAAGGCTGAGGCTATTTTTCTAAAAATGGAAGATGTCGCCCAAGACCCGTACAAGCCCGACCCAATGATCACCCCACTAGAGGGCATTGATCAGGGTTACCGTCGTCGCTTTGGTGACTGGCGCGTGCTGTACACCGTGGGTGATGACATCCAGATATTAGAGGTTTTTAAAATCGGATCGAGAGGAGACGTGTATAAATGACAACATCTTACGAACACCCATCTCTGGTTCAGGAATTTATCAACCTAGGCAAAAAATACGACAAGGTTGTCAGTGAGCTGGAAACAGAAAACGCCCGCTTGCAAGAAGAACTGCTGGACTTGCGCACCTATTACCGCACCCGCGAGGAAGAATCCTTCCCCTCTGATGTGACCCGCCGCTTGGTGATCGATCAGGAACACCCGGTCAAAGTCTTCCGCGACTATCGCGGCCTATCGCAAAGCGCACTGGCGCAGCAAACCGGATTGTCTCAGGCAGTGATTTCCTCTATCGAAAACGGCAAACGCCGTGGCACCGTCGATAACTTCAAGGCATTGGCCGACGCGCTCAACGTGGATGTGGACGATCTGATTTAAGCGTTTCACACGCCATCTTTACGGTTTCTTAATCTCTTCTTGATACCCTATGAGTGAGCCAGTGGGCTTAACGAAGCAGGAACAGATGAGCATGGATAGCCGTAATACAGACAATCAGCAGCAGGTCGGCTTGGTCGTAGAGCAAGACGACCCAAGGGCATATGCCCTTGCGGAAACACTGGTTCAAGAACAGCGCGAAAATGGTCAGCTATGCACCGGTTACTCAGCGTGAGGGCATTGGAACTCTCCCAACTGCTCTTTAAAAGTTGAGAAAGATAGATAAAAATATAGTCTCTGCGTAGAGGCAAGGCGCTCGGTTTGCTTCCCTGTTCGCCGGGTGCCTTGCTGACGCATTGATAACACTCATTGATAACACCAGAGGAATGGAATCGTGTTTACTTTCAAAGATACGTTAAAGAACTGTTTGATCGATCAGGCGTGTTTTTTGTCATCAAGCCCCGCTTCCCCGCACCGACAAAGCGTCCGCAGCTTTATCTCCAAAACGCTATTTTATTTTTCCGTCTTATTTCAAAGATATGGTAATCGCAAATCAACAATACATATAAAAAATATTTGAACAGAGCCAGAGGGTGCAAAGAGGTTACGATGTCTTTGCAATTAAATGACCTTAAAACCAATTTTTTGGATAAAGTAAAAGTAGCGGCTATTGCCTTGCCGCTGACATTAGGCAGTGCATTTCAAGCGCAGGCAGATGGGGCATACCCAGAGGCAGCGACTATAGAAAAATTAAAAGAACATTCATGCACAGTAGATCAGCCAGTTTATTGGATGAGTGAAAAGTTAGCAAATTCTAGAATAGTAAAAAAACGACTTAATCCTGATCAAATTGTAACGGGTAAAGGTGATCATAAGACTATATTAATCGCATTTCTCGGTGGTGTTCATCAGCAAGAGTTCTCGCCTGGAGAGACACTTGATATTGCTCGTGCGGGGAAGAATTTGGAGGAATCTTATAGTCATTATAAATCTGGTGGAAGTCGCTATCTTAGTCAAGATTCCCATGCTAGGAGTATAGAAAATAAGATTAAGGGAGATTATTCCCTTGATGATGCTTGCGATACTGGTGATTAGCATGCTCATTTAAACTCTCAGTACTAGTATTGTATCCAATCGCAATTAATCTGAATCGAGGGCTGTGCACTTGCTTCTGAGCTGGCGAGTGCTTGGTTATCAAGTATCGCAATACCTTCTGGATCACTGTCGATTTTGTGTATTGAGTCAGGCTGCCCTTTTGCAACATCGTCGCGGTAAGCCTGAATCAACTCAGCGATTTCGGTGTCAGGCTTACCTTCCTATTGATAGCCAAACGCTTGTGTAACCCGCCCCTGATGAGTACCACTCTTTACTGGAGGTTCTCCGGGGAGGTTGCTTGTGCACGGTACTCGGTTGGTGTCCGATTGCCGAATGATTGTAACCCTCGCTGAGGCCCCTGCGGTTCTGGCGCTACCACGCAGAGGGTTACTTCGTGTACACACTTGGCTGATCTGGCTGTGGCGTTTGGCGGCCAGAGGCCGTTATTGCAGGTACGGCGTTTTCCCGGCCGCGAGCCACTCATCTCGCCACGCCTGTTCGGTTTTGGCGACCCGGGCGCCGGGAATGCTCATCAGAATTTCAAAAAAGTCCTCGTTGAATTGATCCTGCAGGGCGACATCGCGATTGTTGACCCGGACGACCTGGACCGACTGCACATTCTGGTGGTCGAAGGCACGCCATTCCTGCGGATCTTTTAGCATGGAATACTGATGTCCTTCCAACGCCCGGATCACCGCTTCGGAATCAAAGCTCTGTGCCCGCTCAACCGCCGCCTTGTACTGGAACAACACGCTGTACGTGGAAGCCGCAGAGCTGGAGGGATAGGCCTGATAGCGTTCGGCAAAGCGCTCAACGAATTCGATGCCACCTTGATACCCATACTGATAGGGCAAGCGGGAAACCCGTTCAACTGGTTCAGACTCAGGTTGACACACAGGGCGGTCAATTTTTATTCAGGAGCAGTGCCCACGGGCGCTTCTTTTGAAGTGAGGATGGAGCTTGACGGTCAGATTTACGCCAAGCGCTACCGGCTCAATGCCACGCAAGGCAACCGTGGTCAGGATGCTGTATCCGTGCTCACCACTGGGAGCACATCCAAGTACACGATGCGCATTGATCCGCGCACCATTGCCAGCCCTTGAGCCAGAGCGAGGCTTTGATCATTTTTGAGATCACTTTTAAGACCGCTTTACTGACACAGCAATATTCTACAGGAGAAATGGCTTGTATCGTGTATCGATACAGGCTACATTTATGATTGCATCATTCAAGGATCAGTGGCTAGAGGATTATTACTTCCAAGGCAAGAAATCGTCCACTATTCAGTCCTCGTTAGAAAGTGCGCTCAAGCGGAAGCTCGATATTATGCATGTCGCTGTTGAGGAAAAGGACTTGCGAATACCGCCAGGCAATCGCTTTGAGCACTTGACGGGTAAGCTGGATGGATGGTGTTCCATTCGGGTGAATAAACAATATCGGCTGATCTTTCAGTGGGGCAATGGCGAAGCAACCCAGGTTTACTTAGATCCACACACTTATCGATAAAACGACCGATAACAAAGGGCACACACAATGGCTGACAAGTTACAGATTCCCGCTCATCAACCGACCAGTGTCGGAGCCATGCTTAAAGAGGAGTTTTTGTCCCCCATGGGTATCTCTCAAGGTGAGCTGGCTAAAGCAATGGGGGTGGGGCGCAAAACCGTCAATGAATTATGCGGCAATCGACGTGGTGTTACCGCTGAAACCGCGTTCTTACTGGCCAAAGTGCTCGGTACATCCCCGGAATTTTGGCTAAACCTCCAGTTGTTGAACGATCTTTGGATCGCCCAGCACAGCGAAGTCCTCAAAGAAAAATTAGCCAAAGCACAGCCTCTGGCCGCTTAAGCGGCCTCAGCTTTCCTATCTTGCTTCAATCCTGATTTTACTCCCGCCCTCTGTCATTCCTTCTGTTTGTGCCTTGGCTCTGTTCCCCAAAGCTTTGGCTTAGCCGCTGCTGCTTGTTCTGTTCGACCTGATCAAAGGGATCGGGTCGGTGTTTTTCGACTTCCTGATCCCAGCGTTGGTTAAAGAGCTGGCGTTTAACGACCTCTGCCCCATGAGGGGCAGGTTCTGGGTGGGGAGCGGAGTCTTTTATCATGTCTGGCGCTGTCACAGCTTCCGCTTCATGACCGTGCGCTGCGTGTGCAAAGGCATCATTGGCCTTACCCTTATGCTCATCCATTGTGATTACCTCAATGAATTCAATCGGTTGTGGATTTTCTTTGCTTGCTTTAGGTTGGCTGCGAGATAATGGAGTATGCGCTCTGTTCGTGAATTTCGCTTATTGTGCCAAGACAGTTTTCAAGTCCGTGCCTTATCCTGCCCGGACGGGCTGGTGCGCTTGGTGGCGCTGCACCGTAAGGGCTGGGAGGCACTGGACGCGCTATTGACCAGTGTGCCCAGCGTGGATGATCAGATCATTCTTGATGACATCTTTCAGACCCTGTTGCCGAGCTGTTACCAAGCCGAAGCCCAAGGCTGGCCGTTGGATGATGCTTTCCGAGAACATTTCTATTACTACGTCCTGTTTAACTACAACGACTTGATCCGCCGCCGTGATGGACTGACCAACGACAATGACTTGTTGTACAAGCCTCGCTAACCCTTCAGCATACAAAGCCAGCACTCACAGAGTGGGAAACGCTTTTCCGCCTCAGGTCACCTCTCAAGATCACCGTTTAATGCACTTCTCACCATGTTTTATAGCCCTGCACATAGGCGATTTCGCCATTGATATGATTAGGCCAGTGCGCCAGTTTTGGCGGTACGGCTTTGCGGATAAAACGCTTGGTTTGTTTGCCCCAGACTCTGTGCTGTATCTGGATTCTGTCCAGTGGCGGGAACAATGGGTCGGGGGCGTATTTCCCCGCCAGAGCCGGGTTTAAAAAATATTTCGGCAGTTTTTCCGCCAAGATCGGTGGGATGCCTGCGCCCGGTGAGAAGATCAGCACCTGGTTGCTCAGTCGCATCAATTCTGCGGGATCAAGAACGGATCGACCTATGCGCCTGCGCCGCTGGCTTTGACTGGCCTCATGCTGATATTGGCGTTCGGACTCTAATATATGCCCGCCCTGCATCAAGGCTTCCAGCCGGGCAGTTTCGGCCTTAAAACGCCGGTCTGCCTGTATCAGCTTGTCGTCATATTCAACCGTGGTTCTGCCGATCATCTCGGCGTAGCGCTGCGCGCTGTGAATATCTCTGATGCCCCCGCCAAGAATGATCTGAGTGCCACAGCTTTCAATGATCTCTTGCGATCCTGCTCTGCCAAACAGATGGTTGAGCTGCCCTTGGGACTGATAGACCAGCACGGTATCAATGTATTTACGGCACTCACTGACCAGACGCTTGATGAAATTAGCACCGCCGCACGTAGCGGCTTCTTCCAGATAGAACAAAGGACGTTTGCTTTGGTGAAATCGGGTGCAGTGGAGCATGGCAATCCCGACCACCATACGGGTGAGGCTTTCCATCAGCTTGCCACTGCCACTATTGAGCACGTAGTAAACAGCGATTTTGCGGTTTGGGTCGGGCAAATAGGCCAGATAATCGCTATCCCCACTGACCGATGCCGCAACAGGTTCAGAGGCCAGCCAGTCAAAGTCGTCTTTGAGCTTGCCCATGATCGCGCCGTATTCTCGCTCAGAGCCGTGCTTCTTGCTGAAGATTTCCAAAAAGGTGGAATACAAATCGTGTGAGATCTGCTCAAAAGGCCGGCTCCAATCCTTGAAATACTCATCATCACTGTCGAGCCTAAGCAAGTGTTCCCAGAAGCGAGCGGGTGTCACTCGGCCTTCTGCGATCACCAGCCCCATTAGCAGTCGAGCACACCAACGCCGAGCGCCTTTACCGACCCAGGCATTATCGCCTTCGCTCTCGCCGCCGCTTTCCTCACGAACGCCCATCCCTGCAATGCGCCGCGCATTATCCAGTAGCAAGGGATCGTCGGGCTTTAGGATCGACCAGAGATCCAAGCGATGGTTGATATCGGGATAAGCACCCACACCTTCCACATTGAGCGCATAGGCTTCACGCTGTTGAGCCAAGTTATAGTGCCAGGTGGTGCTGAAATACTGTCCGCCCATATCCAGTACAAAGAAGCTGTGAATGCTGGGATGCACTAATTGATACAGTCCCACACACGCACCTTTGCCCGATCCAGCCCCGCCCATGATCAAGGAGGGTTCTTCAACTCGCCGCCTCAGAATCGTTTGACCCAGCACGCCAATGGGCGCGCCGCGCTTGGATAAGGCCACAGCATCCGCTTCTGTGCCCAGCCGTGATGAGCCATAGAGATACTGGCGGTGGAAGTCCTCTTCAATCATCAGAATGGACTCCGGTGGATTTTGACAGTGCGACGAAACAGCAACTGCACCAACAGCTGAAGCACGGCGGAGCTGCCAAAATAGCTACTCGCCGCCAGCAATATGACCACTGCCCACGATCCCCAATACGCCGTTTGATAATCCAGCTCTGAGCTTAGAAAGCCCTGCACTGGCACGCGCACGTGACGGGCAATAAGCGGAGACAGCAAAATAGCCCCTGTGGCCGCCAGCGCCCCTGAAAAGCCGGTAATGGCCTTTCCCATGCTCCCTTGTGAATTCTCCTGCATACCATCGTCCCCATTCAGTGAGAGTGAGGTGACAGCTTGCCGCTGACCTATCCGAAAGGTGGGAAACCGCGCTCAGGCTGGATCACGAGAATTATGTCCAATTAAGCGAAATCGGACTGAAGGATATTTTCCGTAAAAAAGACCGATCTTTCCCGAATTCCGACCATCGCCCCTTTAAGTTGCCGTTCATTGTTCAACTCAACTTGAAAGGGAAATTCATCATGGACGATATATTTCAGGGTATTAGCACGCCCCACAGGTCAATTCTGTTGGCTTCAAATCAGCAACTTCAGGATCGGGCGTATTACCGCAGGCTTTGGCAAGCTATTCGCGGGGTTAATCTCTCTCGGCGGGTATGGCGCGACACGCTTGCGGATATGCTGCGGGATTACAGGGGCGATATTCTATACGCCCCCGGTGTGCCGTATCAGATCCCGCTAGTGGATCATGTCTTTGGCGACGACGAGGATATGCGCTGGATGGGGTATTACCTGAAAGCGGATAAAAGCGGCGATAATCCACTGATGCACTCACGACAATTTGAGCGCTTGCGTTTATTGGACTTATACGCCCGTATTCACCAGCTTATCGCGTTCTAACCAGCGCCATATCCATCACTAATCACAGACATATCGCCTAGATAACGCTGTGATATCGAAAGCCCATAGTGCATCCCTACCAAGGGCACTATGGGCTTTTTAATGGCGGCCTGTCTCATTTAAATATACAGACCACCAAAAGGCAGATCTTTCCCGAAACGGAGCATAACGGCTTGTACAGCTGGGTTATTCAACCGTTAACAGAAAGCAGGACACCATGAATGCACAAGACGAACAAAATGTTATCAATCAGGCCATCGAGATTTTAGAAGCGCGCCTTCAAAAACCCGAGCAAGCTTTATGCAGCCCACAGGACACGTTCAACTATCTGAAGCTCAAGCTCTCAGAGCTGGAGCACGAGGTTTTTTCAATCTTGTTTCTGGATAACCAAAACCGCCTCCTGAAAAGTAAGGAGCTATTCCGGGGCACGATAGACGGCGCAGCCGTCTACCCCAGAGAAGTGGTTAAAGCCGCGCTGGCTTTTAACGCCGCAGCGGTGATCTTTGCGCATAACCACCCTTCTGGCGTCTCTGAACCCAGTACAGCAGACAGGCACATCACCGAGCGCTTGAAGTCCGCTCTGGAGTTAGTCGACATACGCACGCTGGATCACGTCATTGTCGGACAAGGCGCACCCTATTCCTTTGCTGAACGAGGGCTGTTGTAGTAAGAGAAAGCGGGTCATTGTGGTCACGCTGAACCGCCATCAAAACTCGCAGCGATTAAGCCGCTTAACAGTGGATGCAAGATGTGTATGGCATTGCCACTTTTGACTTTTTTCTCGGTAGCTACGCACCCGGAGAAGGTCAAAAGCGGCTCGCCATACATCTTGCAAAGGGGGATAGCTGCGCCCCCCGTTTGATCCCCCATGCGGTGGCAACTTTCAGGCATTGAGCCTTGTCGTTGCCAATCAGCGTATCGCCGCTGAAGCACTCGTCAGACTTGGAGAAGTGACCTCTCCACCGACACCGAACCATGCATCAACGTCTGGGCGTTGAATCCCCAGTCAGGGAGCGTTCCTGCTCCCCAACACCCCATGAGCAAAGGGTAGTTCCTGGCCCTTGCAACCCTCGACCAAGCAACGCTGCTTGGATGGCGGTTTGTCTTTTTGGGAAGGCAATTCGTGCTAAACCTAGGGATGAGTCAATTATTTTTGTTGCACGTAACAATGAGCATAGTTATCTTGAATATCGTAATGAATGGAATATCGGCTGTTGTCGACCCTTAGCAGACGCTACGTTTTGCTCTGATTCAACCCTACAAGGAGTCACACTAGCGAATGAGAGAGTAGCAGTTGCAGTGTGATTTAGTTAAGGAGGTTTATGTCTGCGAACCCGATAATTTATTGCCTTGAGAATTTGACTGACTATCGACAGTTCGAGCGACTGAGCTCCGATCTGATGTCTGGCTGCGGCTTTCTAAATGTTGAGCCGATTGGTGGCAGCAATGATAGGGGGCGGGATGCAATTTACACGACTAAAACAAACGATGTATTTACAATATTTGCTTATACGGTACGTTCTGACTGGTCTGTAAAACTCAATCAGGATTGTAAACGGATAAAAGAGGAGCATCACAATCCCGACCAAGTGGTATTCGTTTGTACAAGCGACCTTTCAGGAAATGAGAAAGATAAGGCTAAAAAGAAAATTAAAGATGTTTTTAACTGGGATCTCGAAATATACGATATAGAGAGAATTCGCGTTCTGCTGGCGGGAGAGTTGCGCCACCTTATTGCACAACATCCCGCTATATTCTGCCCTCCATGGTTTCCAGTTAAAGGTGGTCTTTCTATAGCAGAGTGTAGAGACACAATTATTATCGACCATTTACAACCAGATCATTCGTTAGCAACTTGGCTTTCCAGAAAACTATCTATAGCAGGCTACAAAACATGGTGTTATGGCCTTTCTCCTTTAGCTGGTGAGGATAAAGATGAATCCATTTCGTCCTTAATTGACCAGCGAGCAGTTCAGTATCTCCCGATCCTATCCTATGATTTTTTCTCCGATTCTGAATTTGTCGCACGTCTAAGTATGGCGGCTAAGGCAGATGGTTTCGTTATTCCGTGTTGGTCTGATGATTTGAGTGAGGCGGCCTCGAACGCCAAAATACTTAAATTGGAGCCAGCTAAGTTTGATGAAATGTGGTCAGGCGGACTTTCTCAAATCATAGAACAGTTAAATGCAAGAGCTATAAAACCTGACTTTGACGAAGCTAGAGGTAAATCTATAGCTTTAAAAGCTTATATGCCAGAGCCTGTGACTAGACCCATTAGTGAGAAGGTGTATTCGAATGTATTTGCTGTTGACGTTCCCAAATCAATTTTAGTGTGTGAATTAGATAAGAAGCTTCATGATGTAGAGTTGGAGCAACTAAGATCTGAGTGGGCATTTGCAAAAGTATCGCCGCAAAAGCTGTTGTCTTTTGACGTGCCTCCTGCCAGTGTACCGCTAATTAAAGCCCCTAGGATTGCCGAATATGCTTGGGAAAGCTATCGCGAAAAGGAAGGAAGAAATTCGGTATCTGTTGTTAAAGAATTAATTCGAAGAAGTTTGTTTCTGGCATGTTCTAAGGCTGGATTGGAATATTGTGAAGATCGAAAGCTCTATTATTTTAAGGAGCTAGAAAGTAAGAATAACAATATTTCTTTTATTCATGTTGATGGTAGAAAAACGCACGTTGCAGGCACAGGCATTAAGCAGGATGGTTGGGGCGATAGAGCAACAAAATTCCGATACCAACTTAGCCCAAGTTTTCGAGTAGATCGTGATGAAGAAGGAAGGTTTTGGGTTATGACTCGTATTTACATACGGGTTACTGATCTGAACGGTAAGCCTTATGAAGGCAAAGAAATTCTTCGCAAACGAAAGAAAGTTACTAAGAGCTGGTGGAATAAAGAGTGGCTGGCAAGAACTCTTGGTGTGATGCAGGCGCTATCAAAGACTGAAGATAAAACTCTAATTAATATTGGATCAGAAAAAAAAAGAACAGTGTCGGTTTCTACCCGACCCTTGGATTGGGATTGTCCTGTCTCTATAGATGTTGAAGCAGTTGATCGTATTGGGGACTTCCAAGAAGAAATGGCCTCTTCAAGGTATTTTGAGGAAAGCGATATCGAAGACGCAGGTAAAGAGAAGGAGGCCAGTAATGAGTGATAAGTTTTATTTTCTCGATGAGCCCTTGCTCTCCTTTGGTGGCGACCAAGTTGCTGAAGATCCCAAGGATGGATTAGCACTATTTGGGCCAAATGAAGCTCGCAGTTCCTTGCCAGACAATATTGTTATTGGAACAATTGAAGGACTAAATCTTTGGGGAGGGTGGTGCAAAGCTTTGAATGCACCTTCTTCATGTGTTGATATTAATAGGCAAAGACCATGGCCTCCTTACCCCGGATATGATGTGGCTTTTGGTTCGTCTTGGCCTAGTCCTCTAAAAGCGTATTCACTTGATGCAAATGAACTTCAAAATGCGGCGACCAAATCTGATAAACATGAGCGTGCGTTTGCAGTGGCAAATCAGTATTTATCAAATATTGAAAAGGTTAAAAAGCTTGATAATAAGCCCGCTTTAGCAATATGTGTTGTCCCAGATTTTGTTTATGACCACTGCCGTCCCCAATCTTACGTGCAAGAAAAAAGTGATGAACCCAAGACAAACGAACAGAAAAAGTATTTAAAGAATGTCCTTAAAGATCATGATATGGGGCAATCACGATTGTTTGAAGACGAGGCACTGTTCGATAAAAATACTAATTTGGAACAATATGGCCTATCACCAGACTTCAGGCGTCAGCTAAAGGCTCGTGTGATGGAATATGACTTGCCGATTCAGATTATACGAGAATCCACTTTACGGATAACTAAGCAAATACGGGATGGTGAGCCGGGTGTTAATCCGTTGTCTGATAGGTTATGGAATTTTGGTACTGCCTTATATTACAAATGCGGTTTAAAACCATGGAAAACGCCATGGGCAAGAGAAGGTGTTTGTTATATTGGGTTGGCTTATAAACTGGCAAATCAGAAAAGTGGAACAGCATGTTGTGCTGCTCAAATGTTTTTAGATAGTGGTGATGGTGTTGTTTTCGTTGGTGAGTTTGGGCCTTGGTACTCACCAGAAAAGAAGGAGTTTCACTTGTCTAAAGAAGCGGCAGAAAAAATGCTCAAAGGAGCAATTGAAACCTATCAGGATCAGGAAGGAAAGCCACTAAAGGAAGTTTTTCTGCATGCAAGGTCTGGCATTAACAAGGAAGAATTTGAGGGCTTTCAAAAAGCTTGTCCTGAAGGAGTGAAATTGAATGCCATAAAGGTAAGAAAGGATAATTCGTGCCCTAGGCTGTTTCGATATGGTGATCACCCTAAAGTCGGACTTCGTGGAAAACACCCCATTTTGAGAGGGACATTTTGGCAGCGAAACAAATACAGAGGGTATTTGTTTACCACAGGGTTTAAACCACGCGTTGGTTCCTATGATGGCTGGGAAGTTCCTGTTCCATTGCTCATCCAAATTCAGCACGGTGATGCTGACCTGGTTCAAGTAGCTCAAGATGTTCTAGGCTTGACCAAGCTGAATTATAACGCCTGTCAATTGGGTGAAAGCGAGCCTATTACTGTAAAAAACTCAGATAGGATTGGTGAGATTTTGCTATCTAATCCAGAGTTCAAGCATGATAAATGGAAGCATAATTTCAAATATTATATATAACTAAAATTGATCTTCTTTTGAGAGTTACATGAGGGGAATGAAATGGATGTCAATGAACATAGAGATATTCTCATTCAGTATCATGGTCTTAAAAATACTGATGATGTCTATACATTTTATTATGATGAAACGAATAACATCCGAAAACTATATCTGAAAGATACGGGCCTTAATGTTGGCAAGACAGATAACTTTGTTCTCGCGGGAATACTACATAAAGGGTTAAGTACCGATAGTGATTATTCAGCTCTCTTTAAGAATTTGAATCTTCAAAAAATTGCCCGTGAGTTAAAGCTCAAGCATATTGCTAAAGGTGATTTTTTTGGATATGCTTAAATCTGATAAGCTTTTCATTATTCTAAGCTGGCTCATCGAAAACAAATTCTACATTCATTATTTTAATCTCAATATCATATACTGGTCTGTCATTGATATTATTGATTCAATTGTAGGAGAGCTGCATTATCCCTTTTACATTATGAATCACATGTCACTTAAAAGTGATTTTTATGAGATTGCAAATAGCAATTCTGGCGTCTTTCTAAATGCTCTGCACGAATTTAACTATCCAGATATTCCAGAAGAAAAAGCTCATGTATTTTGCCTATGGCTTATCGATTTTACACGCATACACGGTTGCATATTGCCTGATTTTCGAGCGAATGTACTCGAAAATCTGATTAAAGAGTCTCTGAAAATTGAAGACTTATCGTTCATATCAGGATTTCATGGTCGAGAATTGATCTCCAGCTTTATGGTTTTTTATTTGAGAAATCTGTATCTATATAAAAACTCCAAACATATCTTTGATGAAGAAAAGAGTATTCAGGAAGACGTTAATGGATTTCCATTAACCGAAAATGGGGTGCCTATTCAGAATCACGCTTTTGTTACCCTGTATGTCAACCTAAGCCTGAGCCAGTGGCTTTTGAGATAACATCTAAATCAGGGCGCTCAGGAGAATCACCATGCCAAAACCTGCTACCACTGCTAATCCCAAAGTTGAACCCAGTC